>NZ_BAAHXS010000001.1:0-208102 GCF_054658015.1 Alkaliphilus crotonatoxidans
TGGGCGCTGTTCTGTGCTGATATAGAGGAAATTAATACATTGAAAAAAATAGATGTTGTATTTATAAGAGAGCATACAGATAAATTATTGGTAAGAAGTATTCAGGAAGAGGGTGTGACGATCTATGAATAAGTTAGACAATAAATTGTTTAATTTTAAGAACGCATTGGCAAGATTAAAGGAAGCCGTCGACCAATATAAGCTCCATAACAGCAGCATTATTCGTGACGGGCTTATACAAAGATTTGAATTTACCTATGAGCTTTCCTGGAAAACCACTAAGGTATATCTTGAAAATTTAGGGATTGCAGATAAAAATTCACCCAAAGCAGTTATTAAAGAGGCCTACGCCCAGGGGCTCATTAGTAATGAAGAAAACTGGCTCCTTATGTTAAATGATAGAAATATGACCTCCCATATTTATCAAGAAACCATGGCTGTGGAAATCGCTGAAAGAATCGTAGATATCTATGTTAGTGAATTTCAAATGCTTTTAAGTAAAATTCAATAGAAATTACAAAACAACCTTTGGTGAATTCTTTAAAGAAATTTTTCTAGGGGTTGTTTTTGATTAGAATAAACATTTTCTAAATGATTATTTACCCTAAATTCTCTCATCTAAAATATGAATAAGTCTAAAATCATAATAAAATTTTTTCAAAAATTGGTTGATTTGGAAAAAAGAGCATGATATCCTAATGTTGAAAGATATGGTAGAATCTTTACGGATTTTATAAAGCAAAATATAACGAAATAAAAAGCATGTAGAAATAAAATAACTAATTATGTCTGAAGTAAATAATACTAAAGAAGATAGATGGGAGGAGGTAGTATATTTAGTTAATTAGTTTAGCAGTATTACAAAATATTATGGAAAGGAGAATAAAAAAATGACTAAAAGGATAGCCATAATGTTGTTAGCAGGTGCAATAGCTTTATCTGGAATAACCTATGCAAGTTCAAGTGAACAGGGACTTACCATCGACATTGATAAAATAGATATTATTAAGCTAAGTGAAGAAAATATTTATCGTGATGGAGAGGAACCTAAAGTGCAAATTATTGTATCAGAACAAAAAGTACAAAAAGCAGAATCAGATATATCGAAAATAACCTTCATGCTGGAACAAGAAATTAAAGCCAATAAAAAAATGAGTACATTAGGTATTAATGTAAATGTTGTAGTCCATTTTGATTATTCTTCGGAAGATTTTGAAAAAGCTTTTAAAGAAATTTTTGGTGATTCTTTAACTATAATAAAAGAAAAGCACGGTCTATATCTCGTTGAAAATATTACGAGTGAGCAATTAAGTAAGCTAGAAAAAATGGATGAAGTTCTGTATATTGCCTCAACTAATAATTTTTCTCTTCCAGATGAACCAGCTTCATGGAATGAGAATGAAGATAATGAGATCGGTATTAACCTTAATGCAGCAACGGATATGATAGGTGTAAAAAAAGCTAGGAAGGATTTTAAAGTTACTGGTGATTTAGATGGAAGAGAGAATTCTTACTCTAAGAATGATGTTGTAATTGCTGTTATGGACACAGGAATTGATGCTGAACACGTTGACTTAGATGGAGGCAAAGTAATTGGTTGGTATGATGCTGTTAACGGTGAACTTGATCCTTATGATGATCATGGACATGGTACCCACGTTGCTAGTATTGCAGCTGGCACTGGAGAAGGAGATCCAGGAATTCAGGAAGGAGTTGCCCCGGGGGCAGCCCTTGTAGGAATAAAAACTTTGCCTGAGGCTGGGAAGAAGGGAAATCCTGCAGATACATTAAGAGGATTAAGATGGATTCTTCAAAATTTAGATACATATGGTATTAATGTTGTTAATATGAGTATTGGGACTAGTGCTTCCTACGAAGCGAGAAAAGAGATAATTGAGGTGATTAATGAAATCGATGCCCAAGGAGTTCCAGTCTTTGTTTCAGCAGGTAATGATGGTAATAAACCACCATATTATGACACTTTATCGACTTACGCTAAATATACTTCTACTTCTGTGGGGAATATTAAAGACCCTTATGAAGGGGGATGGGGCTTATCAGAAAGTTCCTCCCGTGGGACTGATAGAAATGTATCCTATAACAACGGTCCTTACGTTGTACTTCCAGGGTATAATATAAGGGCGGCAGCAGCTAACACAGGTAGTGAGTATACAGTAAAATCAGGTACTTCAATGTCTGCGCCTATGCTTTCAGGCGTTTATGCACTTATGTATGATGCAGCATATTCTCTGGGACAATCAACTACAATAAGGTTTAGTGGAACAGATATGGGTGAAATAGGTTACGATAAGAACTATGGCAATGGAAGAATACTGGCATATGATTCCATTAAGAATGCAGCCCAAGGCTCAGGCTCTTTCAATACTTATCGAACATATATATGTATACCTGATGGATACGTTTCGTACGGAAAGGTAGTTTTGTACCCTATAGGTGTTAATTCTGGAGAAGCAGATTTGAATGTCACCATGATAGTATTAGATGAAAATGAAGAAAATCTTGACATAGTTATATGGGCACCAGGCGATGACCCTTATCAAGGGGCGCCATCAACCTATTGGATAAAAGAAAATAAAGCTATACCCCAAGAACACTTTAGCCTATCTAATCCACCTACCGGTACTTATTATATAGGCGTTTATGGAGCAGATGATTCAGCCAATTACTCACTAGAAATTACAGGGCATCAATTATCAATTAATTAGTAATAAAATATAAACTTAACTTAGTTTATATTTTTATAATGAAAAGAAGCTATCTCTATCTCTCTGAAAAAGCCTTAGTTAATTCCTAAGAAAGAATTAATCTAAGGCTTTTTTATTGACTGTATTAAAGAATAGGCCTTAAAAGGAAATTTTTACATGACAAGTCATATTTTATAAGATATAATGTATGTGAAAACTGAATAGCTGAAACAGGTGCCAATTATGGTTTTTTATGGGAAGTAATTATTAATTGGTGAAAAGGGAAGTTGGGTGAAAATCCCACGTGGTCCCGCCGCTGTAAAAGAGGAGTCCTTACAGAATACCACTGGTAACATGGGAAGGTTGTAAGGATGATGACGCTTGAGCCAGAAGACCTGCCTGTTTTGTATGCACCATTTTACTCTACGGTCGATGGGGGGTGTTTTAAGATGCATGCTGCAATGTATGGTTTACATATTGACAGGCATGACATAAGGATTAAAAATGCTAAAAAACCTCTTAATGATTCAAGTTGAGAGGTTTTATTTTGTTAAAATTTAATAGGATTCGATCAATAAAGCAATTTTATTTGCCCCTGAAGGATACAAAATTCTTATGTGAGGTGGTTAATAATGAGAAGATCGATTAAAAAATTATCAATTATAGTAACCCTAGTGATGATTATATCTATGATGTTTTCAGCTACAGCCTTTGCAGCTTCTAAAACTGTCACAATTAGAATACAAGGCTATCATGACGGGAACGGAGAAATTTTAGATGAATATGAGGTTGTGCTAACTGATACAACAGGATTCACAGTAATGGATGCCTTTGAAGAAGCAGCCACAGACAATTCAATCAGCTATACGGAATCCGGTGGCTATGTAAGCGCCGTTGCAGGACAAACTGATCAGGATTATCCCAGTTCATTCTTCGGAGGCTGGATGTATAGAGTATGGGATACAAATGATCAATCGGCTTCTCCTACATTAGATGAGTTGCCAAGTGTTGGGGCAGCAAGCTATACCCTAAATGATGGGGATAAAATAAGTTGGTATTATGCCCTGCCTGAGTATACCTATTATACCTGCTTAAGCAATTACAGCAGCATTAATTCAACCTATAACGAAAACAGCTCCTTTGATGTTACTGTAAAGGGACAAATCTTTACTGACCTATGGAATTGGACAATAAGCCCCTTTGAAGAATTAGGCAGTGCCACCGTTGTGGTTGAGCGGGTATCCGATGGAGCAATCCTTGCTTCAAGCACAACAGCCACAAGCGGAGCCAATAAAGGGAAGGCAACAATCACCCTGCCCAGCGTTACGGCAGATACGGAATGCTACGTATATGTACAGGACAGCTATTATACCTCAGGCAGTGAAGCCGATGGAATACAACATGTCAAATCATGGAGAAAGCCAATCACAATATTAAATAATTAAAGTCGTTTTAATTCAGTTGTAAAGTAACAAAATTCAGGGGCAAATAAATTTGCTCATATTATCAATAAGCTAGGAGATGAGTTTGTAATGAGAATAAGGCATAAAAGAACGATTTCCTTTTTAATCATGTTGGCCATGGTGTTGGGAAATCTATTTATACCCCAGGGCTTGAATATCTTTGGCAATGGCCCCCTGACAGCCTACGCCGATACTGCCCTCAGCAATGTAACCCTTGAACTAAGCACAGTGACAGTCTATCCTGGGGATACCGTAACGGCCAGTGTTTACGGAAACCCCAATGAGGATTACGGATTAGGAATTTTCCTCCCCGACACCAGTGATATTTATGAAACTCCATCAGATCGCTGGATAGACATTCCCGTAACAACCGATCTGGAGGGAAAGGTCGATCATGAAATATCGATTCCCGAGGATATGGCTCCCGGAGAATACGATCTAGGGATTTATGACACAAATGACCCCCAAACCCCCAGGTTTCAGACGGTTAGATTTACAGTAGAGGCCAAGCCCCTGGAAAATTTGAGGGAAAGGGTAGCGTCTGCCATAGAAGGGGCCAGCAATGTTGTTGTTACCAACCATTACAGTATGGACTGGGCGGCAATTGGTCTGGCAAGGGCAGGTAAAGGCCAGCTGATTCCAGCAGATTACCTTAAGGAAATAGAGGCTAATTTAAAAAATCCTGATAATAATAATACTTATTATAATAAACCCACAGAATTTCAGCGAATGACCTTAGGAATACTGGCTGCAGGGGGAGACCCCACCAATATTGCAGGGTATAATTTAATCAAACAAATCTACACTGCTGATTTAGAGAGTCAAGGATTAAATGCTATCGTTTTCGGCTTGCTTGCCTACGATTCAGGGGAATATCAAATTCCTGCCGATGCAAGATGGACCAGAGAAAAGCTGATTAACCGTCTGGTGGATGCCCAATGCACCGAAGGCGGAGGATGGAATTTAAGTGGGGATGGCTTAGGTAATGCAGACCCCGATATGACAGGAATGGCAATGACGGCCCTTGCCCCATACAATAACTCCGATTATCCAGCGGTGCAGGCGGCTATTTCAAAGGCTGCAGATCGGCTTTCAGAGATACAGGAGCCTGGGGGAGGATATAATTCCTGGGGTACAATCAATTCAGAAAGCTGTGCCCAGGTAATTATGGGGCTGGCTTCCAATGGGATTGACCCCACAGGCGAAAGGTTTAGCAAGGATGGGAAAAATGTTGTTGATGCCCTATTAACCTTTGAGGTTCCCGGCGGAGGCTTTGCCCATGCTGAGTTTAGAGGGAACCTAACCCTCAATGGGATGGCCACTGAGCAGGCCCTCTATGCCCTGGATCAATATATTTACTTTTTAGAGGGAAAGGGCTCTATCTATCATTGGGGAAAACAAGCACCCATAGAAAATGGACAGGCCATTGTAAGGATTGAAGGCAAGGATCAGGTGATTTTAACTGATGCTGTCGTTCCCCTTAAAAAAGGAAAGCACACCGTTAAGGACGTTGTCAAGGAAGCCCTGGACGCAAAAGGAATCAGCTATACTGAAAATGCCAGGGGCTTTAGTATGATTAATCAAGAGATGGCAGATCCAGCTAAGGAAGAGGCCTGGCTATCCTCTGTAGAAAACGGACGAACCATCAGGGATTTATCTTCAAGATATGTAAGCAATGGGGAATCCATTATTATCTACTTAGGAAAAGATACTGGGGACTTTTACTATACCTGGCTGGGAATTCCCTTTAGCTCTAGGGGAACGAATCCCTCTATCTTCACGCCACAGGAGATCACCATCTATTCGGGGGCAGACCTCACCCTGACTGCCCAGGGATATAGCCTTGGTGAAGAGGATGAAATCAACACAGTTGCCAATGCCGCCGTATATGTTAATGGTAAGTCCGATCAGGGACTATTAACTGACGAATCGGGGGAAGTAACCGTTAATTTCAGTCAGGCGGGAAGCTATGAGGTGACCATAAAAGGGGATAATATTCGATCGGCCCATTTTCTCATAAAGACCGTGGCCGATACAGAGCCTCCAACAGCAAATATAACAAATCAGGTTAAGGATGTCATTACCACCGATGTGATTCCTGTCTTCTATATTACTCCTGCAGACAATAAGGATGAGGCTGTAGACATTACAATGGTTGTTAAGCTTAATGGAAAGGTGCTAACAGCTAAATCTGTCAACACCAGAGGGCGACATGAGTTTAGGGACACCAGCTTTGACAAGCATATTAATATATTAGAGGTAATCGTAACCGATACCGCAGGAAACACCGCAACCATAAGACGAGAAGTAACTAATTCCAATAAACCTGTTGATCCGGAGCCTGAACCAGAGCCGGAGCCGGAGATCATAGATATTCCTGTTAATGAAGATTTCAAATATAAGATACCGGTAGATGATAGCAATAAGGTCTTCTTGCTTCAGATTCCTGAGAATAATAGTGCCAGGGTGATGGTTGAGCTGCCCCACAACAGCAGCTTACCTGAAATTAAGGCAGAAAAGGGCATTATCTCTGCTATGATTCCCAAAGGGGCCATTGTCACCAGTGGGGATTCCTCAGCTATAGAATTGATGACCACAAAGGATACTGGAGATACAGCTATAAAAGCTAAGGTTAATACAGTGGTGCCAGCCGGTAGAAAGCTTGATAAAATCCATTCTGTTTCCACCATGGGGGGCAATGGCAGAGTAGAATTTAGTGATTACGTTACGATCGACTTTGCTGGAATGAAGGGAATGGAAGCGGCTTATATTGAAAATGGCAAGCTGTATCCTATTCAAAAATATGCCAGTGATTCCGAAGGAAAAAATGGTGGAAAAACAGATTATTTCTATTACAATGGCAACAATCTGATTATTAAAACCAAACACTTTACTGATTTTGTAATCTACTCCACAAGCACAGAGGGTACCCCCGGAGGTGGAACAGATCCTGATACCAAGGAGTATGTCACCTTATCTGTAGATAAAAAGACCATTAATAAGGGCTATGTTATTTCTTCTAGAAAAGTAGAATTAGAGGAGGGAGACAACGCCTGGACAGTATTGAAAAGGGTATTGGACGATGAAGGAATAGATTGTGATTATAAGTATTACAAAGAATTTGACAGTATTTATGTACAATCCATCGATGGGGATGGTGAATTCGACCACGGCAGCGGCAGCGGCTGGATGTATAATGTAAATGGCTGGTATCCTAACTATGGAGCAAGTAAATATGAGCTGGAGGATGGGGACAGGCTTGAATGGCGGTATACCACTAATTTAGGAAAGGATCTGGGAGAAGATCTTAGTGAATGGGATCCCGATGATAAGGATGATTCCTCCAAGGGCCATGTGGTTAATTCAGAGGATGGCAAATCTGTGGTGGAGGTTCCTAAGGATATTGATAAGGATTTCATCATAAGGATTTCAAAGAATATAGCGAAAGATCAAGACATAACAATTAATGTTCCTAAGGTTCAGTCAAAGGTAGTTCTTGATGTAAACGAAGTAAAATCCAATATTCCTAAAACGATCATTAACAAAGAAAACTTATCATTTGTTATTGAAAAGGGAACAAAGCTGAAATTTGGGTCCAGTCAAATAGAGCTCTTTACAGAGATTGGCTCAGAAGATGAAAAAATTCAAATGCTGGTAGAAGCAGGTTTGGGTAATAGCATTAATAAAAATTCAATTGATATCTTCTTTATGGGTCATAGGCAGTATCCACAAATATTTGACAAGCCGGTAACCTTCATCATTGAAGGAGGAAAAGAACGATTAGCAGGCTTTATTGAAGAGGATGGCTATAAAGCGATTCAGCTCTATAAGACTGAGGAAGCAGGGGCACAAGCAACTCAAGATCAGGAATTGAAGGTCTACGGTTACCTCAAGGGAGAGGATTTGATCGTCAAGACAAATTACCTTACTACCCTTGTACTATATAGTATTGAGAAGGAACCCCAGGGTAGTCAGAAGGGGCTAGAGAAATACTACAAGGATGCAAATACCATTTCATCTTGGGCCTACGAAGCGATTGATGAGGCAACCCAAAAAGGTTTGATCCAGGGAAACAATGGACAATTCAGTCCCAAGGCCGATATTACCAGAGCGGAATTTGCTAAACTAATGGTCTCTGCCCTAGGACTTGAGGTTAATGTAGACAAGGCCATTGATTTTTCCGATGTTGGAGTAAATGATTGGTTCTATTCCTATATCAATGCCGCCTATGGGGCGGGAATTGTATCGGGAGACGGCAACCGCTTCTATCCCCATCAAAATATCACCCGTGAAGAGATGGCAGTGATCCTGGTAAGGGCCTTGAATATGGAGGCAGCCAAGCCGGATACAGCTATTAAGGATATGAATCGGGTATCAAGCTGGGCTAAGGATGCAGTGGAAACCATTGTTGCCCAGGGTTTAATGGTGGGTCATAATGATGAATTTAATCCTAAGGATTTTGCCACAAGGGAAATGGCCACGGTTGTCGCCATGAGGGCCCACAGCTTTCAAGGGGCAGAAAAACCCGCAGCTGTCGAAGAAATTCAGGCCATAAAGGAAGAAAAGCCAGAGAACAATGAGGTTAAGCAATACATTGAGGAAACAGGGGCATTAATGCAGCGGACCATCACCAATCCAGTTGTGGCAAGCGTTGGGGGAGAATGGACAGTTCTTTCCCTGGCCCGTTCCCATGTTGAGGTGCCCGAGGGCTATTTTGTAAAATACTATACAAATGTAGAGAAAAAGCTTAAGGAGACCGACGGAAAGCTGCACCGCATTAAATATACCGAGTATGACAGGGTGATTCTGGCCCTGACCTCCATCGACAAAGGGGTTACCGATGTAGCAGGCTATGACCTGACCAAGCCCCTGGCGGATTTCAACACCTTAATTAAGCAGGGCTTAAATGGACCGATCTGGGCCTTGATCGCCCTGGACAGTAAGGGCTATGAAATTCCCATTGATCCAGAGGTTGAAGTGCAAACCACAAGACAGATGTTAATTGATTACATTCTAGCTAAGGAAATTCCAGGTGGAGGTTGGTCCTTAACCTCAGAGGCTCCGGCAGATACAGACATTACTGCCATGGCACTGCAGGCTCTATCTAAATATCAGGACCAGGAAAAGGTAAGGGCTGCCACCGGTCGGGCTTTACATTTTCTATCCACCACACAGCAGGACGATGGCAGCTTTATGAGCAGCTGGGGAGATGAAGAAAGCAGTGAAAGTATTGCCCAGGTAATCGTTGCCCTTACTTCCTTGAATATTGACCCCAAAAAGGACAAGAGGTTTATCAAAAATGGAAGAGACGCCATAACAGCCCTGCTGGAGTTTTATGTAGAGGGTGGGGGCTTTAAACATATTTTATCAGGAGAGCTGGACCCCATGGCTACGGATCAGGGAATGTATGCCCTTATTGCCTATGACAGATTTATCAATGGTAAAAATCAGCTTTATGATATGGGCAGTGAAAGGGATTAATGGGGATTAATGTATTACGCCATATCTGAAACAATTATCTGAAAAAGCTAAGCAAGGGTAGCGTTATTACCCTTGCTTAGAAATTTGAGGTGAAAAATAGCGATATGAAGAAGAAAAAATGGTTGGTAGGAATTTTAATCATTAGTCTATTGTCCCTTGCCTACTTTTGGGACGAAATCCATTTAAAAAGAGGAGAAGATTCAGGGGAAAGTATTTCGGCGGCCCAAGCAGTTGGTGACCTGGATGCTAATAAATCCTTGAAAACAGAGGAAGAAATAGATCAACAGAACGAAGGGGAGAAGTCTATAGAGGAGGCTGAGGAGCCTGAGGTACAGGCTAATGAAAAGGCAAAGGCTCATCTGGAATCCCAGGAAGGGCTTCCCCTGGAAAAAGAGCAGAAAAAGGAAAAAGAAACAACGGAAAGGCCAAGGTCTGCCCCTGAAGAGGTAAAGGAAGCTGACTCTAATCCTGAGGGAGGAAAGGATCAATATTTTACTGACCCTGTACCCGAGGGAAAGCCTAAACCTGTGGAATGGCAGAATACTGTCGTTAACAAAGAAGAGGAATTAACCGTTACCCTATCCGTAACCTGCGAAACCATTTTAGACAATTTAGACATATTTGATAAGGATAAGCTTGAGGTGCTGCCCCAGGACGGTGTAATTTATCCTGCCCAATCTGTAACCTTCTATGAGGGAGAATCGGTCTTTGATGTTTTGTTGAGGGAGATGCAGAATAATAAAATCCACATGGAATTTGTTATGACACCAATTTATAACAGTAACTACGTGGAGGGGATTAATAATCTCTATGAATTTGACTGCGGAGAGCTTAGCGGCTGGATGTATAAAGTAAATGGCTGGTTCCCTAACTATGGCAGCAGTCGATACCCGCTACAGGATGGAGATGTGGTGGAATGGATATATACCTGTGATTTAGGCCGTGATATCGGCGGCTGGACGGCAGTGGGAGGGACGGAATAATGAAGGACACCTTTTCTACCTATCATCCCATTGTCAATTTTACCTATTTCACAGCCGTCATCATTTTCGCCATGTTTTTTATGCATCCAGTATTACAGGGAATTGCCTTTTTCAGTGCCTTTCTCTATTCATTGATGTTAAAAGGGGTAAAGGCATTGAAATTCAATGTATTATATCTGCTGCCTATGCTGTTATTGATGGCATTATTTAATCCAGCCTTTAATCATCGGGGAGTAACAATTCTGTTCTATTTAAAGGACGGTAATCCCATCACCCTAGAATCCATTGTCTATGGGGGGGCGGCTGCGGTCATGCTGGTTACCGTAATATTATGGTTTTCCTGCTATAATGCGGTGATGACCTCTGACAAATTTATTTATTTGTTTGGAAAAATCATTCCCGGTCTATCATTGATTTTTTCTATGGTTCTTCGCTTTGTCCCTAGGTACAAGGCTCAAATTAAGGTGATTTCCCATGCTCAAAAATGTATCGGCAGAGATGCTTCCCAGGGGAATATTTTCAAAAGGGCCCAGAACGGAATTAAAATTCTATCGATTATGACCACCTGGGCCTTGGAAAATGCCATTGAAACAGCAGATTCCATGAAGGCAAGGGGCTACGGCTTACCTAATCGAAGCAGCTTTTCCCTGTTTCGATTTGATCATCGGGATTGGATTGTCTTTACAGCAATGATGCTATTAATTGCCGTTGTACTGACTGGGGCTGCCATGGGTCAAACCACCATAAGATTTTTTCCCTCTATTAGGTGGAGCAGAGTTACTCCCCTTAGTGTCATATTTTATGCAGCATACTTCTTGCTTACAATGATGCCAACCTTGATCAATATTTTGGAGGAAATAAAATGGAAATCTATCGAATCGAAGGCTTAAGCTTTGCCTATCCAGAAAAAGAAAAAAGCGCTGTGTCTAATATGAACTTAACTGTTGAAGCCGGGGATTTCATTACAATTTGTGGGAAGTCTGGCTGCGGAAAAACTACCCTGCTAAGGCATTTGAAAACCGTTCTGACGCCCCATGGGAAAAGGGAAGGGGAAATCTATTTTTGTGGCCAGGCCCTGGAACAGGTGGACCAGCTTACCCAAGCCGCTGAAATTGGCTATGTGCTCCAAAGTCCGGATAATCAAATTGTTACAGACAAGGTATGGCATGAGCTGGCCTTCGGTTTGGAAAGCCTTGGACATCCTAATCAAACCATCCGCCTACGAGTAGCTGAAATGGCCAGTTTTTTTGGAATTCAATCCTGGTTCCATCGGGATGTGGCTGCCCTTTCCGGGGGACAAAAGCAGCTGTTGAATCTGGCTTCCATTATGGCCATGCAGCCTTCGGTGCTGATTCTGGATGAACCTACTTCCCAATTGGACCCTATTGCAGCCTCGGAATTTATTCAAACCGTGAAAAAAATTAATCAAGAGCTGGGAACAACCATCATTACCACGGCCCATCGCCTGGAGGAGATTCTTCCCCTGTCAGATCGGGTGATTGTGTTGGAAGAAGGACGTATCATAGCTGATGACTCGCCTAAAAATATAGGGGCAAGGCTGCGGGAGATAAATCATCCCATGTTTGACGCAATGACTACGCCCATAAGAATTCATTCGGCAGTAAATAGCAGTTTGCCCTGTCCTGTCACAGTAAAGGAGGGACGAAAATGGCTTGATACTTTCCTTGGGAAAGGGGCCCTAAAGCAATGGGAAAAAGAGGTTGAAAATAACTTCGTTTCTAAGGAACCCATAATCGAGCTTAAGGATGTATGGTTTCGATACGAAAAAAACATGCCCGATGTAATTAAGGATTTGTCATTGAAGGTTAGAAGAGGAGAATTTTACTGCATTGTAGGGGGAAATGGAACAGGTAAAACCACTACCCTTTCCTTGATTGGCGGGATATACAGGCCCTATCGTGGGAAGGTGCTGATTGCCGGACAAAACCTTACAGAAATTAAAGCAAAGGAAAGGTTCAGGAATAATTTAGGGGTGCTGCCTCAAAATCCTCAAAGCCTGTTCGTGAAAAAAACTGTAGAGCTGGACTTATACGAAATGCTCTCTGATACTAAGATGACCAGGGAAGAGAAGGATAGAAAAATAGAAGCGGTCATTGAGCTTGCAGAACTTCAACAGCTGCTTTCCATGCATCCCTATGATCTGAGCGGCGGAGAGCAGCAGCGGGTGGCCCTGGCAAAGGTACTGCTGCTGGAGCCTCAAATATTGCTTCTCGATGAGCCCACAAAGGGACTGGATGAATTGTTCAAGGGAAGGCTTGCCCAGATCCTTAAAAGACTGACAGCAGAAGGAGTAACGGTAGTTATGGTATCCCATGATATCGAGTTTTGTGCAAGGCATGGGGAAATATGCTCGTTATTTTTCGATGGGGGTATCATTACCACCAATAGAACCAGGGAATTCTTTTCTGGAAACAGCTTTTATACCACTGCAGCCAACCGAATGGTACGGCATCTATATCCTGGAGCAATAACTGTAGAGGAAGTGATTGATCTATGTCAGAAAAAGGCTTAGTTAAGAATACTGTCAGCAGGCGCACATTATTGGCAGCCCTGTTGATTCTAGTGGTCATCCCTGCCACCATACTCATTGGAGTATTTTTCTTAGAAGACCGTAAATACTATTTTATCAGCCTTTTAATTATCTTCTATACCTTAATTCCCTTTGCCCTGGTGTTTGAAAAAAGAGGGCCCCAGGCAAGGGAGCTGATGGTCATTGCAGTATTGGCCGCCATTGCGGTGGCAGGGAGGGCTGCCTTTTTCATGCTGCCCCAGTTTAAGCCAGTTGTAGCCATAGTCATTATAGCGGGGGTATGTTTAGGGCCAGAGTCAGGGTTTTTGGTGGGGGCAGTGGCAGGGTTTGTTTCTAACTTTTTCTTTGGTCAAGGACCCTGGACCCCCTGGCAGATGTTTTGCTTTGGCATTATTGGCTTTTTAGCAGGAATTCTGTACCAAAGGGGGGATTTGAAAAAAACGAGACTGTCTCTATGTATCTTCGGTGGACTTACTACCTTCTTTATCTATGGTGGTATCATTAATCTGGGCTCCCTGCTCATCTTTACCGCTCATTTTTCCTGGAAAGCCCTGCTAGCCACCTATATTTCAGGATTTTGGTTTGATATGGTCCATGGAATCGCCACGGTATTTTTTCTATATTTTACTTCTCAGCCAATGATTGAAAAACTAGATCGTATTAAAATTAAGTATGGATTGATTGAATAAATATAAAAAAGCAATAGGTTAAGGAGTATATCCTTATCCCATTGCTTTTTTTTTCATATAATTATTGAATCCACTCGTTAACCTTATCTTGATTGTTATCTACCCATTGCCTGGCAGCGGCCTCGGGAGCCATACCGTCGGCAATCATCACCATGACCTCGGCCATATCGTCGGGGCTCCAATAGAATTTATCCAGCACAGTGTAGACCTCCGGCATGTCTTCTTCAAGGCCGGTTCTTACCAGGGTATGAATATCTTCGTCACCACCATAGACATTTAATGGGTCCTCAAGGAATTTTAAATCCCATCGTGCAAACTTCCAGTGGGGGGTCCAGCCTGTAACAATAATTTCTTCTTCATTATCAATGGCATCGGCCAGGGCCGCAGCCATGGTAGGGTCACTGCCCTCTAATAATTGATAGTTAAGGTTATATTCTTCAATTGCTGCTTCAGTGGTCATCATAATTCCCGCACCAGGGTCAATTCCTGTAATGGTGGCTCCGGCATGTTCACCAGCGACAAGGTCTTCGATGGAGTCGATGTTCATATAATCCGGAACGACCAGACCAATTCGGGTACCATTTAGGTTAGGACCTAAATCCACCAGCTGATCGCCATGCTGGTTCATGTAATCAGCATGGGTTGTAGGCAGCCAGGCCGCCACGGTGGCATCAAAATCCCCCTGGGCTACCCCTTGAAAGAGCAGGGAAGCACTGACATCTACAATGTCTACATCATAGCCTAAATCCTCTAAAACTACCTTTAAAACGTTAGTGCTGGCCACTTCTGAATCCCAGGCAACATAACCGAGCTTTACGGCATCTCCCTTTGATGAACTGCCGCCTGTCCCTGTGCAGGCAACTGAAAAGACCATGATAGCTAATAATAGTAAAAGAAGGCTCTTCTTTTTCATAGTTGGTCAACTCCTTATATCTTTTTATTTTGTTTAGCAATGTTTTGGGTAATTCTGTCCAGAATAATCGCCAGAATTACCACTGCAATACCAGCTTCAAAGGCTGAACCAAGCTGTAGTCTTTGAATCCCATACCATACATTTCGTCCCAGACCGCCGGCACCAATCATAGCTGATATAACCACCATTGATAGGGCTAGCATAATGGTTTGGTTTACCCCCGCCATAATGGTAGAAAGGGCCAGGGGCAGCTGAACCTTAATCAGCTTTTGCATGGTGGTTGATCCGAAGGCGTCAGAGGCCTCAATCAACTCACTGGGTACCTGGCGAATTCCCAAGCTGGTTAAACGAATAGAAGGTGGGATGGAGAATATAACGGTGGCAAAAACCCCGGGTACTCTACCGATATTAAATAATGAAACTGCCGGAATCAAATAGACAAAGGCAGGCATCGTCTGCATTAAATCCATTAAAGGCATGACAATCTTATGCAATACTGTATTTCTGGCAGTAAGTATTCCCAGAGGAATACCGATTAAAATGGATATTAGTGTGGAAATAAGGACCAAAATAGTAGTTGAGATTGTCGGTTCCCAAAGCTGAAGATTATAAATTATATATAGACCTAAAAAGGATAAAATCCCAACAGATTTTTTTCTGCCTGCAAGCCAATAGCCTAATAGTGCTACGATCACCATCAATACAATCGGTGGAAACCATAGCAATTTCGATTCTAAAAAGGTTAGAATTGAATCCATACGGTCTGAAATAGTTCTGAAAAAACCACGGAAGTTGGTGGTTAGAAAATTAATAAAGGCTTCTATTGCTTCGCCAATGGGCAGCTTTCTGTTTAGCAGGCCATATAGATAGAAATTAATTGTCTCCATTTTCTGTTTCCTCCCCTCTGGCAAGGGCAGCCAAAACGGCTCCCCGAATAATAACACCCTTTAGACGCTGCTGCTCATCAATGACAGCCACAGGGGTTTTGGCCTCGGCCATAATAGAAAATAAATTTACTAATTTTGTGTCTGTTGTTACAGTTGGAATATCAGTCTCCAGAGCCGATTCAAAGGAGCTTTTATTTTCCTTAGCCAATTGCAGAATAGTATCGGCATTAACATATCCCTTTAAAATACGTTGCTTGTCAACAACAAATACCCCCGAAACCTCTTCCTTTTCCATTAATCTTAGGGCGACCCGGGGGCCATCCTTTTGATGGTCAATGGAAACGGGTTTGATCATAATTTCTCCGGCGGTTAAGACCTTTGTTTTATCGACATCCTCTACAAATTTGGCGACATAATCATTGGCAGGATTAATTAAGATATCCTCTGGAGTGCCGATCTGCACGATTTGCCCGTCCTTCATCAGGGCAATTCGATCGCCAATTTTCAAGGCTTCATCCAGGTCGTGGGTAATGAAGATGATGGTTTTATTCATGGCATTTTGAAGCTCCAGCAGCTCGTCCTGCATTTCCTTACGGATTAAGGGGTCGAGGGCACTGAAAGCCTCGTCCATTAATAATATATCGGGCTCAATGGCTAAGGCTCTGGCCAGGCCAACTCTTTGCTGCATTCCCCCACTTAGCTGATTTGGATAGCTGTCTGCCCAGCCTTCCAAGCCAACCAGCTTTAAAGCCTCCAAGGCTTTTTGATTCCGTTGATCCTTTTCAATGCCCTGAACCTCTAAGCCATATTCAACATTTTCCACCACAGTTCTGTGGGGAAATAAAGCAAAGCGTTGGAAGACCATTCCCAGTTTTTTTCTTCTTACCTCCATCAGCTGCTCTTTATTCATCTGTGTAATATCTTCCCCATCTAGAAAGATATGGCCGGAAGTTGAATTAATTAGCCGATTCAGACAACGAATTAGGGTGGATTTACCGCTGCCGGACAGACCCATAACAACAAAGATCTCACCTTCTTCAACGGTAAAGGAAACATCGCCTACACCCACTGCCTGCCTCGTTTCTTTCAGAATTTTATCTTTAGGCACGCCTTTTTTAAGAAGCTCCAAGGCTCTCTCTGGTTTGTTTCCAAAAATCTTGACTAAATTTTCTACTCTAATTTTAGACATACTTTGTACCTCTTTTCTATTTCCAAATTTAGGAAAAATGTAAACCCCCACTATAGTTAATTATCGTAACATATAATTTACAAATTTGCAAAAAAACATTGGTATAAAGTGAGTCGCAAATTCTGGGCAAGGCTAATGTTTTCAAGGGGTATAAAAAAATATAATTTTTTATTATTTCTATATATTTGGAAGCAAAATTGCAATTAATTTTCTAATTTAATATATAACCAAATAAAGTGCTGTAAAACACAAATCGACACATTTCACAATTGCAAGACAATTTATTTCAAAATACAAATTTCTTACAAACCATTAGTTTCCACAGGTAAACCTTGCAAAAAAGATGTTAAAGTCAAAGTGACAAAAATTATATTTTAATCACCCTTTAATACTTACCTGCTTATAATATTAATGACATTTTTAATTGAAGATTATACTCTTATAAGGAAGGGAGGTACAAAAATATGGAGGATATTTTAATTAAAAGTGTAAAAAGTCATCTTTCTGAAAAGAAAGCAGATTCCATTACCATTGATTATGACAATGTGTGTAACTGCTGCAGCTCTTATAAAACTCCCAGGGCTAAATTAGGAAAACCCGAGTATGATAATAATTTTAATACTTATGTTTACGAGGATATTCTATTTTATGTGAATAAGCAGCTGCTCTTTAATAAAGAGCTGGTTACAAGTCAGTTGAGTAGTCTACTGGATGAAGTATAAGCCAAGGGCTGTAGCAAATAATCCCCTCTCAGGTCAATATAGGACTTAAGAGGGGATTATTTTTTTCATAAAAAAAGGAAGTGAATGACAATAGGAAAAATGCTGAATGGTAAATGTACCCAAAATTTAGAAAATTACAAAGATATGAAAATACCTTGCTTTTATTAGGCTACATGTTATAATTATCGCGAAAGGTTAAAAATTTAACGGAATTATTTTCGGTTCAGGTGAAAATCATTATTTATCGTGAAAAAAGATGATTCATATAACAATGAGGCATTACCCGTAAGCAACTTTAAATATTAAATTTAAAGGTTATACGGTTACGGGTGCTGGTGTGCCTGATCACAGATTGTTTTGTTAATTTAGTAACAATATTTTTCTTTGTCTTTAGAATAAAGCTGGTTCAGCTAAAAGAAAAAAGGAGGATGGTTTGTATGTTAGAGAACACAAAAAATTATCTGCTGAAGCATAGGCTGTTTAAGTCTAATTATCCAATGCGGCTTAAACGTATCAAGTCCCTTCGTACCGTCCCACAGTTTAACAAGACCAGGGTGGAATCTGATTCCCTGGGAAGTTTAGAAATACCGGCCAATGCCTATTACGGCATTCAATCTAAAAGAGCTAAGCAAAACTTTTCCTTATCGGGTCTTAGAATACATAAGCAATTGGTGCGAGCAATGGGATTAGTTAAGTATGCTTGTATCGAAGCTAACCTTCGTACCGAAGTCATGCCACAGCAAATTGGTCAGGCCATCAAAATAGCCTGTACAGAATTTATCGCTGGTCAGTATGACGACCAGATCATTGTGGAACCCATTCAAGGAGGTGCAGGCACCTCTATTAATATGAATGTAAACGAAATTTTAGCTAATCGTGCCATAGAAATCCTTGGGGGTGAAAAAGGTCATTATGATATTGTATCTCCCAATACCCATGTGAATATGGCCCAATCCACCAACGACGTAGTGCCAACAGCCTTTAAGGTAGCAGTTCTTATGATGAAAGAAAAACTAATAGACAGCTTAGAAAAGCTACACAAAGCCCTTGTAGAAAAAGAACTGGAGTTTGACGAAATAGTTACCATAGGAAGAACCCATTTACAAGATGCGATTCCCATTCGATTGGGTCAGGAATTCGGAGCCTATGCCCGGTTAATTAATCGAGATATCAATCGTATAAATGAAGCAATGGAAGCCTTATATACCGTTAACCTGGGGGCAACTGCCGTGGGAACAGGCCTTAATGCTGACCCTGCCTATATTCAGGCGGCCATTGAAGAATTGAAAAAGATTACCCACTTAAATATTCGCTTGGCGGAGCACTTAGTAGATGCCACACAAAATACAGATTGCTACGTTCACGTATCGGGTGCGATTCGAACCTGTGCCTTAAATCTGTCTAAGATGTGCAATGACCTAAGGCTGCTGGCCTCAGGGCCCAAATGTGGCTTAATGGAAATTAAGCTGCCTGCGGTACAGCCTGGGTCCTCTATTATGCCAGGCAAGGTTAACCCCGTTATGGTAGAGATGATGAACCAGATCTGCTTTCAAATTCAAGGTAATGATCATGCCATCGCTATGGCTTCAGAAGCAGGACAGTTTCAATTAAATGTGATGGCCCCGGTAATATTTAAAAATTTATTTGAAGCCATTGAAATTTTAACCAATGGGGTTAATGCCCTGACAGAACGTTGTATTCGTGGCATTGAAGTCAATCGAGAGCACTGTAATGAGCTGGTTAATAGCAGTGTTGGAGTAGTAACTGCTTTAAATCCTTACATTGGTTATGAAAAAAGCTCGGAAATTGCCAAAGAAGTATTATCCACCAGACAAACTGTCCGGGAAGTTGTCTTGAAAAAAGGCCTATTAACCGAGGAACAGCTAGATGCTATCCTGAAGCCTAAAGAAATGACAGAACCAGGTATTCCAGGGGCCAAAAAGAAAATCGGTTCCTGAGTATGATGTAATTACCACTACGACTACTTAAAGGGGGTAATCAGGTGACAAAGGATCGTATATTGGAAGTCGAAAAAGAAAGCCCTGTTCAAGGGCGTGAAATGGTAGATATCTATATTATGGGCAAGCGGTATACCGTACCCGGCTCCCTGACCATTATGAAGGGCTTTGAATATGCCGGCTACACGCTGCTAAGGGGTTGTGGCTGCAGAGCAGGCTTTTGCGGAGCCTGTTCTACGGTTTATCGTATCGGTAGGAATCATGAGCTGAAGGTGGGGCTGGCTTGTCAAACTAAGGTAGAAAATGAAATGTACTTAACTCAAATTCCCTTTTATCCCTATCATAGGGTGCAATATAATGTAGAAGAATTAAAGGCTGATAAAGATCAAGTGGTGGCGATTTATCCTGAAATTACGAAATGTCTTGGATGTAATTCATGTAGCAATGTTTGCCCGCAGAATTTAAAAGTAATGAAATATATCGCCCATGCCATTCGAGGAGAAATCTCTAAAGCGGCGGATGAATCCTTTGACTGCCTGATGTGCGGCCTTTGTTCATCCAGATGTCCGGCTAACATCGTTCACTATAAAGTAGGCCTGCTATGCAGGCGCCTCCACGGAAAGTATCTGGCCCCTAATGCCGGCCATTTGCAGGAAAGAATTGATGAAATTGAAGCCGGGGTCTTTGATCAGCCATTAGAGAAGCTGATAAAGGCCGATAAGGAAACCCTGGCTGAAAAATACAATAAGCGTGAAATTGAATAGGGGGGCCTAATACCATGAGTTATACTCCTGCAATGAGAGAATCAATTGAAAAGGTGGAAAAAACCAGAGAAGGGCGATTAGGAAACTATTTTCCCAGAATGACTCCCGAAGAAAAGCAAGAGGTGTTGAGGAACCACCATCCCGATTATATTCAAGGTCAATTTCGGGAGGCTAAAATTGGACCCAATAAAGGGGATCGATTCCCCCATGAGCTGTGCGATATACTGGAGGCTTATCCTAAAATAGATTGGAAGCATTTTACCCCTCAAGAAGCTGATTGTCAGGTGGATGTCCTTGTGATTGGCGGTGGCGGTGCGGGAGCTTCGGCTGCCCTGCTGGCCCATGAAAATGGAGCCAAGGTACTTTTAGCTACCAAGCTTCGTTTTGGAGATTCCAATACAGTAATGGCTCAGGGGGGGATTCAGGCGGCGGATCAGCCCCAGGATTCACCCCCTGTCCATTACTTGGATGTAATGGGAGGAGGACACTATTACAATATTCCTGAGCTGGTAAAGGCCCTGGTATCTGATGCCCCTTCAGTAATTAAGTGGCTGGAAAACCTGGGATGTATGTTTGACAAAGATGCTTCAGGCAATATGGTCACCAATCATGGCGGGGGAACCTCACGAAAAAGAATGCACTCTGCCCGGGATTATACTGGAGCAGAAATTATGCGTACCCTAAGGGACGAGGTTTTATGCCGGGGAATAGATGTCGTTGAATTCAGTCCTGCTGTTGAATTGCTTATGGATGAAAAGGGAAGGGCCGCCGGTGCAATACTATATAATATGGAGACCAATGAATACCAGGTTGTACAGGCAAAAACTGTCATTATGGCTACCGGTGGACTGGGAAGACTTCACACCCAGAATTTCCCCACCTCCAACCATTATGGTGCAACGGCTGATGGATTAGTAATGGCCTATCGGGCAGGGGCTAGGCTTATCTTTATGGATACGGTTCAGTACCATCCAACCGGTGCTTCCTTTCCAGAGCAGGTGGAAGGATTATTGATTACCGAAAAGGTGAGGGGGCTTGGGGCTGAGCCTGTTAATATTGATGGAGAGCAATTTGTTTATCCTCTGGAAACCCGTGATGTGGCAGCCTCTGCCATTATTAGGGAATGTGTCCGGGGCAAGGGAATTACTGCGCCTTCAGGAATGAAGGGGGTATGGCTGGACGCTCCAATGATCGAGAGAATCCATGGAGAAGGTACCATTGAAAGGGAATTGCCGGCGATGCTTAGACAGTTTGCTCGCTTTAATGTGGATATACGCAAAGATCCCATTCTTGTGTACCCCACTTTGCACTACCAAAATGGAGGGGTTTTGATCAACCAAAGGGGAGAAACCTCTGTTGAAAACCTCTATGTGGCAGGTGAAGCCGCTGGGGGTATCCACGGAAGAAATCGTCTTATGGGCAACTCTTTATTAGATATTCTGGTGTTTGGGAGAAGGGCAGGGCTTGACGCAGCCCAAAGGGCCTTATCCATGAAGGATTTTAAGCCCCGTTTACATATTAACCATGTAAAAGATTTTGTCAAGGAGTTAGAAAGCCATAGAATTGAAAAAACCTTCACTTCACCTATTTTGATTCCATTTAGGCACCGGCTCAATCCAACCCGATAGAAAGGGTAGAAAACTAAAACCAAAGGGGAGTGGAAGCTATGCTTGGATATTATCCCGGTTGTACTGTTAGAGCACAAAATGATGATGGCTTTGAAAAACAATCAATGGCAATACTACAGGCCTTTGACATCGATGTCCGGGAGCTAGAGGAATGGGAATGCTGCGGTGCCGTATATCCATTAACAACAGACGAATATGTGCCCCTACTATCTTCTGTAAGGGCCTTGCAAAGAACGAAGGAAGAAGGCCGGGAGGGATTGTTGACGCTGTGCAGTGCCTGCTACCATGTATTGAAGCGAGTCAATTATCGAATGAATAATGACCCGGAAGCTAAAGAGCGTGTAGAAAACTACCTTCAATCAGAATATGACGGAAGTACCAAGGTATATCACCTGATTGAAGTATTACGAGATTTTGTCGGATACGAAAAGCTAAAAGAGAAAGCAGTAGTCCCTTTAAAAGGAGAAAAAATTGCCTGTTATTATGGCTGCCTGTTTCTAAGACCAAAGGAAGAAATCAATCTGGTAGATGCAGAAAATCCGAAGCTAATGGAGGAAATTCTGGAGGCCTTGGGAGCCCAAACGGTGGCATTTTCCTACCGTATCGATTGCTGCGGCACTTATCATGCCTATCAAAGCGAAACCATCTGTCACAGCACCAGTAAGCGGATTGTCATGTCAGCCAAAAGGGCAGGGGCCACCCAAATGGTGACGGCCTGCCCCCTGTGTAAACACAATCTGGAGAAGTGTCAAATAGACTGGGAGGAAAGGGATCGGCTGCCCGTTAACTATATTACCGTTCCGGTTTTTCAAGCCCTGGGAGGCCGATAGTCCCTGGAGAAAGGAGAGATCCTATGCGTTTTCCTCAGAAAACAGCCAGCAGGCGTGAAAAGGAAGAATTGTTGTATATTACACAAAAAGAGGTAAAGGACTGCTACCAATGTATGAAATGCAGCTCCGGGTGCCCTTTTATTGAACAAATGGATTATAAGCCTCATCAAATGATGCTGCTGACAAAGCTAGGTTTATTTGATAAGGTGCTTCAAAGTGAAAGCTTATGGGTCTGTGCCTCTTGCATGACCTGTTCAAGCCGTTGTCCCCGTGATATTGAGCCGGCCAGGATTATTGAAGGTTTTCGGGCTATGGTTCTACGGGAAAAGGATCAAAGTAAGATGGAGCTGATTCAAAAAACAGGTTTGCCTCGACAGGCCCTCATTGCTTCAATGCGAAAATTTGAACGCTAAGGCCATCTTACTAAATGGGGGGTAAATAATGAAAATTGGAGTCTTCATATGCTGGTGCGGAAGTAATATTAAAAATACAGTGGACGTGGAACGGGTAGCCCAGGAAATGAGAAAAATTCCTCATGTTGTCTGCTCTAATGATATACAATACCTATGTTCAGAAGTAGGGCAATCTGAAATCGCCAAAAAAATTGATGAATATAATCTTGACAGGGTGGTCATCGGAGCCTGTTCCCCCAGAATGCACGAATCTACATTTCAGCAGCTCATGATTAATAAGGGACTAAACCCTTATTATGTAGAAATTGCTAATATCAGAGAGCATTGCTCCTGGGTTCATACCGATAAAGAAAAGGCAACCGTAAAGGCCATGGATTTAGTCAAAAAGGCCATCGCCAAAGCCATCCATGCCATCCCCCTTCATTCCGACGAGTTAGGTATTACCAAAAGGGCTTTAGTCATTGGCGGGGGAATTGCTGGAATTCAGGCGGCCCTTGATATCGCCGACGCTGGGTATCCAGTAGATGTCGTGGAAAGAGAACCCTCTATCGGCGGGAAAATGGCTCAGTTTGATAAGACCTTTCCAACCCTGGATTGTTCTGCCTGTATCCTGACCCCTAAGATGGTTGAGGCAGCCGCCCATAAAAACATTACCTTATATACCTATTCTGAAATTGAAGGGGTTTCCGGCTATGTTGGGAACTTTTCTGTAACCATCAGAAGTCGGGCAAAAAGCGTAAAGGCCGATCTCTGCAACGGTTGCGGCGATTGTATTGATAAATGCCCTAAAAGGGTAGACAATGAATTTGATCAGGGCCGAAGTAAAAGAAAGGCCATCTATACCTTATTTCCCCAGGCTGTTCCCAATAAACCCGTAATAGATAGAGACAACTGCACCTATTTTAAATCAGAAAAATGCAGACTTTGCAAAAAAGTCTGTACCAGAGGCGCCATTGATTATGAAATGGAAGATGATATCATTCAAAATGAATACGGAGCTATTATTGTGGCTACTGGTTTTGATTTAAAAAAACCCCATCACCTGGGGGAATATAGCTATGGCGCCCATCCAGATGTAGTCACCAGTTTGGACCTGGAAAGAATGCTTAATGCTTCTGGGCCCACCCATGGAAAGATCATTAGACCATCCAATCAAGAGCAGCCGAAGCGTATTGTCTTTATTCAGTGTGTAGGGTCAAGGGACAGACATCAGGGAAATCCATATTGTTCTAAGGTCTGCTGCCTCTATACTGCTAAGCATTCACTATTATTAAGTGAAAAATTTCCGGAGATTGAAAGCTATATTTTTTATATCGACGTTCGAACTGCTGGTAAAAATTATGAGGAATTTTATGAAAAAGCCCGCCAACAGGGTGCCAACTATTTAAGGGGTCAGGTGTCAAAGGTTGAACCCCTGGGCGATGATGACAATCGTTTGTTGGTCAGGGGGTATGACGGATCTCTGGGGGAGCAGGTGGAAATTGAAGCAGATTTAGTGGTCCTGGCCACCAGTATGGAGGCCAAAAAGGATGCTAAAAGAATTGGAAGTATGGTGGGCATATCCTCCGATGCCAATGGATTTTTTAGTGAGGCCCATGCCAAGCTGCGGCCCGTCGAAACCCAAGCCCAGGGAGTTTTTTTGGCAGGAGCCTGCCAGGGGCCTAAGGATATTCCAGATGCAGTAACCCAGGCCAGTGGAGCTTCGGCTAAGGCTATTATTATGTTTAATAAGGGAAAGGTAAAGAGTGTTCCCACCACTGCCATTGTCAACAAAGAGCTGTGCAGTGGATGTATGCAATGTAAACCGGTATGCCCCTATGAAGCCATCGGCAAAGAATATGTTACCGAAAGGGCAGGCATTAAAACCTTTGATAGACCTGTAGCTTCAGTGAATCGGGCCCTTTGCCAGGGCTGTGGTGCCTGTGCCGGGCTATGTCGCAGCGGTGCCATGGATATTGGCGGTTTTACCAGCAGACAACTTCTAGCGGAGGTGGACAGCATATGACACAAGAAGGCTTCGAGCCCAAGATTATCGCCTTTTGCTGTAACTGGTGCAGCTATGCCGGAGCAGATTTGGCTGGAACAGGCCGGTTAAAATACCCTGAAAACATTAGAATCATCAGAGTTCCATGCTCCAGTAGGGTTGATGTGCCTCTGATACTCAGGGCCTTTCAAAATGGTGCTGATGGGGTTATGATAGCAGGATGCCATCCTGGGGACTGCCACTATGATACTGGAAATTATCATACTAGAAAGCGGATGGCTTTACTACGAAGCCTGATGGAGTTCATGGGTCTTTCTCCAGAGCGCCTATTAGTAAAATGGATCTCTGGCAATGAAGCGGAACGATTTAAGAGTACGGTAGAGGACTTCACAGAAAAGCTCAAGCAAATGGGAGTTTATGACAAAGTGAGGGATCTAAGATGTTCAAGATAACAGAAAAGCTACAGCAAATCGGGGCCGAGCTGCTGCGGTCGGGAGCAGTAGATATGGTGTTGGGATATACAAAGAACCAGGAAGGGGGTCAAACCATCCCCTATGTGGCCACCACCTGCGATGAGGCAAAGAATCTATTATTTGATGCCTACAGTGAAAAGGCCCTGTCTAAATACCTGCTGCAAGGTGAATTTCGAAATAAAAGGACAGCCATTGTAGTGAAGGGCTGTGATCATAGGGCTATCAAGCTGATGCTGGCGGAGGGCCGTATTCATCGAGATCAAATTTATCTGATAGGGATTCAATGTCCTGGTATAATCAGGAAAGATCAATTTCATAAGGAGGGCTTATCACCCTTCTGCCTTCACTGTAGGCAAGCTGCTCCTCCAGCCCAGGAGGTAGATCTTTTGCTTACGGAACAAACTGTATCGGAAAGAAAGGTTTTGACCCATGAGGAAAGCTTTACAGAGATTAATCAAATTGAACAAATGTCAGAGGCAGAAAGATTTGAATTTTGGAAAAGGCAATTAAATCGTTGCAAGCGGTGCTACAGCTGTCGAAATGCCTGCCCTGTATGTACCTGCCGTGTTTGTATCTTTGATCGGGAAAATCCAGATTATATCGATGCTGCCAAGGATCAGCCGGCACAGCATCAATTTTATCATATCATACGGGCCTTCCATGTTTCTGACCGCTGTGTAGGCTGTGGAGAATGTTCTCGTGTATGTCCGGAGCATATCCCCCTGCACCTTTTAAATCAGAAGCTTCAAAGGGAGCTGAACAAATTCTATGGCAGCTATTTGCCTGGAATTGATCAATTACCCACCCCTTTATCCCATGCCAATGCTAAAGAGCCAGATTTCTTTGGAAAGGGGGATCAGTAATGGAGCTAGTCATCAAAACGGTATCCTTCTCCAATCTGATATTTGCCTGCCATCAGCTGGAAGCCCAATATCGAACTTTTTGCCCTACCCTTGAGGATGGCGTGGAGCACTACAGACCGTTAGATCAAATGAATATCAATGAGCTACAAATAGGTGAGGAAATTACTTTTCGCAATACGCCGCCCTTGGGCTCCATTAAATCCTTTTTATTTCCAGATACAGAGACCTATATAAGGTTTGCAGGGAAAGGGAGCAAAATAGAAGTTGACGAGCTGGAAGCCATGATCCCCCAAATTATTTTAGGGGTAAAGGCCTGCGATTTAAAGAGCGTAGAGTTGATTGACAGGGTGTTTTTATCAGACCCGGTGGATACCCTATACCAGGAAAAAAGAGAAAAGACCCTGATGATTGCTGCCGTATGTTCGGAGATGGGAGAAAACTGCAGCTGTGAGCAATTTGGCATTTGCCCCCTTACACCGGATGCAGATATTGTAATGGCTAAAAATGATAAGGATGAAAAGGAAATATATTTAAAATCTAATAGTGAAAAGGGCCGGCAATTGGCAGAGCATTTACTGACAATGGAAGGCTTTACAACTGCTGAAGCCTTCCCGACACCTCCAGACAAAACACCAGTAAAGAGGTTACCGGCAGAGGAAGTTAAGAACAGGATGGAGGAGTTTTTTGAGTCTTCCCTGTGGCAAAGCCTGGGGATGCTTTGCTTAGGTTGTGGTACCTGTACCTATTATTGTCCTACCTGCCATTGCTATGACGTTCGGGATTTTAATCGTAAGGATCAAGGGGTTCGATATCGTACCTGGGACTCCTGTATGTTTTCAAACTTCACCAACATGGCAGGGGGCCATAATCCAAGACCAGAAAAAAAGGATCGTATTAAAAATCGATTTTTCCATAAGCTCAATTACTTTGTAAAAAAACAGGGAGATTTGGCGTGCGTAGGATGTGGTCGGTGTGGAAAGCTGTGTCCAGTAGGTATATCTATTAATACTGTGCTGAGAAAGATTGGAGTGGAACTATGAAGCATAATCCATTAATCCCCATGCAGGGAAAAGTAGTCAATATCATTACCGAAAGCAGCGATGTCAAAACCTTTCAAGTAGAACCGGAAAAACCACTGAATCATACGCCCGGTCAATGTGCTATGCTGTCTCTGTTGGGAATTGGAGAGGCCCTTTTCTCCATTACCTCTCCGCCCGGCCGTAATTATGTAGAATTTAGTATTAAAAAGGTAGGAAGGTTGACGGAGGCCTTGCATCAGCTGGAAATTGGTGATGAAATTGGTATTAGGGGCCCCTACGGTAATGGCTTTCCGGTGGAAGACTTAATGGAAAAAAAGCTTCTCTTTATCGGCGGAGGCATCGGCTTGGCGCCCCTGCGATCACTGGTTCAGTATACACTGGACCATAGAAATCAATACCCAGATCAATTTCAACTGGTATATGGAGCCCGTTCTGTGGGAGACCTCATTTTTAAAGGAGATATTTTTGAAAACTGGCCTGGAGAAAAGAATTTTGAAGTAAACCTGGCTGTCGATTCAGCGGAATCCAAGTGGAAGGGATTTGTAGGATATGTACCCCAGTATTTGGAGCAGCTGTGCCCAGACCCTCAAAACACCGTTGCCATTACCTGCGGGCCGCCAATTATGATTAAATATATTCTACAGACCCTTGAAAAGCTGGGTTTTAAACCTGATCAAATTATTACTACGCTGGAATACAAGATGAAATGCGGTATAGGGAAATGTGGGCGTTGTAATTTAGATGAGCACTATCTTTGTAAAGATGGGCCCGTATTTTATCTATATGAACTGAAAAAAATTAAAAATGATTTTTGCTAGCAGCTGCTTTACTCCACCGCCTGATCTGCTGGAATTTTCCTTAGGGAATATGGCAGTTTTAACTGTGGTGGGCGTTGGAATATAAAAATAAAAACACATCGATACAAGGCCTAAAGGCCTTAGATTTCGATGTGTTTTTTATTTCTATTGGAATAGAAAAGAAAAAAGAGTTAGGGGAAAATAAAAACAAATATATGAACACATATTCATATAAAAATGATTGACTTTTATTTTGAAGGGGAATATAATATAAACAAACAAATGAATAACTGTTCATACATTCAATTAAAAAGAGGTGATCATGTTGAGTGATGTAAATAAAGAATATCTTAAATGTGATTGTAATGTAATTCATCAAGAGGTGGTGGAAGCTGTTAAAGAAAACATGCCTGCCGAGGAAAATTTGTATGACCTGGCAGAGCTGTTTAAAGTCTTTGGCGATACCACAAGAATTAAAATCATTTACGCTTTATTTGCTTCGGAAATGTGTGTATGTGATATTGCCGCTCTGTTAAATATGACCCAGTCTGCCATATCTCATCAATTAAGGGTGTTGAAGCAGGCAAGGCTGGTGAAGTTCAGAAAGGAAGGAAAGGTAGTCTATTATTCCCTTGACGACGACCATGTAAAACAAATATTCGATCAAGGACTAAGTCATATCAATGAATAACTCACTTTGAAGGAAGGGAAAAAAATGAAAGCCAGTGTAAAACGAGAGTTGATATTAGAGGGATTGGATTGCGCCAATTGTGCTATGAAAATCGAACAAAAAGTAGGGCTGATAAAGGGCGTGGATGAGGCAACCTTAAATTTTGCTACTAAAAGCCTGAAGATAGACATTGATGAAGATGAGGATCAAGCGAAAATTATCGAGGCTGTAATAGAGATTGTCAATAGACTGGAGCCCCATGTTAAGGTACGGGAAAGGCAAGTTTCCGGTGATGATAATCATAATCATCACCACAATGATCGTCCGGGAGAGAATGGCATCACCCTATTGCTTAAGGGGTTGGATTGTGCCAATTGCGCCGGTAAAATTCAGGAAGAGACCAGAAGGCTCCCTGGAATCAAGGAGGCCCATCTGGATTTAGTGACCCAAAAGCTAAAAATAAAATTGGAGGATTCTACTCTAGGAGAAAGGATTACGAAACAAATTAAAGAGATTGTAAAAAGGCTGGAGCCTGAAGTAGAGGTAATTACCCTGGGTGAAATGGATGGTAACCCCAAGGGAAAGGAAAGGTCGGGCCTTGATGCCGCTATGAAAAAGAAAATCATTCGATTTAGTCTGGCGGCAATACTCTTTGCCGGGGGGATTATTTTGAAGCTTCCCCCATGGGCCAGCTTCTCACTTTTTTTCCTGAGCTATTGCCTTTCTGGGGGCGATGTAATCGTTAGTGCTGCTAAAAATATTACCCGGGGAGAAATATTTGACGAAAACTTTTTAATGACCATTGCCACCATCGGTGCCTTTATCATCGGCGAATTTGCAGAAGGGGTGGCTGTAATGCTCTTCTTTCAAGCCGGTGAGTTTTTCCAAAGCCTTGCAGTCAATCGATCAAGAAATTCTATTGCTGCTTTAATGGATATTCGCCCTGACTATGCCAATTTAAAAACTCCCCAGGGTGAGAGGCGTGTTTCTCCGATGGAAGTAGGAATTAACCAGTTGATTGTGATAAAGCCTGGGGAGAAGGTACCCTTAGATGGCGTAGTGGTGGAGGGCAATTCTATGGTTGATACCACTGCTTTAACGGGAGAATCGGTATTAAGAGAGGTGGAACCGGGCAGCAGTATATTAGGGGGCTTTATTAACAAAGGTGGGCTGTTGGTTGTTCGGGTAACAAAGGAATTTAAAGAATCAACGGTTTCGAGGATATTAGAGCTGGTGGAAAATGCCGGCAGCCGAAAGGCTCCTACGGAAAATTTCATTACTAAATTTGCACGATATTACACCCCAATGGTTACCGGTGTGGCGGCTCTTTTGGCCATTGTACCGCCCTTGATAATCAGTGAAGCAAGCTTTTCAGATTGGTTCTATCGGGCACTGATTTTCTTGGTTATTTCATGCCCCTGCGCCCTGGTGATTTCCATTCCCCTTAGCTTTTTCGGCGGAATTGGTGGGGCTTCAAGAAATGGAATTCTGGTGAAGGGAAGTAATTACCTTGAGGCCTTGAATCAAATCGAAGCGGTTATTTTTGACAAGACCGGTACCCTGACCAAAGGGGTGTTTAAGGTGACAAAAATTAATCCGGCAGATGGGTTTAATGAGGAAAGTTTATTGGAATATGCCGCCTATGCAGAAAGCTACTCGAATCATCCAATTGCGGAATCGATCTTAAGAAGGTATGAAAGGTCAGTCAATAAAGAGCTGATTAAGGGCTATGAGGAGCTGTCAGGAAAAGGCACGAAGGTACAGTATGATGGGAAGGAAATTCTGGCTGGAAATCAAAGGTTGATGGAGCAGGAGGGAATTATCTTTACTGCCCCTCAAGAGACAGGCACCGTTGTTCATGTGGCTGTAGAGGGAAAATATGCGGGTTATATTCTCATAGCAGATGAAGTGAAGCCAGACGCAGCCATGACCATAGCCGGTTTAAAGGAGGCAGGGGTCAATAGGCTTGTCATGCTAACCGGAGACATTCGAGCGGTGGGAGAAAAAACTGCCCGTCAGCTGGGAATCGATGAAGTGTATACTGAGCTTTTACCAGATCAAAAGGTAGAGCAGATGGAGCAGATTGAGAAGCTGCGATCCAACAAAAAGGGAAAAATTGTCTTTGTGGGGGATGGCATCAATGATGCTCCTGTGCTGGCAAGGGCTGATGTGGGAATTGCCATGGGAGGCCTTGGTTCAGACGCCGCCATAGAGGCAGCTGATGTGGTTTTAATGACCGATGAGCCTTCGAAGCTCTTAACAGCCATTAAAATCGCTAAAAAAACACGAAAGATCGTATGGCAAAACATAATTTTGGCCCTGGGAGTCAAGCTAATTGTTTTAGCCCTGGGGGCAGGCGGGGTTGCCACCATGTGGGAGGCGGTCTTTGCTGACGTTGGTGTAGCGCTGCTGGCAGTTTTGAATGCCATACGTGTGATGAAGGTAAATTAAAGAGTCTATTGATCACGATTATTTTATGAATCGGGCTGGTATCTTTCTGGGAAGATGACCAGCCCTTTTTGTGTCTGGATATGAGTGGATATAATGTAGGAAAAATCAAGAAATTTCTGGATATATATTGCTACTTTCTTTATAATGTAGTAAAGGGGTGTTAAACTCAATAGATACAGGGGGCGAATCGTTATGAGAGGGCTTGAGGAAAGGGAACAGGAAAGACCGATAATTTTGTACCGGGTAAAACAAATTATTTTATGGATTCTTTCGCTGTTTTTTTGGTTATCAGCCTATGGGCATTTGTTTGTTTTAAGGGAGTATGTCGAAATTAGAAGCCGATTAATCCAGACAGGTCTTTTATTTGTCATCATAGGGATACTATTGAATCCTTTATTGAGCCAATACCTAAAGGGACGTTTTGCTCTATACCCCACGGGAAAAGTAAAGGCTATTTTGCTGGTTATTTTACTCACGATCGTATATTTGCTTCTTCCTGGATCATTAGATATAATATAGCAGATGATTGTTTTAAGGTAGCTACATCATGACAAAAGGAGAAATGACTTTGCTCATAAAGGAAATTAATAAGGAATTGGCCTGGGGCCTTAGACATAAAGTGATGTGGCCCCATAAGCCCTTTGAATATGTTATATTGGAGAATGATGATATTTCAGATCATTATGGGCTGTTTCTGGAAAATACCCTGGCTTCTGTTTTAACCCTTTCACCATCAAGCAATAAAAGGGTACAGATCAGAAAGTTTGCCACCTTAACTGAGCTGCAGGGCCAGGGCTACGGTACAGCTCTGCTAAACTGGGTTTTACTGGAGCTGCATCGTCAAAATTTAGATTTAGCCTTTTTGAATGCCAGAGAAAACAAGGTGAATTTTTACCGAAGATTTGGCTTTGTTGAGACGTCAACAACCTTTGTTAAATCTCAAATGGCCTATGTGGTTATGGAAAAGGAGATTAAGTAAATTTTAAGGGGAAAGATGGTGCATATTCTAGCCTTAATTATATTTTTAATACTGGCCATTGTCATAACCTGGCAGTTGGGAAATCGTAGGACACAACAAAATTGAAGAAAAGGTAGGGTGTCTATCGGTTTGTCTATCAAATCGATGATCAAACTGGAGGGCTGGGTCAGATTTGGCTCATTATTGGGTGCCGATTGGAGACTATAGAACCATTAACGGGGTATGGGCATAGGATGATATTAATATAAGTGGTAGTAAATAAAAAATTGTGAGGGTAATGAAATGAGAGAAAGAGGATTAAGTAAGTTATTCTGGGGTTTTTTCTTTATTATGCTGAGCTTTAGAATTCAAGGATTTGATATTTTACCCGATATTGTTGGCTATGTGTTTTTTGCATTGGGCTTTGCAGATTTGGCCTCTGATAGTGAACATTTCAAAGAAGCATCCAGGTACAATCTGCCAATGATCATACTTTCCTTCTTTGCAATCTATGAAAGGCCGATAGAGGCCGGAGGGATTACCCTTGGGTCATTCGGGATATTTGGTTTTATTTTTGGTATTGTGGCATTTATCTTAAACCTGTTGGTTGTCTATCATTTATTTATGGGAATTAAAGAAATAGCAGACAGGGAAGATCACTCTGAATTGGCCAAAGAGGCCGAAGAAAGATGGAATCAGTATAAAATGCTTCAAATCGCAATAATTGTTATAATGCTCCTAATTCTGATACCACCACTGGCCTTCATAGGTATTATTGTTGTATTTATTGCTTCAATCATACTTACTGTTAAAATTCTTGGCTTTATAAACCGATGTAAGGTGGGTTTAAATCCAAAGAGAGGTCTATAAAGGACTTAAAATGTTTCAACAGAGGAAAATATATACTATTTTCTAAATTTATGCTATAATCTTGATATATTTGAATCAGGTGATGGAGTTCACCTTTAACCACTGGTTTTAATCAGTTAATGACTCCTACAAAGCAGACTTCTGTTTTGTAGGAGTTTTTTGCATTTAGGAAACAAATACTATCTACTAAAACGCATCAATAGGGGGAATTTAAATTGGCGTTAAGTTTGGCATTAATTATTTTACTGGGCCTGTTGTTTAATGCAGCCTTTTCAAAAATGAAGCTGCCTGGTTTGCTGGGAATGCTATTACTGGGTATATTAATGGGACCCTTTGGTTTTGATCTCATTCATCAAAGCCTGCTGGAAATCTCAGGAGATTTAAGGATGATGGCATTGATTGTCATTTTAATCAGGGCAGGGTTTGGTATTAATAGAGAGACCCTGAACAAAGTTGGCATTTCAGCACTGAAGCTGAGCTTGATACCAGGGGTTTTGGAAGGGATATCAATTATGTACGTGGCCAGCGCCCTATTAAACATTCCCAGAATTGAAGCTGGTATGCTAGGCTTTATTTTAGCAGCAGTTTCACCGGCAGTAATTGTACCTTCAATGCTGACCTTGATTGAGCGAAAAAAGGGGGCAGAAAAGGGCATACCTACCCTTATATTGGCTGGGGCTTCTATAGATGATGTTGTGGCAATAACAATATTTTCTGCAATCATTGGAATGTATGGCGGGAAACGGGTTAATCTATTCAGGCAGCTAATCAATATACCTTTATCAATTGTTTTAGGAGTTTTACTGGGTATAATTTTCAGTATTATTTTATTGTATTTATTTGATCATTTCCATATCAGGAATACCAAAAAAACCTTAATGATATTAGGTTCCGCCATCGTACTAAGGTCTCTGGAGGATAAATTACACGATATCTTGCCAATAGCCAGCCTATTGGGGGTAATGGCTATCGGCTTTATTATCCTTGAAAGAAAGCCCAAGATGGCTGAAGCGTTATCTAGTAAGTTCAATAAAATCTGGGTTTTTGCAGAAATATTATTGTTTGTACTGGTGGGTGCCCAGGTTAATGTATATTTGGCCCTTAATGCAGGATGGATCGGCTTATTAATACTAATAATTGGCTTAGCTGGCCGAAGCATAGGCGTATATATATCCTTAATAGGCACCGATTTAAGCTTTAAAGAAAGGGTCTTCTGCATCATCTCATATATTCCCAAGGCAACGGTGCAAGCGGCCATTGGAGCCGTACCCCTATCAGTTGGCGTGCCATCCGGCGAGTTGATTTTAGCCCTGGCGGTATTGGCCATTGTCATAACAGCTCCATTGGGGGCAATTGGCATAAAGGTAGCCGGCGAAAAAATATTGGCGGATGATCAATTGAAATAAAAAGAAAACAATTAACATTATTGGTTACAAAACATCCTTTTAATGACATGAAAAATTCCAAATATGCTGCACCACGAGAATAACATTTACGAATAAATCAATTCTGTAGAATCATAATAAGAACAATAGATTGAGGAGGCGGTGAAAAGTGGCAGATCGGAATGATGAAAACCTGTTATCTAAAAACTTTAGTAAAAATGTTGATTACCTATTAAAGGAGCTGCGGATTGATAAAAATTTTGATGTGGTTCATCGCAAACTGGAATATGGTGGTATCAATTTTGCACTGTTCTTTATAGATGGCTTTGCAAATGCTGAAATAATGCTTGATATTATGAGGGACCTTAAAGGGCTAACTCCTAAGGACCTGTATAAAGATGCCATTAAAAAATTAGTACATCAATATATCCCCCATATTGAAGTAGAAACAAGCAAGGATTTGGAAGAGGTAATTTCTCAGGTTTTATCAGGTCAGGCTGCATTTATAATAGAGGGCTATGACGAAGCCATTTTAATGGATGTACGGGAATATCCAGCCCGTTCCCCTGAGGAGCCTGACATTGAAAGGGTTGTAAGGGGGCCCCGGGATGGTTTTGTAGAAACCATTGTATTTAATGCTGCCTTAATTCGCAGAAAAATTAGGGATCGTTCTTTAATCATGGAGCATTTTTCGGTGGGAAGGCGTTCAAAAACCGATGTGGTTCTGGCTTACCTGGATAGTGTGGTTGATATGACCCTTGTGGAAATCATAAAACAAAAAATAGAAGAAATTCAGGTAGATGGCCTGCCAATGGAGGAAAAATCACTGGAGGAGTTTATTTTTGGACGCTACTATAATCCATACCCTATGGTGAGGTATACCGAAAGGGCCGATACCTGTGGTGTGCATCTTAGGGAAGGTCACGTATTAATTTTGGTGGATGGTTCTCCCAGCGTTATGATTTGCCCCACAACCTTCTGGCATCACCTACAGCATGCAGAGGAATATCGACAAAAACCTATTGTGGGGATTTTTCTGCGATGGGTTCGTTTTGCAGCCGTGTTGGCATCGCTATTTTTACTTCCTTTATGGTATGTGATAGCTGAAAATCCTGAACTATTGCCAGCATCCATAAAATTTATAGGTGTAGAGAAAACCGGAAATATTCCATTGTTTTGGCAGTTTTTTCTGGCAGAAATCGGAATAGAAATCCTTAGAATGGCAGCCATCCATACCCCCAGTGCCTTAGCCACCGCCCTCGGACTGGTGGCGGCCATACTAATAGGTGAGGTTGCCATCAATGTTGGCTTGTTTGCAGAGGAGGTAATTCTTTATCTGGCCATTGCTGCCATGAGTACCTTTGCTACCCCCAGCTATGAGCTAAGTCTGGCTAACCGCATTTTTAGGCTGCTATTTTTGATTGCCGGGGCAATATTCGGAATTTATGGCTTAGTTGGAGCAATTATTCTATGGATTATGATGCTTGCAACGACCAAATCCTTGAATGTTCCCTACCTATGGCCCCTCATACCATTAAATATAAAGGCTTTAATGGACTTTCTATTTAGAATTCCAGTTCCATTGAAGGATAAAAGGCCTAGTATTTTAAATACACAGGATGATACCAAATAATTAACTGATGGTAGAGAGTACGTAAAGGTATTACTTACCTAGAAAATTTAATGCCAATAAAAAAATTAGCCCTATCGATTGGGGGCTATTTTTTTACCGTGATAATACCGCTTTAATAATAGTGGCACAGAAATCACTGCCAAATTTATTTTAATTAAGGAATGAAGCAATAGTAAATAACTTAAAAATTGTCTTAAGTATTCGTGTACCAATTATTACAAATGTCTTGAACAGATAGGGAATATGGTAATGAATACCCTCAGGACTGCTTTAGCACATAAGAACAAATCATATCCGTCAGTTCTTGAAGCAGGGCAGCTTCATTACAGGGATGGGCAAATACACGTATACTGTGTATAACCTCCTCAACACTTTTGAAAATCAGATATGCGGCATGGCTTGAATCAGTAATTTTTGTAAGGGTACGATTTTGATTTAAAAACCCTTCAATTTGCTCGATCATCGCCGACTCATAGTGGTCAATGATACCTTTTATCTCGTTGTCCCAATAGGTCATAGCCAGGATCTCTCGATGAAATTCGGGGGAATAGCTGTGGGCATGAAATACTGCAAGAATGTACCTTTCGATCAACACTCGAGGGTTGTCATCCTGTAAGGTTGCTATCGGAACCTGGGCAACAATATTTTGATTATATTCATGTAAAAGCTCAATAAATAACGCCTTTTTATCCTTGAAATAGGAGTAAAAGGCACCGATGGACACCCCGGCTGTCTTTACAATTTCATTTGATGAGGTATTGTGATATCCCTTTTCGGAAAATAGTACTTGAGCTGTTCGTTTAATTTTATTTTTAATTTCAATACTTCGTTTTTGCTGTGGAATCCGAACCTTACCCCCACCCATTGATACTCACCACCATTTCTTTTTTTACCAGTCTACCATAATCAGTGGGTATGGTCAACAAATAAGAGCATAAGCTCTTGTTTGTTGACAAGAAAAATAGACTATGATATTATTCAAACAAGAGCTATAACTCGTATTTTATGAATGGAGGGTCCTTATGAAAAATTATATTCGCTTAAATCTTGGGATTACCAAGGTCTACCTGGTTCCGTGTCACGGCGGCTATCTGCTGATTGATACCGGTTATGAGGCGGATTATGGGAAATTCAGAAAAAAACTGGAGCAGGCAGGTATTTCAATGGGTCAAATTAAGCATCTATTATTGACTCATTACCATGACGACCACTCGGGCTTTGCAATCAAATTGAAATACGATTTTGGAATTCCCCTCATTATACAGCAAAAATCCGTGCCTCTATTGGCTCAGGGAGATAGTGGCAAAGAGGAAGAAGGCTATTACATAACCCGACGTATGAAATTTTTATTCTCCATTTTTGAATTGTTTCACAAAAACTTCCAATATCCTCCGGTGTTGATCAATGATGACGATACCCTTGTAGAGGGGGACGATAGTCAGGTTTTACGACGGTTGGGTATAGATGCCGACATCTTGTATACACCTGGACACTCAGTGGATTCCATGAGTGTACTGTGTGATGATGGTACGGCATTTGTAGGTGATGCCGCTATGAACTTCCTGAAATTCACCGGAACACATTACCGGCCTATCTATTACAACAATCTGGAGGATACCTACAAAAGCATTCAAAAACTGATTTCTGCCGGCGCTAAAACAATCGTTCCGGCCCATGGCAACGCCTTTCCGGTGAAAAAACTTGAAAATATGCTTGTCCATTCCTCATCAATATCAAAGATGCAAAAAAATCGCCAGTAAAAGTGGCGGTTTTGTATTTTTTGTACATATCCATAATCAATGATACAATGAAAAGAAAATATATAATGATTCCATGGGGAACATTACCTATTAATATAATGTAGGTTTTATATAGGTCATGGGAGGTAACGAAATGGAAAGAATCTGCTTGATTGCTCCATATAGTGAGCTGCTACAACTGGCCCAGCAGGTGAAAAGGGAAACTGAATTTGATTTTAAAATAGAACAGGGAAATTTAGAAGACGGAATTACACCTGCAATAGAGGCTGAAAGGCAGGGGGCTCAAATTATTATCAGCCGGGGAGGGACTGCTTCCTTTATAAGGAAGAATGTAGATATCCCCGTTGTTGAAATCAGGGTAACAGGCTATGATATTTTAAAAAGTCTGTACCCCTATAGAAATACCAGCTCTACCATTGGAATTGTAGGCTATAGAAATGTCGTGGATGGCTGCAAGATGGTAAGCAAGGTGTTGAATATACCCATAAAAGAAATCATCATTCCCGGTGAAGAAGAAACCATTGATTGGAACAGAGTACAACAAGAGACCTACGAATTGATTCAGATGTATAACATTAAAATGCTTGTGGGTGATACTACCGTTATGAGTCGCCTCTCGGCCCTGGATGTTAAGGTGAATCTGATCACCTCTGGTAAGGAGGCTGTTATCCAGGCAATTGATGAAGCCTTGCACATTCTACAGGTAAGGGAGGCAGAAAAAGAGAGAAGTAAACGGTTTGAGGCTGTATTGGATTTTGTTAACGATGGAGTGATGGCAACAGATGAATCGGGGATCATCACAGTAATTAATCCTGCAGCAGAGGAGATATTTCAGGTAAAAAGGGAAGAAGTCATTGGCTTTCCAGTTAAGGAGGTCATTCCCAATACTAAAATTATGGAGGTTTTGGAAAGTAAAAGTGCCGATATTCAAAAATTACAGCAGGTCCATGGGGACTATATTATGACCAATCGTATTCCCATTGTGGTGGATGACCTGGTCAAGGGGGTTGTTGCCACCTTTCAGGATGTGACCACCATCCAGGGGGCAGAACAAAAAATTCGTCAAAACCTCTATGCCAAGGGCTTTGTAACCAGATATAGCTTTAAGGATATACTGACTAAAAATCAGCGGATGAAGAGGTTGATTGATATTGCAAGGGGCTTTGCCAAGACCGATGCTACCGTATTGATTGTAGGGGAAAGCGGCACCGGCAAGGAAATGTTTGCCCAGAGTATTCATGCCTTGAGCTCCCGCAGGATGGAGCCCTTTGTGGCGGTGAACTGTGCTGCATTGCCTCCTCAGCTCCTTGAAAGCGAATTGTTTGGCTATGTGGAGGGGGCCTTCACGGGGGCCAAAAAGGGCGGAAAAATTGGACTTTTTGAATTGGCCCATAATGGTACGATTTTTCTTGATGAAATAGGTGAAATGGATAAGAATCTACAGGGAAGGCTTTTGAGGGTTCTGGAAGAAAAAAAAGTGATGCGGCTGGGCTCCGATAAGATGATCCCTGTAGATATCAGGGTGGTGGCGGCCACCAATGCTGACCTTAAGGAAAAAATTAAACAGGATGAATTTCGTATGGATTTATATTATCGCCTTAATGTCTTGAAGCTGCAGACGATTCCCCTAAGGGAGAGAGGAGAAGACATTGAATATCTGGCTAATTCCTTTATTCGTACCATCAATAAAAAGTACGGCCGACAGGTGGAGGGATTTACCCCAGAGGTAATGGAGCTGTTAGGAAAATATTCATGGCCCGGAAACGTAAGGGAATTAAAAAACATTGTAGAAAGATTAATATTGTCCACTACCAAGGATTACGTTTCGATGGCTGAGGCCGAATTTTTACTTGAGGAGCTACAGGAGGATTTTACCCTGGAAGCCCCTGAAAATGATCACGTAATCTATGAAGGAACCATGAAGGAGATAAAACGAAAAGTGATATTAAAGGTGCTGGAACAGGAAGGCTACAATAAAAGCCGTGCTGCAAAACGCCTTGGTATTGATCGGTCCACCATTGAAAAAAATTTAAGGTGATGAAAAAAACCGCAGTTATGCTGTAAAAGTCAGCAGTATCTGTGGTTTGTTTTTTTCGTATCCATGAATAAACAGTTGAAAACAGGAAATCATCAGGTTCATTTAAAGTTGGCACAGATTTTGCGTTATACATTATGTGAAGAAAATTATTTGATTAAGGAGGATGCAGAAATGGCAAAAAATGCTGTTGTCATTAAAAATAATGACAGTGTGGCTACGGCTACCATTGACTTGAAAAAGGGAACAAAAGTAAGCATGTTTATTGGTGAGAAGGAGTTGGATATTGTAGTTAATGACGATATCCCCTTTGGCCATAAATTTGCAATTAAAGAGGCAGCCATAGGAGAGCATGTGCTTAAATATGGTGAATCCATAGGAAAAGCAACAAAGGAAATTAAAATTGGGGATCATGTTCACGTTCATAATGTCGAAAGTGCTAGAGGTCGTGGCGATTTAAACAGCTAAAAATATTATTTGTGGAGGGATAGATTATGAAATTTTATGGTTATAGACGTCCAGATGGTAAAGTTGGAATTCGGAATTATGTATTGTTATTGCCCACCAGTGTCTGTGCAACTCAAGTGGCAACAGAAATTGCCAATAAGGTAGAGGGCTGTACAGTGATTAACAATCAGTTTGGCTGCTGTCAGGTTGCCGGCGATGCGAAGCTAACCTATAAAACCGTTGTTAATGTGGGCAAACACCCTAATGCAGGGGCGGTAATTGTTGTTGGTCTAGGCTGTGAAGGGGTAGAGCCCTATAAAGTGGCGGAGGATTTAAAGGAAACCGGCAAACCGGTTTCAACAGTAGTCATTCAAGAGGAAGGCGGCACCCTGGGGGCCTTTGCCAAAGGATGTGAAATTGCTCGAGAATATGGGCAGCTCCTTTCGCAACAGCCTAAAGAGGAATTCGATGTCAGTGAGCTTATACTGGGAATTGAATGTGGCGGCTCTGATACAACCTCTGGATTGGCATCAAATCCAGCATGTGGTGTGGCATCTGATATTTTGGTGGAAAATGGCGGTACATCAATGTTGTCTGAAACCACTGAATTAATTGGTGCCGAGCATGTTTTGGCCCGTCGAGCCATCAATGAAGCAGTTTCAGAAAAGCTATTGAAGCTTGTCAGGGACTGTGAAGAAAGGGCTAAAGCCCTGGGCGAAGATATCCGCGGAGGACAGCCTACACCAGGTAACATAGCGGGAGGCTTAACCTCTATTGAAGAAAAATCCCTGGGATGTATGCACAAGGCCGGTACTGCACCGGTACAGGATGTACTGGAATATGCAGATATTCCCGTTAAAAAGGGCCTGCACGTAATGGATACTCCGGGCCAAGACATAGAATCTATTTCTGGAATGGTGGCGGGCGGCGCCCAGATCATTATTTTCACCACCGGTCGAGGTACGCCCACTGGCAACCCTCTGGCTCCTGTTATTAAAATAACTGGTAATAGCAACACCTTTGAAAAGATGAAGGCAAATATTGATATTAACGCTGGTGATATTGTCTCAGGTACGAAAACCATTGAGGAGGTAGGAAAGGAAATCTTTAATGAGATTATTCTGGTGGCCAATGGCAAGCGTACAAAGGCAGAGCAGCTTGGTCATAGGGAGTTTTCAATCTATAAAAGTGCACCGACCTTCTAAACCGTTGTTAATAGCCTAGGGCTCAAATTTGAGCCCTCTTCAACAAAACCTATGAATACGATATTCAAAGGGTGATACATTATTTAGGGAGGAGCAAACCAATGAAAATAAAAAAGACGATTGAAAAGATTCCAGGGGGGCTAATGGTAGTACCACTACTCCTGGGAGCATTGATTAATACCCTTTGGCCTGAGGTCCTTGAAATTGGGGGATTCACCACGGCCATCTCTAAGGGCGCCATGCCTATCCTGGGGGTTTTTCTGTTTGTAATGGGCTCTCAAATGAGCTTCGATGCTGCACCAAAGGCTTTAAAGAAGGGGTTTAGTATTACCCTTGGAAAGTTCTTGGCCGGGGTTACTGTTGGCCTTGCGGTTCAACATTTCTTTGGTGAAAAGGGTTTCCTGGGACTTGCCCCCCTGGCAATTATTGCTGCAATGACCAATACCAATAGTGGGCTTTATGTAGCTTTAACAGGAGAATTCGGAGATGAAACAGATGTTGGTGCTATTTCAATCATCTCTGTAAATGATGGGCCTTTCTTTACCCTGGTTGCCCTAGGAGCCGCCGGAGTGGCCCAAATTCCCTTTATGACATTAGTAGCAGTTGTACTTCCCATTATAATCGGTATGATAGTAGGAAACTTAGATAAGGAAATGAAGGAATTCTTAGGGGCTGGGGGAAATATGCTAATCCCGTTCTTTGCCTTTGGGCTGGGAACTGGGATTAACTTCAGCATGGTGGTTCAAGCGGGTATTCCAGGAATTATTTTGGGCTTAATGACAGTTGTCATAACTGGTATTACCTGTATCTTATCCGATAGGCTTGCAGGTGGTACAGGAATTGCCGGGGCGGCAGCAGCCAGTACGGCAGGAAATGCTGTGGCAACACCGGCAGCTTTAGCCCTGGCAGACCCTAATTTACAGTCCCTTGCCGAGATTGCCACTGCACAGGTAGCCGCTTCCACCATTATTACAGCCTTCCTTGTTCCTGTATTAACTACCTATATTGTGAAAAAAGTTAAAAAGAAAAATGGCGATTTGCTTACCCAAAAATAAAGATCTTTTGATGTTATATTTAATGAAGCACTTGTTCATTATTTTCTCATGGGGAATTATGAAGCCTTTCCAAGGAATGTTCTTTGGAAGGGTTTTTTATTTGGACCTGGGTTTTTATTTTGCAGAGGAGTTTTACTTTAAATATGCAATATCGTTTCTTGAGTAGACAGGGTTTGAATTATAAGGTTTTTTCATTGTCAAAATCTACACAATAAAGGCTTTTAGACATACACCCTTAGGTTCTACTATTCATAAAATAATAGAAGCCATAATAGCAACAGTTAAATTTTATTTTAAGGAGGTGTTAAAAAGTGTTTTATCATGTAAAGGAATTACAGTATCATGCAAAGCCAGAAAGACCTGATCCACTATTTGCAAAAAAACTACGGAAATACTTGGAGGTCAGTTTGGAGAAATATCTGTTGCTTTACAATACTTATTCCAGGGCTGGAATGTCCGTGGAGACGGAAAGTACAGAGACTTACTAATGGATACTGGAACGGAAGAGCTAGCTCATATTGAAATGTTGGCAACGATGATTGCCAGACTTCTTGATGGGGCTCCATTAGGAGATTTGGAGGAAGCTGTAAAAGACCCCGTAATTGGGGCGATAGTAGGGGGGATGAACCCACAGCATGCAATTGTTTCTGGACTGGGCGCTATGCCAGTAGATTCAGTTGGTAATCGGTGGAGTGCTAATTACATTATTGCAAGTGGCAATCTGCTGGCAGATTTCAGAGCAAATCTAAATGCAGAATCACAGGGCAGGCTGCAGGCAGTAAGACTATATGAGTCTACAACTGATCGAGGTGTAAAAGATATGTTGGCATGGTTGATTGCAAGGGATACCATGCATCAGAATCAGTGGATTGCTGCTATTAAAGAGCTTGAGGCTAAAGAAAACGTAGTTGTTCCAAGTACCTTCCCTCGAAATCTAGAAAAACGTGAAGTGTCTTATGTTTTCTTCAACAATTCGTTAGGGGATGAAAGTGCATCAGGCCGCTGGGCAAATGGCATAAGTATGGATGGAGAAGGTGTATTCCAGTATGTCCCTTGTCCGATACCATATGCCCCAAGACCAAAGTTGATTCCTGCACCACCTAATATTCATAATACCCCGCCTGCAGTAATAAATTGTAGCTGGAACCCCTCATCTACAGATGAAAAGTAGTTGTATTATAAAGTACATTTAAGTATAGGCTTAGAGTGACTCCAAGATAATTTTATTCCATTTATTTATTAATCATTATTTAAGCTTATTGTATTCCCCTTCATTATTGATTTTTTCTCTTTCCTAAAATATTATAAATTTCTTCGATTTATGTCGAAAATCTGGTAAAATTGTAAGAGTCTCTGTATCAATACAGCAAACAAATCAGTTCCTTTATTAACCAGTATAATTGCGCAACAAATAAGAGGAGAGATTGAAATGATGGGAAAAACACACTTCAAGATAGGAATCTTGAGTTACTGCATCCTTATAACAGCACCATTCTTTGCTTTTTTACCCTATATCTATAGAACCAATAGGCTTTCAATGATGAATATTCTCATTGCCGGAATAGCCGCCCTTTTACCGGATGCAGACAGTCAGCACAGTCTTATCAATGTTCACAATCCTGCTGTAGGGGTTACAAATTATGTTTTGGGGTTAATGGAAACAGTGATGGAAAGGCTGGTTCGGCTAGCCTTTTCTCTGTGCTTGGGAGTAATATTGATCAGATACAATAATAGCTTTAATTTTCATAGTTTGGCCCCAACAGTGATTTCAGCTTTGGGAACTGTGTTAATTATCTTGGGGATTATAAGCAGTAATGATAAGTGGATCAAAAGATTTCCCTTTATTGGTCATCTTTATTTCAGTATTTTATCTGGGAATAGAAAACTATTCAATGCAATCAAAAGGGTAGTGATGGCCCTGATCTATGGCGGGGCAGGACTGGGGATTATGATCTATAATTATTATACTTCAGGGGATCTCATCACCTACATCATTGGAATGGTGCTTATTGGCGTTGCCATATTCCCCCACAGGACATTTTTACATTCAATAGAGGGGTTTGTGATGATGAATATTTCGGTTGCTTATCTAGGGAAGCAGCTGGGTTATGAGCAAATTTTCGTACCATTTTTTATTGGCTACTTTAGCCATCTTTATTTAGCTGACATATTCACGAAGGAAGGGGTACCCCTTTCTATTATACCCAGGATATTGAGAAAGCTAGGATTACACAAAAAATTACGAAAGAATCGTCTGTACAAAGTAATATATAAAGCATTAAATATTAATTTAAGGGTGCCTATAATGAGCACAGGTACTAAGGCAGGAAATAAAATTGAAGCAGCCTATACCTTAATATTATTAGGTGTATTTATTGTTGTTTTTCTAAAATTTCCTGGTACTATAGGATTATAGGGTTCATGTTTGCTGAGAGTAATTACTCCATATTGGCCATACTTTATATAGAACTATTGGTTTCTATGATTTTGACCAATATGGAGCTTGTCACTCTAACGGATGTGTTGATCAGAAATAGATTTAGGAGCAGAGAATATAAGGGTACTGCTCCAACTTTAACTTATATCCAAGGTTAATAAATCTCTTTGGTCATTGAAAATAGTATAGATAATATTTTCACCATCAAAGTCCTTTGTCATAAAAACATCTAAAAACTCACTTATAGGTAATGTAACTTTTTTATTCTTAGGACTATCAATATAAGAGTGAAGATCATAGCATATTTTACTATTATAATGATCATCCTGCCATATGAAAAATAGAGTTATATTTCCTTCTTCAACATATTTTTTAAAGAACTCCATTATTTGCCAACTACTATAATCACCTTTCAAGCCATATAAGTTACATGAACACCCACCAGAAAAGACGGCATAGTAATAAGCTCCTTTTTGTGGATTGTTCATTTTTCTAGTCTTATTATAGAAAGTTATTCCATAATCTTTCTGGTATGAATCTAAATCATCTTTAGATACTTCTTTTTTAGTTATTACTTCCAAAACATAGCACATAATCTTTAGGGAAGAAGTTCTCCCCATTCACCTCCCATTTAATTATATAATTCATAAATAATAAAACCTTTATTATCAACATTATAAACCATTAAAAACCTATATCAAGTTTTTATACCCAATATTACCTTGTTAATACTAGATCTCTCTGCTGATACTTGATGAAAAGCTGATTCTACTAATACTTACGTTTACTATCAGCATAGACTAAATAATGTTCATCTTGATTTCAATATGAGTAAATTAGATTGCTTTGGAGCCCTGACAAAAGGTAGTATCTTTCAGAATATGGTGGAACTACAAAAGCGGTTGCTGCGAATGGTAAAATTTCTTTTATATCATCTTTTTTAGCTGTATTGGGATTTTCTCTTTATGGAGTATTCATGAACTTTTCGAGCAAGTAAAGAGTGTGGAAAAAGGATGGTTTCCAAACAATCCTAAAAGGTTTAAAGGATAAATGTAAAAGCGAAAGTATCACATTATAGAGCCATCTGTTTCAAATTAAGAACAGGTTGGCTTCTTCATCAATAGAATCTGAGGATTCTGATGAGTCATATCTGCATACTTTTCCAAGCTATATTTTTTGTGGAGATGCTCTGATAAGAAAATAAATAGGGGGTATATAGTAACATTTCAAATAAATTATGGTAGAATTAAATTTAAAGGTATATCGGTTAATGCAGGGTGCGGTTGCCACTTGCTTTCTCACAAAAGAAAGGAGGTGGTGCGAATGGAGACCTATCAGGCAATCTATTTAATGATTGCATTCGGTTCGTTTCTCATATCGCTTATCTCCTACTTAGATAGGAATAACAACCGAAAAAAGTAATCACCCTGTACACCACTACAGAGTGATTAATAAAACTTAATCCTAATAGTGGCAACCGCACCATGCGGGGCCGATTACCTTTTTTATATTATATCATATTGATGCTAAAGTTAAACAAAAATTTAAATAATATATTTTGATCCCTTATTTCAGAGAGATTTTTTTATTTTAAATAATGAAGTAAATCCGGCTGCCGAGCAGTAACTAAACCTTTATAACGACTTGGCATTAGGTAATTGGGTGGTGAAGCTGTCAGTATGGTTCTTGCAAATATCAGGGGTCTGCTGCCGATTAAAATACCCAAAGAATCTTAAGCAGTAATCCAATGGAAATTTTGAAGGAAATATGGTAAAACAAATATATAGCGAGATGAAGAAGAATTTCGCCATCAATGTCAAAGAAAATGGAGGCACATAAGATGTTTGTTCAAGGGTCTGGGAATAGAACTGGGAACCTTCTTGTTTTTTTGCACGGTGGAGGGGTTAGTGGCTGGATGTGGGACAAACAGATACGGTATTTTAGCCAGAACTACCATGTTCTGGTGCCGGATTTGCCCGGGCATGGACAAGGTGAGGAGGGTTCTGGGTTCTCTATAAGGGGAAGTGCGCAGGAGCTAACCAAACGAATCGAGAAGGCCAGTGAACAGAGGGTGATCGTTGTGGGTTTTTCGTTAGGTGCACAAATTACGTTGGAAATTCTGAATTTAAGGCCTGATCTGATAGATTATGCTGTTATCAATAGTGCCCTAGTAAGACCTATGCCCTTTGCCAGAAGCCTAATCGCTCCTATTGTCAAATCCACATCCTTCCTGGTGAGAAACAGGTCATTTGCTCGACTGCAAGCAAAGGAACTGTCGATTGGAAATGAATATTTTGAAACGTACTTTTCTGAAACAAAGCGAATAAAGAGTGAAACGTTAATCAACGTTTTAAAGGAAAATATGGCCTATACTTTACCCGAGAATTTTAAGCAGGCCAGAGCCAAGATATTGGTTACCGTAGGTCAAAAGGAAAAAAGGATAATGAAAAACTCTGCCCTAGAAATTGTGCGGGGAAATCAAAACTGCAAAGGAATTATGTTTCCAGGAGTCAAGCACGGTATACCGCTGGCCCAACCCGACCTGTTTAATGAAACGGTTGAGGCCTGGATCAATGAAAGTCCGTTGCCTAGCGGTCTACGGGAGCTCACTTCGTTTGCAAAATAAGTTGCATAATATTTGGCAACTAGTCTTTCTACTTGTGCATAGATAATAGTTATTTCAATTACCTAAGAGACTTTATGCTTAAATAACACGTGCTTTTATATGATTTATAAATTTTACTTTATAATTTATATACATCTTTATGCTTCCGATCATCTGATTCTAATCAAGTAAAAAAGATAAAAAAGAAGCCCTGAAGGCTTTTAGCAAGCTTTTCAGGACTTCTTGTTATTGGTGCCGTGGAAGGGAATCGAACCCCCACGATGTTGCCATCGGCAGATTTTGAGTCTGCTGCGTCTGCCAGTTCCGCCACCACGGCTCGTGAACTTGACGAAATTAATCATAACATATAATTAAAATAGTGTCAACACATAATTAATAGAAAATAATACAACTATAATTTCCCCTGAAGCCTTGTTATAATGTAAAAGAAAAATTAGTTTAAAAAAAGAAAGGGGGAGGGTCCTTGGATCCACTAAGTCATGGATTAATTGGCTTAACCCTGTATGCCAGCCAGAACGTTACAGTCTTTACTGGCCCGGCCTGCCTGGGAGCTGTAATAGGCGCCATGGCCCCTGATTTAGATATTATCGCTAAAATTAAAGGAGATTATGCCTATTACAACCATCATCGGGTGGAAAGCCATTCTATACCCGGGGTTTTAGGACTATCGCTGGCTATTACCCTGGGCTTATCATTGTTTTTTCCATCTATGAATGGGATTCAGGTTTTTCTTTGGTCATTAGTTGGCGGGTTAAGCCATATCCTTTTTGATTTTTTGAATTCCTATGGGGTAGCGCTGCTATATCCATTCAAAAAAACAAAGTATTCGCTGAATTTATTAATGATCTACGACCCGGTGTTAATTGCCATTTGCTGCTACCGGATATTTCGAAGACAAATCCATCCTTTAGAAAACCGATTGCTTGTCTTTCTATTTATCTTGTATCTTTCAGCCAGAGCCTGGGATCAATGGCGTTTGAAGGGGCGGCTCAAGGGGCTACTGGCCAGGGAGGGTATTCTTAGGATTAACGTCATGCCGGCTGCCTTTCACCCGTTGAAATGGGACTTTGTCGTTGAGACAGAAGACTTTTTCCATGTGGGAGAAATTACAAGTCTGGGAAGTCAGACAAATTTCTTAAGAAGGTTAAAAAAGATAAGGGATGCCCTTATTCAAAGATCACTAAGGGAAGAGCTTGGAATTTATTTTAGTCGCTTTACACCCCTGATGTATATTGATATGATAGAGCGGGGGAAGGACAGGGTGCTGATACGTATGACCGACTTAAGATATAGAATTAAAAATCAATTTATGCATCATGCCTTGTTCTACTATTGTAAAATTGATGGGCAATTACTTGAAAGTTTCTTTTACCCATTCCGGCCAGAGCAACAGGTGAATTTATACAAAAATAATCAGTGAATGGAAGCTGATTATTTTTATGTGTACATTTAAAGAGTCAATAAAAAGATTAAAAAATTTATAGGAACTATTTGCTAATTGCCCCGTCTAAATTGATGAAGGGGCAGATGAAAGGAGTGAAGCACTTGAATCAACAGGAAATCTCCTTAATAGAGAAGGTAAAAAAGGGAGATATCTCAAGCTTTGAAGCACTTATAGCGCCTTACCAGAAAAAAGCTTTTAATATCGCCTATCGAATGTTGGGAAATTTAGAGGATGCAAATGATGTTACCCAGGAGGCAATGATAAAGATTTATAAGTCTATAGCAGGCTTCCAGGGGAAAAGCAGCTTTTCCACCTGGGTTTATTCAGTCGTCAGCAATTCGTGTATTGATTATATTCGTAAAAACAGAAAGGCCGTAATTGTTTCCCTGGATCGAGAATACGATACGGGCGAAAGTATGTATAAACTTGAAGTGGCCGATGAAATGAATACTCCGGAGTATTTATTTGAAAAGAATGAAATTAAAAGAATGATACATGATGCCATTAATCAGTTAAACGTAGATCAACGGGAAATTATTATTTTGAGAGATATCAACGGATTTAGCTACCATGAAATAGCAGAGATATTAAAGTGTTCAGAGGGAACGGTGAAATCCAGAATTAGCCGGGCCAGAAGCAGTCTTAAGGTTTTATTAAATAAGAAGCTGCAGCGAGCTTGAAAGGAGGGGTAAAATGGATTGCAGAAAATTTGAAGAATATAGCTCATTATACATTGATCATATGTTGTCTAAGGAAGAATTAACCAGCTTTGAAGCTCATCTTGAAAATTGTGAGGAGTGTAAAATGAAATTAAAGAATCTACAATTGATTGTTGAGTCTATAAACGAAGTAGATGAAATTGAACTGCCAGACAACTTTACTGCTTCCCTCCGTGAAAAGCTTCAGCAGATAGAAGCGAAGCCAAAAAGAAAAAAATGGCTTAACTGGAGTGCTGTGGCGGCGGGATTAGTCATATTAGTTTTTTCAGCTTCATTCCTAAATCGAGGCAATTTTAATATCAGTATGGATCAGGCAGGCCCCCATAGCTTTTCGGCGGAAGACAGCAGGTCATTTGGAATAAGTGGTGGAAAACCAGAGCAAGAGGTAATGCCGCAGGATAGCTTTGTCAATGAAAGCCATGGGGATGTGAATAATCAAGCTTTAGAAAAGGAAAAAAGCAGTCAACAAGAGCTTTCAATGACATTAAATGAAAATATAGATGAAAATGAAATGCAGGAAATGGCAGTTGCGAATGATCAGACCAGAAAGTTAATTGAAAAGGGAAGCCTATGGCTGGAAACCAACAATTTTGACCAGGTTCATGGGCAGGTGCTGGCCCTGGTGGAAAAATATAATGGGTATGTACAGCAATCTGAAAGCTACTATCGATTATTAAATCGAGAAAATCCTGAAGAATCCCTTAGGGCTGCCAACTTAACCCTTCGTATCCCCAAGGATCAGTTCAAAAGTGTTTTCGAAGCCTTAAGGGGGATGGGGACAGTTGTAAATGAAAACATTAATGTTGAAGACGTTACAATCACCTATCGTGACCTGGAGACCGAAACTCGAAATCTTGAGCTTCAAGAGGAGCGTTTAAGGGAAATTTTACAGAGGGCTGAGGCCGTTGAAGATATTTTGCAGATAGAAAAAGAGTTAAATCGAGTGAGAACACGAATAGATAGTGCCAAGACAGCCCTAAGGGGCTATGACCAGCTGATCACGCTGTCTACGATTCAGTTGGAAATCGAAGAGGTAAAGGAAGTCAATGCAAAAATTAAAGCCAGTAACGATGGACTCTGGAATAAGGCTCGTAACAGCTTTATTCAATCCGTCAACGGAATCATATACTTTGGCGAGATTTTGTTTATCAAGCTATTTGGAATGATCCCGGTTATACTGATATTATCGGTTATAGGGCTTCCAATAGGCTTTATAATATATAAAAAAGTAAAGAAAAGGAGGATTTAAAATGAAAAAAACATTGCTTCACAAAGGTATGATGGTTTCGATTTTAACTTTGGCGATGATCAGCTTTTTCTTCATCGGCAGCTTTTCTGCTTCAACAGTTGAAGCAGACACTACAGCAAATGAAATTTCAGTCAATGGCGTTGGAGTTGTAATGGTAAAGCCTGAAATCGCAGTAGTTAACATCGGTGTTGAAACCAGCAATAAAGACTCGAAGGTAGCCCAGGAAGAAAATTCAAAGATCAGCAAACAGTTGATGGAAACATTAAAGGGGCTGAACATCAAAGAAGAGGATATAAAAACAGCATCCTATAATATGTATAGAGAGCGACTTTATAATACTCCTGACGGTAAGCCCACCGATGGTAATTTCAAGGTAGTTAATATTTTTGAAGTGACCATTCGTAAAATCGAAAATGTAGGGTCAATTATAGACACAGCCAGTAAAAATGGAGCGAATCAAATTAACGGCATTCGCTTTACCGTCGCCGATAGCAGCAAATACTATAATCAAGCTCTAAAGAGTGCCATCGGTAATGCCGGCGGCAAGGCAGAAACAGTTGCCAGCACCCTGGGAGTTAAAATTGGAAAGCCTGTAAAGGTAATTGAAAATAGCTATGGCGAACCAGCTTATGGGCACTATCTGGATGTAACTCAAGAATCTTTGGCAAAAGTCGATACAGCTATTTCTTCCGGAGAGCTGGAAATTAGAGCTCAGGTACAGGTAATCTATAATTACTAGTCAACAATAGAGGAGTGGGTAATCACCTACTCCTCTTAGTTGTGCGCCAAGCATGGGCGATAACTTGGCGGTGAAAGCCCGGTGGGCTTGGTGGTGGGAACCACTAGCTAAGGGCAAGGGTGTTATATCAGTAAATTGATGCTATTCGTTGAGGGGATGGTACCGCTAAATGAAGATGCTAAGCTGGAGCAGGAAGAATTATTAGATAAAAACATAGCATACCGTTTGCTTAGTAGCATATCATGGAGGATATCGGTATAGCGAATATAATGTGATTTTTAATAATGTTAACTGAGTTAGTGAATGAAGAAAAAAGGGAAGGAATAGTATATGAAGAGAATAACATTAATAGGGATGATTTTGTGTATGATGCTCGGTAGTAATGGATGTGCTCTACCAATGAATGAATCTGATTTAACCGTAATGGAGGAGGGGTACAAACAAACAGACATAGATGATGTATGCAAAAAAATAGAGTTCAATAAAAAGATTGATTTTGACATTAATCTTGATGGTGAGAAAGATGTAATATCAATCAATGCACCTGAAGGTAATGATGGCGATTATAGAGCAATTTCTATATCGATTAATGATACAATAACAGAAATCGTTGAAGCAGAGTCATATGGAGATGCATATTTATTACAAAAAGAACAAGGTAAGATAGGCCTACTATTTAATGTTTGGTGGAGTAATGATTTTAGCAAAACATATCTATGTCAGATAGATAAGGATATGGATATTATTAATATAGATGAAATTGAAGGTAATATCGCTGCGAATTCCGTTACAACAGATACTTTAACTATCGAAAATTATATAAATCTGTTTGGAAGTTGGTACGGAACTTGTAAATATGAGATTACATCTAATTTGAAGCTAAGTGCCATAGAGGATTTTATGATTAAAAATGATGATGAAAGGTATATCACTTTAAAAAAGGCTTTGGTTGTAGAGGTGAAGAAGGGAGAAGCCTGGACGAATAAGAAATTAAAAGAGAATAAAAAATTCTATCCTATAGCCACAGATAATACAGAGTATATGTATTTTGTAACGGAAGAGGAAGAAATGGTTCGTATTAAATTTACTAGAGTGGATTATCAAGTGTATGTGAATGATACGGCAATTGAAGAATTATTTGATGGAGTAGAAATCGCAGGATAGTCTCAGGAGGAAAACATATTCGGTTATAGAGGTAAAGCTAGAGCAGTATAATAGAAGCGCATACCCTTGACCAAAATAAAGTCAAGGAGATGATGCGAAATGAATACAAAATATTCAAGTGAATTTAAAACAGGAGAATTCTAAAAGTCTACGAATGGGGAACCACGAGAAAAGGCTACTGGCGAATAGCCAACAGCCCAACTCTATCTAAAAAATCTTACCAGTGAATATTACAACTCAATAACTTATATTAGCCTATCGGCTAGATATCAGAAAATGCAAGCAACTTAATGAAGCGTCAAGTACTGAACGGTATGCTTGATGGTGTGAGAGGTCGGTAGATAAAATAATTATCTCTCCTACTCGATTAATAAATAGCCCAGTTGTTTTAATAGTGAGTCACTAGAGAGTGTAAAATAAATGGTGTAAACTTCGAGGTTGATATAAAATAAAAATATCACTAAGGAGGGTACACCATTATGTCATTTAAAGGATTAATCGACAAATCAAAAGTTAGGGAACTCATGAAAGAAGGTAAACTCAAGGATATTTCTGATGTTCAGTCTTTACTTAAGGAACAGTTTAAGGACTTAATTGAAGAAATGCTTGAAGCTGAGCTGGATCATGAACTTGGATATAGCAAATATGATTTTAAGAATAAAGATACTGATAACGCTCGAAACGGTAAACGTTCTAAAAAGGTACGCTCTGATTATGGAGAAGTTGAAATCGAAGTTCCCCGTGATCGGATCGGTGAATTTGAACCTACTATCGTAAAAAAGAATCAGCGGGATGTTTCAAGCATCGATGACCAAGTAATCAGTATGTATGCCAAAGGCATGACTGTACGAGATATTCAGGATCATCTTCAAAATCTTTATGGAATAGACGTTTCTCCTGCAATGATTTCTCAAATCACTGAGAAAATCATGCCTATTATCAAAGAATGGCAGCAGCGCCCTCTTAAGCCAATCTATGCCCATCTTGTTATGGATGCAATCCACTACAAAGTCCGTCAGGACGGGAAGATCGTTAGCAAAGCGGTCTATATCATCATAGGCATTGATTTGGATGGCATGAAGGATGTCATTGGTATGTGGGTTGGTGAGAACGAGAGCAGTAAATTCTGGCTTAAGGTACTTAGTGATATGCAGCATCGAGGTGTAGAAGATATTCTAATCGCTTCTATTGATGGCTTAGTAGGCTTTAAGGAAGCTATTGAAGCTACTTTTCCCCAAACTGAAGTACAGCGATGCATTGTTCATATGATTAGAAATTCAACAAGATATCTATCATTTAAAGATAGAAAAGCCTTTATTAAGGATTTGAACCCCATATATACGGCTATTGATGAAGCAACCGCCCTGGATGCCCTAGATAAGCTAGATAAGAAATGGGGCGAAAAATACTACATTGCTATTAAACCCTGGCGGGATCATTGGAATGAAGTTTCTACAATGTTTAAGTATCCGAAGGAAATTAGAAGGCTTATCTATACAACAAACGCCATCGAGAGCTTTAACCGACAACTCCGCAAAGTTACGAAGTCAAAGAGCATTTTTCCTACGGATGATTCTCTCCTAAAAATGCTCTATCTTTCTATGATTGATATCACTAAGAAATGGACGATGCGGACTAGGGATTGGGCTAAGATTATCGGTCAGTTAAGCATACATTTTGAGGGGAGATTCTAATCCCCCCTCGTTCTTAATCGTATATATGAACTTCGGAATGTTTACACCAATTTCTTGACAGACTCAGTCACTACTCTTTACATATTGCAGCATACTGCTATTTTAGGGTCTTTCATGCCACTTTTACTATGTTTTTCAACCTCAGAGGAGTAGGTATCGCCTACTCCTCTAGACATTTTATTATGTAGTTTTTCCTTCTTTTTATCCGGGGTATTGAGACCCGATTAGTTGGAATACAACAACGTATTTCTTTACTTTCTAATTCCAATTCTGATACTCTTTGCTGCTGTGCCAAAAACTTTTCTTCCAATGCCTCAATTCTTTTATAAAGGGACCGATCATATCGTTTAATAACTTCCTCACCTTCCTTTATAAATAAATCCTCCTTTTTACAATCCAAACGGTCATCACAATCAAAACTGTGGTCGTCCTCTTTAGGGTCTTTTCCCTCTAAGCAGCTATCCTGATGAAATGCTTCCTTTTCCTCAGCCTCAAACTCTGAAGTCTCATCATCATAGTCGTCATCATCTACAACAATTAATAAATCTCCTTCCTCCACAATTAGTAAGTCATCATCCTCCTCATCAATCTCTGGATTTTTTGAAAAATAGTCTTCATTGAAACGGTCTTCTTTTATAGGATCACCCCCAAAATCATCTTTAAAGGCATAATTTTGATGACATTGATCAGTATTGATCACGACATCACATAATACCAGCTTAATATTTTTGTTTTTACCTTTAATTCGGCATTTACCATTTTGTATTACAATATCATCGTCAGAGTTAAGCAGAAGTTTGGAGAAGTTGGTATGTTTATCCAGTTCATCTAAAACTCCCTCTTTTAGCTTTTGTGCCATTTTTTCTTTTTCCATAGCCCCCTCCTTCTAATTTATTCATCTCTATATCATATGTAATAGCTTTAAAATGGTGTAAGGCATTATGGGATTTTTTCAGAAATAATTTTATACTGGGCTGAAATCTTCAACACCATTTGCACAATCTCGAGAGATGGTATTTTACTATGGAATGAATACATGTTAAAATATTCGTAATACTGATATGAAGGGATGATTGAGAATGAAGCGGGAACGAATGATTATTATAGACGGAAACAGCTTGATAAATAGAGCTTTTTATGCCCTTCCTCCCCTTGTTACCAAAGCAGGCCAGTATACCAATGCCATTTACGGTTTCACGACAATGCTGTTGAAGGTGATAGATGAATACGATCCCCAGTATATTGGGGTGGCCTTTGATTTGAAGGCGCCAACCTTTAGACATAAGGAATTCAGCGGATACAAGCTTGGAAGAAAGGGTATGCCCGATGAGCTTAGACAGCAGGTTCAGCCACTGAAGGAGCTATTGGATGCCATGAACATCTTTAGAATTGAGCTGGAGGGATTTGAAGCTGATGATTTGATTGGCACCCTGGGTAGGTATTGTGAGCAAAGGGATATTGAAAGCCTGATTGTTACTGGAGACCGGGATGCCCTACAGTTGGCCTCAGATAAGATCAAAATACTGTTCACCAAAAAGGGAATATCCAGTCTTGAAATTTATGACGAGGAGAAAATGCTTGAGGAATATGAGGTAACACCCCTGCAATTCATTGATGTAAAGGCTTTAATGGGAGATAAGTCAGATAATATACCGGGAGTCCCTGGGGTAGGAGAAAAAACTGCCATTAAGCTGGTCAAGGAGTATGGATCTGTAGAAAACCTAATTGAGAATTACGAAGGAATTTCCGCAGCAAAGCTCCGAGAAAAAATTGCCAATCATATTGAAGATATTGTTTTGAGCAAGCGCTTGGCAACCATTATCACAGATATTCCTGTGGAATTTAATTTAGAACAGTTAAAAAGATGTGAGGTAAATTATGAGAAGCTGGTTAAACTATTAAAGCAGTTTGAATTTAATAGCCTTGTTGGTCGTTTTTCAAAGGAGCAAAAGGCAGATTTAGCGGTTCGAGAAGAGCAAGCAATTGTTATTAATGATATGGTAGCCTTAAAGCAAGCCCTTTCAGAAGTAAAGGAAAGGGGAATAATGGCCTTTAAAACCGTCACAACGGAAGAGAACATTATTACGGATCAGATAATTGCTATTGCTTTTGCAGCTGTACCAGAACAGGTTTATGCGCTGTCCTTTGATCAGCTGGGAAGAGAGGAAGCTATGGAGGCCCTTAAAGAAGTACTGGAGGACGAGGAGATTGAAAAATTGGGCCATGATATTAAAAAGGAGATCCTTCATTTCTTAACCCAGGGTATCGAGATTAAAAATATTAGCTTCGATACCATGATCGGTGAATATTTAATTGATTCTGCTAAGTCGACCTATCAATTGAAAGAGCTTGCAGCCTTTTATTTAAATGAGGATATATTGGATGAAGAAGCCCTTTTGGGTAAGGGAAAAAGCAAAATAACCTATGCTGTCCTTGAAGAAGATTCCCTTCATCAATATTTGGGGCAACAGGTTCGGGCAATACTGAGCCTGAAGGAGCCCATAGGTGAAAGACTGAAGGAGCTTAATGTGGAGAGGCTCTATTATGAGGTGGAGCTTCCCCTGGCAGAGGTATTGGCTGTCATGGAATACTACGGCATTAAGGTCGATAAGCATATGCTTAAGAAATTGGAAATAGAATTTAGTAATATCATTAATCAGCTCACTGAAGACATTTACCTGCTGGCCGGTGAACCCTTCAATATTAATTCACCCAAGCAATTGGGGGAAATTCTATTTGAAAGACTGGGTCTGCCCCCTATTAAGAAAACCAAAACAGGCTTTTCGACCAACGCTGAAGTCTTAGAAAAGCTGCAGGAGCGCCACGAAATTATTCCCAAAATATTAGAGTATCGACAGGTGATGAAGCTGAAGAGTACCTATGTAGATGGTCTATTAAATATCATTAATCCTGTGACCGGGCGAATTCATTCCAGCTTTAATCAGACAGTCACCACCACCGGGAGAATATCCAGTACAGAGCCTAACCTTCAAAATATTCCTGTAAGACTTGAAATGGGCCGACAATTAAGAAAGGTATTTATTGCAGAGGAAGGTTATCAATTTATTGATGCAGATTATTCACAAATTGAATTAAGAGTGCTGGCCCATATTTCAGAAGACGAAAATCTGCTGGATGCCTTCGAGAAAAATCAGGATATTCATACCCGTACCGCATCTGAAATATTTGATGTACCCATGGATTCCGTCACCTCCGCCATGAGAAGCAGTGCAAAGGCTGTAAACTTTGGTATTGTATATGGAATCAGCGACTTTGGCCTGGGTGAGAACTTAAAAATATCCCGGGTGGAGGCAAAAAGGTATATAGACAGCTATTTAGAGAAATATTCTTCGGTTAAAAAATATATGAAGGAGATTGTTGTATCGGCCAAAGAGAAGGGTTATGTATTGACGATGCTTCAACGCAGAAGATATTTGCCTGAGCTGCAATCCAGTAATTTTAATATACGAAGCTTTGGCGAAAGAATGGCTATGAATACCCCTATCCAGGGAAGTGCAGCAGATATTATTAAAATTGCTATGGTAGAGGTTTATCGACAGTTAAAGAAAAACAATTATACTGCAAAATTGATTTTACAGGTTCACGATGAGTTGATCGTTGAGGTGCCTAATAAGGAAAGGGATGAGGTTGCTGAAATTGTTAGGAGCGCCATGGAAAAGGCTGTAGACTTGAAGGCAGCCCTTAAGGTAGATTTATCCTTTGGTGATAACTGGTATGAAGCAAAGTAAGGAGATGCACGGCCATGAAAAAGGTAATTGGTTTAACAGGCGGCATTGCCAGTGGAAAAAGTACTGTATCAAGCCTATTATCAGAGCTTGGAGCAGTGATTATAGATGCAGATGATATTGCCAGAAGTATTGTTGGTGTTGGATCCACTGCCCTGGAGGAGATCAGGGCTTACTTTGGTGAAGCATATTTTCTTCCCAATGGAGAGCTTAATCGAAAGAAATTAGGAGAATATGTGTTTAACCATGAGGAAGCCCTGGATAAACTCAATGAAATTACCCATCCAAGGATTGTTGAAAAAATTAAAATTGAAATAAATTGGCATAAGCAAAATTCGGTAAATCCTGTTATAATAGTAGATGCAGCGTTGCTGATTGAAATGGGCCTTGTAAACCTGGTTAATGAGGTTTGGCTTGTGGCAGTGCCCCATGACACCCAGCTAAAGCGGCTGATTGAGCGGGAGGACTTGACAATTGAGGGGGCAGAAAATCGAATTTCCTCTCAAATGTCCCTTGAAGAAAAAAAGCAATTTGCAGATAGGATAATAGATAACTCCGGTAATGTAGAGACGTTAAAAGAACAAGTGAAGAAAATATGGCACGAGATAGCTAGGGAATGACCTTTCGGAGGGATAGTAATTGATTATTAAAATGGGTAGACGGATTCGAATTTTACTTTTTTTGATAGTATTGGTATATGGCATTATTACCAGCGGCAGATGGGTGCTCAATATAGTATATCCATTTCACTATCGTGAGCTAGTGGAAAAATATGCAACGGTCTACGAGGTTGATCCATACCTTGTGGCTGCGATTATAAGAAATGAAAGTAAATTTAATCCCGAGGCTATATCAAAAAGAGAGGCCAGAGGATTGATGCAGATTGCACCCATTACCGGCCAGTGGGCTGCTGAAAAACTTGAAATAGCCGATTATCGTGAAGAACGGCTGTACGAGCCGGACCTTAATATAAAAATTGGATGCTGGTATTTAAGTATATTAAAGGATCAATTTAATGGTAAGCTTGAGTTGATGGTATCAGCCTATAATGCAGGGAATGGTAATGTTGCCAAATGGCTTGCTAATCCAGAATACAGCTATGATGGTGTTGGCCTTGACTACATTCCCTTCCCTGAAACCAGGAACTATTTACAAAAGGTAACTCGAGATTACGAAAGATATCAGGTGATTTATCGTGAAGGCCTGATGGGTTTTATCAAGCTGATTATTAGAACGTATTTTTAGTGAATTAAAAATGAAATGTTGACCTTACAAGGGGGGACAAAAATTGAACAGAAAGAAATCGATCATTTTTTTAATGATCTTGATTATGCTGCTGAGTGCTTGCTCTGGAGAGTTATCCCAGGGGGATGAAACCCTACCGGAGGTAACTGTTCATGAGAGTTATGAACCAGCACCAGGGGGCAGCTTTAAACTGTCAGTAACCAGATTTAATACAATTAATCCTCTTTTTAATAATGAGCGAAGCCTCAAGCAGGTCCACAAACTAATTTATGAAGGCCTGGTGGCCTTTGATCCAGAAATGAATGTTGAGCCTGGCCTGGCCCAGAACTGGAGCATCTCAGAGGATGGACAGAGTATTGATTTTGTATTAAGAAATAATGTTAAATGGCATGATGGAGAAGCCTTTACGGCAGAGGATGTAATATTTACATATCAGGTAATTAAGGGAAACCTTCAGCAGATTCAAAACACATCCATTTACCGAATGAGCCTACAGCATATTTCAGATATGAGGGAAGTAAGTGAAGGTGTCATAAGGGTCACCTTTACCCGGCCCTTTAGCAATGGCCTAGAGGTAATGTCATTTCCCATTCTACCAAAGCATCTCTTTGAGGGAGCCAATCGATCTAAGCTGGCGGATGAGAATTTCCCGATTATCGGAACAGGGCCCTATCAATTGGAGGGCCATGTACGGATGAAGGAGCTTAAATTGGTCAGAAATGAACAATATTGGAATCAAAAGCCCTATATTGAATCAATTGAAGTGGTCATTGTACCTGATCGTGAGGCACAAATTTCTTTGTTTGATAATGGTGATATTGATTTTGCTCAACCCCTTTCAATTGACTGGGGTAGGTTTGCTGATAATAAAAATATTGAAGTGTATGAATATGTCAGTAATAACCTGGAGTTTTTAGGCTTTAATTTTAAAAATAAGCTTTTGCAGGAGAATGCTGTAAGAAAAGCCATTGCCTATGGAATAGACAGACATAAAATTGTAAAGAACATTTACTTAAATCATGGAACCGTAACCGACGTGCCCATTAATCCTCATTCATGGCTCTATAACGAGGAAAGTCTGCAATATGGTTACGACCTGGAGGGAGCCAGGGCTTTATTAGAGGAATCGGGCTTTGTTCAGGGGGAAGCCTCGACAGCACGGATCAATGAACAGGGAGAGGCCCTTCGCTTTAGGCTGATTACCAATAGCGATAACTTACTGCGGGAAAAAACAGCCTACTTAATTCAAGAGGAATTAGCCGCCATAGGAATTGAAATAGATGTAGTATTATTAAGCTGGGAGGAATTTAACACTGCCATTGATCAGCGAAATTTTGACATGGTATTAGGGGGCTGGGAGCTTTCCCATGTGCCTGATTTGTCCTTTGCCTTTCATTCTTCCCAAAGAGATCGCACCAATTTTATATCCTATCAAGATGAAAAAATGGATGAGCTGTTGCAGGCTGCCTTCAGTGCTCCTAGCAGAGAAGCCAAATATGAACGCTATCAGGAGCTTCAACAGCATATATCTGATGAGCTGCCCTATTTGAGTATCATGTTTCAAAATGGTGCAATTATGGCAAAGGATAAAATTAAGGGGCAACTGAAGCCCCATCTTCAAAATCACTTTTATAACATTGAAGAGTGGTTTATAAATACTAAATAATATAATTTGGAAGCCAGTCGAAGTTATGACTGGCTTCTGTTCTAAAAGACATAATTGACAATATGAAAAATTGATATTATAATATTATAGTGTGATTAAGCCATGCGGATGTGGTGGAATCGGCAGACACGCTATCTTGAGGGGGTAGTGGGCAACGCCCGTGGGGGTTCAAATCCCCCCATCCGCACCAAGTTATAAGCTACATTTTTGTTGGTAATGAACCAATGAAAATGTAGCTTTTTTCATATCTATAAATCACATTTTTTAACTTACCCTAATGGTGGAATGGGAAGCGGGACCAGCGATCTGTTAAGGCGGCACATGGTATCCCTCAACCACAAGAATCTGCCCCTAGAAGGTCTTGCTCTCATAAAAAACGCCTTCTACTTTATTTCCAAATAGTAATGCTCTATGGCAGGATCAAGGGTAACCGTTGTTACACCGGCTAGAGGATCAAACCCAAAGTTCTGGCGGATGATTTCAATACCCTCTATATTCGTTATCTCCGCAGTCACTGCCTCAAAATACAAATTGCTTCCCAGACGTGTAACCATATCATAGCCCTGAACGCCTACATTTTTAGAGCCTGTGCAAGCAAAGTCAAAGCTCGGTTTTTTGTGCTGGTTTGCTTTAACAGCAACAGACTCCCCGGCAGGGATGGTAACAGGAAATTCCAGATAAAAAACGCGGTCAAGGTTTTTGGTCTCGGATATTATATCCTCAAGCATTCCCAAATGATAGCGGTCACGAACAGAGGCGGAGAGCAGTCCGTACTCCAGCATAAACTCAGACACTGCACCAAGAAACATCTCGTCGGACACGGCAAGCCCTTTACCATCGCCATACACGGAAAGGAAGCTCTTCACAATATCACGGAACACATCGGATAAAATCCGCTCAGTCCGTGTGACGTTTACCGAAACGCCGTCCAGCTCATTGCCCTTTTCGATGGCCCCGTTTTTATAACCCTGCAAGGCGTATTCTCCGATATCGTCGCCAAGCACGATAATATATTTTTCGGAACTCTCTCTGCGAGTTTCATTCGGTACAAAGTAGCTGAACCGTCGCTGCCCATCCTCACCATATTCAACGCCGTTGAAGCCATAGAGCAAAATCGTGGTTTTCTCGGGATTGATTGTAAAGGTGATTGCCTGGGATGCGGCGTCAAACTCATCAAGCGGTGCTTCAAAATCTGTGAAGCTGTACACCGTCACCTGCTGATCGAGGCTTGGGTAATCCGCCAAAGCGTTCGCTTGATAGCCGCCGCTTTCCAAAAGCGCTTTGTACCCCTCCCACGAATCGAGATGCAGAATGTTCGAGCTACCCTCAGGGTCGTCTGCGCCTGTGAAGCTGCCCGAATATCCACCCGGATGCAGCGTCGGAGAAACCGGCTCGTCATCCAGCGTAATGGTGGGGATTTGTTCTGCAAGCTCATTGAAACTGCCGGCGAAAGGGTAAAGGAGGCTTACACTGCGCTCGTGTTCCGAATGATTAGAGAGAATATATCTGTCCTGTACCTGTGCGCCCCATACACGCAGCGAATCCTCGCTGGCAAGAGAGAAATCATAAGCAATATGGCGGCTGGCGCTGATTTCATCATCCGCCTCAACCATCGTAAGGGGAAACACCGGACCCGCATAGGACATGAATGCAGAGCTGCCCTCTGCGTGGCCGCTACCCCCGCTTCCCGCGTTGCCGCCCAAAGGCAAAAAGTTCTGCCAAAGCGCGGCACCGCCGACACCCACCACGAAAACAATGCAAGCGGCTATCACCGCCCAGGCCTTCCATTTAGGACGGGCGGCTTTTAACTTTGCGTCCTGTGCCTGATCGATAAGGTCATCTCGAATCCCAGTAATGGCATCAAACAGTTTTCTTTCGCGCTCTCGGCTCATATTGTCACCCCTTTCTCCACTAAATAAGACTGAAGGCTTTTGCGCAGGCGGAACATCCGTCCCGCCAGTTTGTTTGGCGTAATGCCGCTGGCCATGGCTAGCCGCCCCAGCTCCTCGCCGTTCCAGTATCGGCGCACAAAGAGGATGCGCTCAGTGGAGGGAAGGCTGTCCAACCAGTCGCTTATGTATCCGGAAAGTGCCTGCGCCTCCAGTATTTCCTCAGTGGTTTCGGTGTCGGGAATACAATCAGAGAGTTCGGAAAGAAGCACTTCCACACCAGCATAACGCTTTTGTGCCCGATTATGATTCCATCGATTGATGGAAAGATTGCGCACAATCCTGCCCAGCCATGCACGAAACGCCAAGGGCCTTTCTGGTGGGATGGTATTCCATGCCTTATGGTAGGTGTCGCTGACGCACTCCTCGGCATCCTCACAAACCGAAAGAATGTTCATGGCAAGGCGGTAGCAAAATCCACCATACTTGTCCGCTGTTTCTTGAACCGCCGTTTCATCCCGGTTCCAATAAAGCGTGATGATTTCATGATCTTCCATTGCGCCCCTCCTCTCTATAAAATAAAGTACCCTTATTTATATAGACAGCAAAAACGATACAATATTTGCCGCTTACAAGAATTTATTTTACCACATGTGTAAACTATCGCCTAAACGCGCCATCCTTTTACAAGGATACTCTGGATGATACTTGGTATGTAACGACAGAGCAGGCCGATTTCTGTCTTGCAAAATCGGCCTGCTACTAAGTCTTTTATTTTGATGATTAAATCATTGAGACTGGACTTTAGACCAGTTCCACCGTAATATCTTTGCGTGTGGTTTCATAAAACACAATGCGCCATTCCACATTCTCCACCGGTTCAAAATGCAGCGCGGAGCAGGCAACCCGGAGCTTGCCCTGATTACCGCCATCGAGAACAATAGCAGTTGGGCCATCCGCCCTGCCGATGATACCGATGCAAACATCATCGGTTGCCTGCGGTGCCTTTGGGTCGGCGTATTTTTGCCGGGGTCGGTCGCCCCGTGCGCAATCTGTTATCATAAAAGATCGGTCAGGAAAATCAGGAGAAATCGTATAACTCATTATGATGTAGTGTGTTGGAAACTCGTGATTGGGGTTGTTGAAATGCTCGGCGGACAACTCCTGCCGTTCGTATTCCTGCACGATCAGGGTGTGCTTTTTACCCGTTGACGGATGTATCAAATCAATCTGATCACCGGGCGACGATACGCGAAAATGCGGCCCCGATATGGCGATAGGCTCTTGCATCTTTTCATGCTCCTGTATGGTAATACGCTCTTTTAGCTGTTCTCTCATGAGGTCAATTTTCTTGTTGAGTTTTTTGGTATATTCTATTTTTCGGTCAAGTGCAGCTTGAAGCTGTTCTACTGTTTTCTTCAGTCTCCCTATATGTGACGATATTTAATTACCGTCAATCTATGATAGCTCGATTTCAAGGAATTGTCCAGTAAAATAAAAAGTAAAAAAAGTTCTTGCAATCAATTTTTAATGGCATTATGCTTTATTTGAGGATATCCTTCATAAAGCAAAGGAGGAAATTATAACATATGAATCATGAGAAAATTAAAATGCTTGAAAAGATAATTAACAATAATTATAACAATATTACTGGCATAGTTATGCGCAAAAACGGTGAAGAGGTATATGAAAAATACTTTAACGGGTATACAGCCAATCATGCTACCCATGTGTATTCGGTAACGAAGAGTGTTTTTTCAGCACTGCTTGGTATTGCCATTCATAGGGGGAATATTAAAAGTGTCAACCAGAAAGTATTAGACTTTTTCCCTGATTATACGATAGCCAAGGGTGAAGAAACGATAAAGCGTATCACGATCAAAGATATGCTGACTATGACCGCCCCTTATAAATACGATACGGAGCCGTATGAAAAGTTCTTCACAAGCCAAAACCCGATTCAGGATGCACTTGATTTATTAGGTGGGGACAAACCAATCGGAGATTTCAATTATTCTGCTATCGGTGGTACCCATATTTTGTCTGGCATTCTGGCAAAAGCTACGGGACAATCAATACTTAACTTTGCTACGGAAAATTTATTCTCGCTGTTGAAAATCAATGTTCCTCAAAATATTGTATTGCATAATCAAGAAGAGCATTTCGCCGTTATGAGTGATAAGAACACTCGTGGCTGGGTAGTAGACCCACAGGGAATTAATACGGCAAGCTGGGGACTCTTTCTAACACCCGCAGATATGGCGAAAATGGGGCAGCTATATTTAGATGGCGGCATATGGCAGGGCAAACAAATCGTACCGCCTGAGTGGATAGATGAAAGCACCAAGGGGCATAGCCACTGGGAAACGTTGTCTTATGGCTACCTATGGTGGGTTATTGATGATAAAGAACATATTTACGCCGCCTTGGGAGACGGTGGGAATGTAATTTACATCAATACGAAGCAAAAAATGGTGATTTCCATCGCTTCTCTTTTTATACCGGATGCTAAGGACAGAATAGAACTTATTAGAGAGCATATTGAACCCATATTTGAGGATTGAATGTAACTAATTTGATTTACGGAAGTTATACCGCTCGATTTTCCATAAGTAAAGCCGCCCTGATGACTGTAAATCAGCGGGGCGGCTATCTTTTAGACATACATCAAATCGTGCAGTACACATTCGTCGGCAATATCCTGTGACAGTGTAAACGCCTGTATTCTTGCCAGCGAATCCTCAAGGGGTGGAGAGTTTTGATCCAAATACTGCCCTCGAATCCGCTTTGCCATATCAAAAGCAGGCATCTTTTCCCACCTCCAAAACCTCCGGCATTAATTGTGCACCCAATTTGAACCCTTCTAAAAATGCCTGTTCCATATGATAAGTCAGCCGGGGATAATTGCTACGGCCGTTTGTTTTTTTCCTACAAAGGCTACCTGGCTTGTTCATGGGCGGAATCAAAAATTAGCTTAAATTGTAATCATATTATATGGTTGATATAATAAAAGACAGGGCTAATCTTAAGGGTTATTGCTATCATTTATTTGAACCACCAAGGGCAGGGTTAATATGGAATAGACTGGCTTATCAATTTATTGATATAATTGGATTGTCGTTTTTTATAGCCTGAAGGGTTAAACGATAAACGTACAATTTATGAGTAACAAAAATAAGAATTGAAGAGGAATAAAGCAATGAAACAATTAATCACCTTAATAATGATTATGAGCATAGCGGCACTACTGATCAGCTGCAGAATGATTCCTGCCCCCAATTATCATCAAGACCCCTATGGGCCAGAGCCCGTGGAAGAAGCGCCGGCAGATAATATTTTGCCCCCAGAGGCTTCAGATACAGTAAAAATAATGTTTTTAGGCGATTCCATGATGACAGGCAGGGTGGCAGAGGTCATAAATCAAAGGGGAATTGATTATCCATTATCTGAATTTATGCCAATTTTAAAGGATAAGGATTTTATTGTGGCCAATTTAGAAACAGCCGTCGGCACCAGTGGAGAACTAATGGAAAAGACCTTTTCCTTTCAAACAGACCCAGCCATGCTAAGGATTTTTGAACCCTTAAAAGAAAAGCTTGTTTTTAGCCTGGCTAATAATCATGGTATGGATGGTCCGCTGCATGAAACCTTGGCCCACTTAAATAGTACCGGCTATAATTATATAGGGATTGGCAACAATGAGGAAGAGGCCTTCCGACCCTATATTTTAGAGAAAAATGATCTATCCATCGCTATTTTTGCTGCGTCAAGGGTTATTCCCGTGGCAGAATGGCGAGCTGATGCCAATCGACCTGGAATGGCTACAGCCTATAGCTTTGAACCCCTAATAAGCCATATTAAGGCTTATAGTGGGCAGGTAGACTACGTGATTGTATTTCTTCATTGGGGAGAAGAATTGGCAGAAGAGCCCAATGAAGATCAAATCAACCTGGAAAAAGGGTTAAGGGAGGCAGGAGCTAACATCATTATAGGGTGTCACCCCCATGTGATTCAAGAATTGAAGTGGTCAGATAAAAGGGAGCTTACTGCTTTTTCGCTGGGCAACTTCTTATTCACCAATAGCAGACGCCCGGAGGCCAATCATATAATGGCTTTAGAGCTTTCCTTGTCGAACAATCAAATCGAAGAAGTTAAGGTTTGGCCTGGTAAAATAGATTTTGGAATTGTCAGGTATTTAGACAAGGGACAGGAGCGTCATCAGATAATGGATCGAATTAAAAGACTTTCTCCAACAATTGATGTTTTAGAAGAAGGAATTGTGCATCCTATGTGGAATAAATGATACAATGGACTCATTTATCAATTAAAGCAAAAATCATACGATATAACTATATAGTTTTGTCGTATTTTGACGAATATGGCTTTTAATTTTGACAAAAGTAAGGATGATTCAGGATGCCCAATTTTTATCATGAAAAATTTAATATATTAGAGAGCTTTAAAACAACAGCCCATCAAGATATTTACATTGCAACAGAAAAAGAAATTGACAGTCATGCTGTGGTACTAAATGTTGTTAAAGATCAGGAGTTAATTCATCTAATGGAGACAGAAGAATTGGCTTCAGCGATGGCGAATTTAATTCATTTAGAAAGGCGAGGGGAAGAGCTGATTATTGCCACTCGAGTATTGGATGCTGAACCGTTGCTGGTTTATTTAGAAGAAAATTACGTTCCCATCAAACAACGTATGGACTTAGCCTTCCAATATTTAAATGCCATTTCAAAATATGATTTCCTGGCTTTGCCCCTTAAAAATATATTAATTGATGAAGCACAGCTGGTGGTCAAGGATGAAAATCTTGCGGTTGATGAACTGATCGTCGTTGAAGAGGGCTATAACCTGGCAGGTAGCTTTAACATAGGAGAAAAGCTTTCTTCTGTATTAAGTAAAATTATTTTCTTTGAATATCGTCAATTAAGGCAGGAAGAGCTTCTTTTGGCAGAAGTACAATTTTTTATAGAGGATTTAAAGGCTAAGCCTGATATAAGCCTTAAAGAAGCCCTGGCAACCTTTCGCAAGCTCTATATTTATCATTATTGTATGGAAGGTATTGATAATAACTTGACTGAAGAAGTTCCGATGAAGGCCTACCGGGAAATAGATGAGCAGCCCCGGCCTGAGAAAAAAACCTTCCGGTGGCCAGTAGTTGCTGCAATCCTTTTATTGCTAACGGTGGGGGCCTATGGTGTATCAAGTCTCATCAAGTGGTTGCCTGAACGGACCCTTCAGGGAGATGAATATACCCCTGTAGGTGGCCAGGTCAGGGCTTATTTTCGAATTGAGGAAGAACCTCCCTATTGGATACTTGTTAATGAAAGCAGTGGTTCCGGAGAAGAAACAATCGAGGCCTATCTATGGGAAATCAGTTATGAAGGAAAGGTCATTCAAACTTCAGATAACAGAGAGCCTAAATTATCCTTTAATCAAGAGGGGACCTATACCATAAGCTTAAAAATTATGGATCAACAAAACAATGGGGAATGGAGTGAACCCCATATTGAGGCACTGGAGGTAAAATTTGATACAGAGGAGGATGGAAGGGAGGCCAACATTACGCAGAATAACGAATATTTTACGCTGTCCACCCAGGGGCAAAATAATATTATAAAGGATGTTAATCTGTTTAATGAGGGACCCTACTCCTTCAAGCTTGTAAATGATCAGAATCTTTCACCGACCTTTACGCTGAGAAATTTCTACGCAAAGGAATATGAAACGCTTTCAATGCTGATTAAAACCAGTCAGGAGGAAAACTTAAAGCTCCGGCTTATGGTTTATAATCAAGGAAATTTACAGCACCGTGAAGAATTTTCTCAATCTGTTACAGTTCAAGATGATTGGAAGCTGGTTTATTTGGAGTTACCAAAGGTAAGCATGGAAGAAATTAAGTTAGAGATCGTAGGCTTTAGAAATCCAATTTGGGTAGATTCTATAGAATTGCAGCCATATAAATAGAATTTATTGTTGCGAGACTTAAAATAAGTCTCTTTTTTTGACTATTAATTAGACATAAAACGACTGAATGTTTAAATAAATAACAAAAGTATACAAAAAAACCTATACATTTGAACTAATTTACTATATATTATATATGTAGTATATTTTTATGAAATTAAATAAAATTTGGCAAACTTATCGAAAGGTAAGGACGCAAAGCTATGGGTCTAAAGAGGGTTAACTTCCATGATTGCCAGGTTGCTGTAAAATTTATATTTTTTTGTAAATTTAACATATAGCACCTAGGGAAAATGAACTAGGCGCTTTTTTTATTGGTGAACCCATGACTCGATAATAAAATGCAGGGTAAGGGGTACGGTATGGGATTGAAGATAAAATCAAAAATATTATTAACCAATACGTTTCTGCTACTGATTTGCTTTTTAATATTTTTATATTTTAGTAATCGAGTATTGATCTCTTTTTTAATTTCATTTTATACCATATTATTGAGCATAATCATTACTTTATTATTAGACCTTAATAAAATTATCGGCAATCTTGCCGAGGTTGTTACAGGCTTGGTCAGCAAAATGAAAGCAGACAAAGGGGATAACACCCTGAAAATGACAGATAATCGAGGTAATAAGATTGAAATAACCAATCAACATGATAAAACTATTGGTGTAGTCTCGTATCGGGATGAAGAACTACAGGCCTCCTATGAAGACTGGAATTACAGTTTAGAAAGGCTATTTCAGTCCAAAGGGTTCAATCAACTCTTAAATGAGATGATTTTCAGTACGGATGAATTCTTAAGTGTTGATCAAACAGCCATATTTCTTGTAAATAATTCCTTTAAGATAAATGGGTTAAGGAACCTTAAAGGGGAGAAAGCTTTGCCAGTTATAATTAGTCAAGGGGAGCCATGCTATCGGCAAATAATAAATAATCAGGAGCTAAGGATTATTCATAGTTATGATTTTAAACATAGCTCAGGGGCTTTTAATAATCAATTAAGTAAAGAAGCAGGTATTGAAAAGCTGTTGTATTTACCCGCCTTAGAAGAAAAAAGGATAGCAGGGTTTGTTAACTTTTTAGCAGAGGATACTAAAATGGATGCAGTAATAGTGGATAATGAACAGCTTATGGAAAGGGAAAGGAAAACCTATTTTGAAATGATAATTTCCTTGGTTATGGCGATGAATATAAAGGACCCCTACACAAAGGGGCATAGTGAACGGGTTATGAAATATAGCTTAAGGCTTGGTCATCACCTAAATCTGACAAAAGCAGAGCTGGATATTCTAAAGTATGGCAGTATACTTCATGATATAGGTAAATTAGCGATACCCAATGATATTTTACTAAAGAAGGGCATGTTGACTCACCAGGAATATAGCATGATTAAAAGTCACTCTGTAAAGGGAAGCGCCATGATTAGCAGCTTAAGTTTTTTACAGCCTGCCCTGCCGATCATTAGAAATCACCATGAACGGTATGACGGTAAGGGGTACCCCGATGGTTTAGCAGGAACAGAAATTCCGTTATTAACGCGAATCGTAACCATAGCCGATTCCTATGATGCCATGACTTCAGAGAGAGAATACCGTAAGAAGTTAACAAAGGGAGAGGGAATAACCGAATTAAAAAGACATCGTGGTACACAATTTGATCCCCTGCTGGTGGATGAATTTATAAAAATTATCTAAAAAATGATCGCAGTAAAAAGCACAGTACTTAAATCCCTAAATTCATAGATCAATGGGTTGGCCAGGCTATCCATGATATGTTTGGTAGTGACCTATGATGCTGAATTAGGGGGTTTTTTTTATTGTATAGAAAAAGAGGCTTCGCTTTGATTATCTTTATAGGTTTTTACCGACAGCCCTTAGCCCATTTAAGAAAAATACCAATAAAGACAAATGCAGGTATAATAACAAAATTCAACAATGAAATATAAGTATAGTAATTTAACAGCTTAAATAATAATAACAGGTTGTTGCGGGCAAAATAAACTGCTACCGCCACCAAGGCAGAAATTAGGTATATTAAATTCTTGTATATAAATAAACACACCTTTAGCCCAGGAGGAATAGGATAGAATGAATTGATTAGTTAAGAGGAGGAGAGGCAATGAAGAAGGGAAGCATTAAACGATTATTCCCCGGTGGCAATACGGCAGAGGGCTTTTACTCTTATTATCAATATGTAATTGACCTAAAGGAGGCCAGTCGGGTCTATTTACTAAAGGGAGGCCCAGGGGTAGGGAAGTCTCAGCTGATGAAAAATATTGGCAGCTTTATGGTGGATAGGGGATACGATGTAGAGTTTCATCACTGTTCGGCTGATCCTGAGAGCTTAGATGCCATTGTAATTAATGCTTTAGGGGTGGCTTTTATTGATGGTACAGCCCCCCATGTGATTGACCCTAAGTACCCGGGAGCTGTAGAAGAAATCCTTCACTTAGGCCAATATTGGAATCAGGAGGCATTGGTTAAGGATAGACAGGAAATTATTAAGGCCATCGATGCAAACGGAAAAATCTATAAGCGTGTGTACAAATATTTAAAGGCAGCAAGGCTTATACAGGATGATCTGGAGTGGATTTACCAAGAAGCAGCGAATTCAAGAATGGCGGCAACGGAAATAGAAGAATTTATCAGTAAAATAGTGAGGGGCCACAAAAAGCGAAACTCTGTGCCCAAGGAAAGACACCTTTTTGGCAGTGCCTATACCTTCCATGGACATATACACTATGCAGAAACCTATCTGGCTTCCATTGAAAAGCGCTTTGTACTCCTTGGTAGCTCCCTGGTTCAAAAAACAAGGATCCTTAATAAGATTGCCGAAAAATTTTTAGAAAAGGGTCTTATGGTTGAATTTTATCATCATCCGATGGACCCTAAATGGATAGAAACCATTACTGTGCCTGAAATTGGTCTGGCTGTAACGGGGCATGGCTCCAGCACAGCGAAACGGGTAATTGATATGGATGATTACTTAGAAGATACCATATTGAAGCAATATCATGAGGAAATTCAAACAGCCCAAAAATATGTCCAAGAGCTTCTTAATCAGGTATTCGAGCAATTAAAAAAGACAAAAATGAACCATGATTATATAGAAGCCTTCTATTCTCCCAATGTTCGATTTCAAGAGATCGATCAATTGGTAGAGTGGCTGAAGAAAAAAATAATTAACATGAAGTAAATTTTGTATCAGGCATTGACCCTGGGAAATTTGAAATTCGAAATACGCCCCGGGTCCTTTGCTTTTTTGACTTCAACCTTGTGTTTAAAAAAGGATATCTTTAGATTAATGTTTTCTTTTTAGAATAAAATGAAGGGAATTTGTAACAAATCATGGAATTATAGATTATTGTTTATAATAATTGGTTATAAATCTGTTGAAGGGAAGCCAAGGAAAAATTAACTATCTTTAACATAAAATCTTTCAAGAACCGGGAGGGATCAATTTGAGTGTCTATAAAGCTGAAATGGAAATTGCAAATAAAACCTTGTTATATGGAGGCTTGGGAACAGGATATGTACATTTGAGGGTATTGTATGATGAATCAGATCGAGTACATGATTGCCTTATATTAGAAGCGAATGATGCTTTACTGAATATGCTGCAGAAGCAGAAAAAAGATGTATTGGGTGCAAGGGTAACCAAGGTTGTTTTCCATGACCATTGGAGCAGTTGGTTGAATACCTGCCAAAGAGTAATTAAAACTGGAAAAAACCTAAATATTGAAGCCTACAGTAATAGCTTAAAGGAATGGGTTAACATTTCAATATTCAGTCATGAACCCGACTATGTTACCTGTCTTGTACATACTATTGACAAAACTAAAGAAAAAGAATATATCGAGAAACGGCAGGGGAAGTTTACTTTACTGGCAGAAAATACAAGGGATTTTGTGGCCTGCTTAAACCCAATCTTTCAATTTGAGTATGTTAATGGGGCAGCAGAGACGTTTTTTAAATTAAATAAGCAGGATGTAATTGGCAAAAGAATTTCAGAGCTGAAGGTAACCACAAAATTTAAAGATGCTTTTCTTCAAGCTTTAAAAAGAGCTGTTGAAAAAGGAGAACACCAATTTTTCGAAATACATAGGGAAAGCAGTCAATTTGTTTTTGATATATATCCTGAAATCGGTGAGAATAATGAGCTTAGGTCGGTTCTGGTGATGGGGCGGAATTTATCGGGCTTAAATCGAGAGATGGAAATTAAACTGCTGCAAAGCGAGGCCCTTTACCAGCGTCTGATGGAGGCCTTACCAAATGGTGCTATTGTTCTCCACGGTGAAAAAATTATCTATGCCAATTATGCTGCCATTAAATTGGTTGGTGCCAACGGGCCCCAGGATTTAATAGGCAGGTCTTTTTTAGATTTTATATTTCCCGAGGATCAGAAGCCGATCAGTAAGTTACTTAAGAAACAGGGGAGATCTGAAAGGGTATTGTTTGAGACCAGGCTTCGTACTATCTTTGATGGTATGTTAAATGTGGAAATATTGGCGTTGGGTATTCCCTATTGTGAAAACTGCGGTATTATTTGCACGCTGCATGATATTACTGAACGAAAAAAGAATGAGGAATTAAAAAGGCATATAGAGGAGAAGGAACGGTTTTTGGCTGAAACCTTGGAATATGATCGCTTAAGGACAGAGCTGCTCTCCAATATTGCCCATGAATTCAAAACCCCTTTAAATGTGATATTGGGCACCCTACAATTAATTGGGCTCTATTTAAAGGATGACTCCCTTTCCCCCTTAGAGCTTAAGATCAATAAAAAGATTAATATGATGCAGCAAAATTGTTATCGTTTGCTAAGGTTAGTCAATAACCTGATTGATATTAACAAGATCGATAGTGGGTATTTTGAAATAAATTTAGAAAATAATGATATTGTCAAGGTGGCTGAGGTCATTTCTGTCTCGGTCAAGGAGTACATAGAAAATAAGGGGATTACCTTTGAATTTTTAACAGATCAAGAGGAATTGTACACAGCCTGTGACCCTGATAAAATAGAAAGAATTATACTAAATTTACTATCGAATGCCATTAAGTTCACCAAACCTGAGGGAAAAATCACCGTATCTCTTCAAAGACAAGAAAATATGGCAATTCTCTCGGTAAAGGATACAGGAATCGGAATTCCTCCTGATAAGGTGGATATTATTTTTGACCGCTTCAGCCAATTGGATGGGTCTTTAGTTAGAAAGAATGAGGGTAGTGGCATTGGACTTTCCCTGGTCAAATCATTGGTGGAGCTCCATGGCGGAACAGTGAAGGCTAACAGCCAATATGGAAAGGGAACAGAATTTATTGTGAAGCTGCCAATCAAGCTTTTAGCAGAGCATCAAGTAAGAGTTGATGAATTTACAGATCTTTACGAAAAAAGAATTGAAAAAATTAACATTGAGTTTTCAGACATCTATTTTCATAGATAAGCGGAATTATGTAAAAACTACCAATATGTGATTCAAATCACGGTACTGCTTTTCTTATTACGGTAGAATTGAATTAAGATCAATTAAAATAGGAGGTTTTATGATGACAAAGGAAGCATTAATCAAAAATATGCCTGTATCCCAGGCGGTTTCCCTAACGGAATTAATTGAGTATCAGGAGGCTCAGGTGGTGAGCCGTACCATTTCTCAACGGGACGATTTGAGCATTACTCTTTTTGCCTTTGATAGGGGAGAGGCTATTAGCTCCCATGCCTCCACCGGCGATGCCCTGGTACAGGTTCTGGATGGCACGGCGGAAATTACCATAGGCGAGGAAAGGCTGAATGTTAAGGCCGGGGAGGTAGTGGTCATGCCGGCCAATGTTCCCCATGCCTTGGATGCAGTAGAAAAATTCAAGATGCTACTGGTGGTCGTTAAGCCACAAGGCTAGAAATAAGAAAAAGGGTCTGGACAATATTCATAAAAAGATTCCTGCTTAAGGCTCCTTTTATGATGTCTAAGACTCTTTTTTTAGTGGGAAATACCAACGGTTTGAAGCTTTACATCGGTTTGTAGCTCAATGTCGGCATAGGAAAATTGTCTATGCCAATTTTCACTTTCAAAGAAATCAGGGTGATTGGCACGGACATATAGGCCATAGCCTACATTATCATTCTCTAAATCCTGTAATACTTTAATCGTATCCTCCAAATCGGCATGGATATTTTTTGCAACATGTCTTTCAACCTCCTGTAAACGGGCATTATCAAAAACAATCTCCTTGGGGGTGTATTCTACCAGTGAACCGTTAATGGTGATTTCGTGGGTAATTTTAAGTCGATCATTGATTATTTCAGTATTTATTTTACTATTGCCGCCGTTAACTCGAATGGTAATGTACTCGTCAGTGTTTTCTTGATGCTTTACCGTATAGAAGCCATTGAGTATTTCTCCCTTCAAAAACATTAATGCTTTACTTTCATTATCAGAAAGCTGGTAGATCATTTTATCGTCACGAAATAGGGTCGTACTGTCCACCTTCAATGTATCGGTATCTTTGTTATAGGCTATATAGGGCAGAACGGGTTCAATGCCGCTGGTGTGGTGCATATAATTAAAATTTCTAAGGGTGGTAAAGGGTACATTACTAGCTAAATGACTTTGCTTTATTGATTCATATAAATAGGTGCTGACCAGCAGCGATACAGGGGGCTTAAGCCTTAACAAAGCATCAGCCCTGTCATTCACTACTGCCAGCCGAGTGGTGCCGGGAAACAGGGGCTCCCGTAAAAGGGTATCCAGATGTTTCAATATTCCTTGTTTGGCTACTTCTTCGCTAATGACGATGACTTGAATAGAACCATAGGTAATTTGGCGATAAACCTGATTTTGAAGATATCTTTTTGCTTCACCAATGGAGTTTACCTCCACTGATATTTCGTATTTTTTTTCTGGGGCCTCGGCTAATATGGTGGGAAAGCCCATAGTCACTATCAATTTTTCAGGATTTCGTTCGCTGATGTCGATACCAAGGCCATAAACCACCAATAGCTCCTCTAAATCCCTAGAATCCCAGCAGCCTGTAAGAGATATCGTCAATATCCCAAGAACTGCGAAAAGTAATATTTTTCTACTTTTCATCAGCAGTGAACCTCCTTTTTATTAGAGATGTCAAAAATATTAGTGATGGTAGCAGTAAACCGAAAAAAATATTCAATCTTCCCACCTTATCTCCGAACTCGGCCACTTGAGGAGTATTTTGGGGCACGAGAGCGATAATGAAAATGACTGGTGCCATAAAATAGATATATAAATTACTTTTTTTGTTTTTGAAGATGTTTTGAAAAACGATGCAGCCAGAATAAAGCTGGAGTCCTGCGGTACCTAGCACTGTGAAGGACCAAAATATGGAAAAAACAGCTCCATTCTTTCAATCAATGGAAATTCCACTGCTCCTAAATAATTAATGGCCGGGTACAAAATCCACATGATCTCCTGATGACCAAACAAGGCAATTTGTGCAGCAACGCTAATGGTATAAAAGGCCCCTACAATTAATACCGCCAGCATTGAATTTCTTTGAATTGGTTTGTGCTTGTCAGAAATATAGGAATAATAAATCATGATCACCTCATAGCCGCTAAAGGCATAAAGGGAAGGAATGATTCCTTCAATAATGCTTTTGATACCACTTCCCCCTATGGGCCTAAGATTTATGATGCGAAGCTCCGGCAGGCCAACCAGTACTAAAAGGGCAAAGGGAATCAATAGGAAAAAAATCACTTCGTTGAACCGGGCCAGTATCGTCAGCCCTCCGGCCGTCATATAAATGGTGGTAATCAATATGATGAAGGCGATCACATAGATGGGGGTATTGGGCAAGAACCAGGTATAGATCATCTCTGATAAAAAGCGGATGACAGAGCTGGTGGCCAAAATCACATAAATGCCATAGACAAAGCCAATAAAATAGCCTATAGGCTTTGTAAATAAATAACTGCATAGTTCAACAAAGTTAAATTGAGGGTAATGACTAAAGGTATAAATAATAATACCCACAACAGCACTGATGAGAAAGCTGTTTATTAAAACCGATATCCAGGCATCCTGCTGGGACTTCTCTGCAACAAGCCTGGCCAGACCTAAGATCCCGCTACCAATCATTATGCTGATAATGATAATATAAGCTTGAACTGCTGTAATTTCTCCGTTTTTATGGGTTTGATACATAACAGGGCTCCTTTACCAACGAAAAATATTTTTTTTGTTTGTGGTACTGGGGCGGGTACGTAGGCGCCTTAAGGTATTTCTTAAGATGCCGTCCTTAAAAATTCCCCTGTTAAGTGGAGCCATAGGAGAAAGATAAGGATAGCCAAAGGAATCAAGTCGGCATAGATGAATCACAATCCATGTCCAGCTAATGATGATGCCAAAGGCGCCAAAGCTGGCTGCCATGAAAATCATAGGGAATCTAACGGCCCTAAGGGAAAAGGAGGTACTGTAGTGGGGCAGCACATAGCTGCCAATGGCGGTAATGGCAACGACAATCACCATGGCAGGGCTGGCTAAATTAGCTTTAACGGCGGCATCTCCAATGACAATGGCCCCTACAATACCAATGGTTTGTCCGATGGTTCCGGGCAGTCGGGCACTGGCCTCCCGAAGCAGATCAACGGTAACCTCCATTAAAATTGCCTCTACCACCGGTGGGAAGGGCACCTGGGCTCTACTCCTAGACAGGTCTAAAATCAAGCCGGTGGGCAGCATTTCCTGATGAAACGATATTAAGGCCACATAAATGGATGGAAAGGAAGTGGCTATGAAAAAACCAATAAATCGAAGAAATCGTGTTAAATTCCCAAATAAAATCCGTTCATTATAGTCTTCGGGAGACTGGAACAGGCTGATAAAGGAAATTGGCATTATTAATGCCTGGGGAGCCCCATCGACCATAACGACAATCCTTCCCTCCAGTAAATTGGCACAGACCTTATCGGGCCTTTCTGTAATCTGCATCTGTGGAAAGGGTGAATAGGGGCTTTTTTCCAATTGCTGTTCAATATAGCCGCTTTCAAAGATTCCATCTATTTTAATATTTGTTATTTTATGGATGATTTTATTTAAAACCTCTTTATTTACGATATCATCAATATAAAAAATTGAAACAAAGGTCTGGCTGCGGTTTCCTACCTTTAATTCATAGATTTTCAGAGCCGGGTCCTTCAGCTTTCTCCGAATGAGTCCGGTGTTTGATCGAATACTTTCGGTAAAACCTTCCCTAGAGCCCCTTACAACCCGTTCTACCGTTGGTTCTTCAATGTTTCTTTTATCCCAGCCCTTGGTATTTAACATAAGAGCCTTTTTGGAGCCTTCAATGATTAGAACGGTATCTCCTGATAAAACACCGTTAACAACCTCCTTGACCATTTCAACCTCTTCTATTTCGCTGTTGGTTATGATACTTTTTACGTTTTTTAACGCAAGGCCTTGATAATGGACTGTATTACTGTACTGTTCCCGATAATGGTTAAGGGGTTCGATAATGCTTTCATAAATATTTTCAGAATCCACTAATCCGTCGGTAAAAATCAAGAATGCATCCTCCGAAGGGCCTTTAGAAAAGATACTAAGCCTGCGGAAGATAATATCATTGCTATCTCTGAAAATAGCCCTGAGCAATAGATAATTATCTTTAAGGTCTTTACTCAGATTACGGCTGTTGATTTCGTCTCTGGTTATATTTATTTCAACCTCTTGATTAGGAAGGTTTTTTTTATGGCGTTTCATACCTACATCCCCTGTACACTTTCATTTTAGTATTGTAACTATTGGGGCTAATTATGTATTGACACTCTGAATAGAAAATTAATAGAAAAAGTACTGTTACGGGTTCTATGCATATGCTATCTTAAAGGTAAGGGAAGGGAGGCAGAAAAGTGAGAAAGCATTTTATTAATGGAAATATTATGACAATGGTTGAGGGTAAAAGGGCCGAGGCCTTTACTGTGGAAGGGGACAGGTTTCTAAAAGTAGGTACAACAAATGAAATATTAAAGGATAGGCAAGGGAATGATGAGATAGTTGATTTAAACGGTCAATGGGTATTGCCAGGCTTTAACGACAGTCATATGCATTTAATTAACTATGGACTTTCAAAAAGGAAGGTAGATCTGAGCCATTGCCGATCCCTTCAGGAGCTGGAGGAAACACTTAAAGCCCAGGCTTCTACAGAAGGGGGCTATTTTGGAGATTGGATTGTAGGCCATGGCTGGAACGAGGAGTCATTTAATGAGCCAACGCTGCCCACAGCAGATTTTTTAGATAAAATTAGTCAGGATTATCCTATATTTTTATCAAGGGCCTGTTATCACGTGGCGGCATTAAACAGCAAGGGCTTGGAAAGGGCTGGTATTCATAGTCAAACCCTTAACCCGGAGGGGGGAAAAATTGATCGCGATAGAAATGGTACACGGCCCACGGGAATCCTTAGGGAAAATGCTATTTATATGGCCTATTCTAAAATCCCTGCCATTGATCAGGTCGGTCAGCTAAAAAGCATTATCCAATCGGCCCAGGAGGATGCCCTGAAATATGGCTTAACTTCAATTCAAACCGATGATTTTGCCCAGGCAGCCAATCATGACCTTGTGGTGCTGGCCTATCAGGAATTAGAAAGGGAAGGAAAGCTGAAAATCAGAATTAATCTTCAGATGCTTGCCCCCACTAAAGAGGCCCTAATGGAGCTTATTCGCCAGGGAATCTATACTGGAAAGGGGAGTTCAATGCTGAAATTTGGCCCCATCAAAATATTGGCAGATGGTTCATTGGGCGGTAGAACCGCTGCTCTTCTGGAACCCTATGAAGGAGACCCTGAAAATCGTGGTATGCTTATTTACGAAACCCAAACCCTCAAGGAAATGATTGCACTGGCCCTTCAAAATCGATTACAGCCTGCAGTTCACGCCATTGGCGATGGGGCGATGGATCAATTGCTGAAGGTATACGATTCCCTCACCCATCTAAGCATAAAAAGAATGCGGCCTCGGCTGATACACTGCCAAATAATCAATCATGATATAATCAAGAGAATGAAGGACTTGGGAGTGGTGGCCGATATACAGCCAGGATTTTTAACAACAGATTTAAAAATGATTGAATCGAGGATTGGAAAGAAGCGTGCTAAGGAAAGCTATGGTTGGAAAAGCATGCTGAATCAGGGGGTAAGGGTAGCCGGCGGCTCTGATTGCCCCATTGAACCGATGAATCCATTTTGGGGTGTTTTCGGTGCCGTTGCCAGAACCGACCATGAAGGAAAGCCTAAAGGGGGTTGGTACCCCGATGAGGCACTGACCTTGGAGGAGGCCATTGGTCTTTATACCATTGGTGCCAGCTATTGCACCTTTGAGGAAGAAATAAAGGGGAAAATCGCCCCCGGCTATTTGGCCGATTTTATTCTTGTGGGAAAACAGGATCTCAGTACAGCTACTGTCACTCAATTAAGGAATACGGTGGTGAACCAAACCTATGTGGGTGGAATTTGCCAATACCAAAGAACTGGTGCCTGTTAGCAGCAGTTGACCCTGGCCAAATTCTCCAAGATATAGCTTCCTTCTTCGCCTTACCTTGGAGAATTTGGCTCAGGCCTTTTCCTATCATTTAAGTGACACAGTATGATAAAGCAGGATCACTTTTAACCTTTAATATATTCCTTTTTCAGCTTAAAGACCGCAGCCTCCATTAATCCTTCAAGATTAGAGATGAGGTTGCCGCCTCCCTGGGCTGTTATGGCATTTCCGCCGCCCTTGCCGTCAATCAAGGGAATGACCTCTTTAAATAATTGATTCATATCAAGCTTCAGCTCTTTACTTCGGGTAAAGATAATCTGAGCCCGCTCATTGACTGTTGCCAGTAAAATTACCGCCCGGGGCATTTGATTTAAGATGGAGGCCATGGTTTGGAGCTCCTTAATATCCTCCTTTAAAAAGATTTTAGAAACAATGAAATGGTTTTGATATGCTTCTGCATCGTGATAAAGTTCTTGGGCCCGATACTCCAAAAGCCGTCGCTTTTGCTGCTGAAAGGCTTTAGAAAGTGCTTTGTTGTCTGCTGACAGCCGTTCAACTGTAGCCTGTACCTCATCATCTCTGATGGAAAAAAGCCCTGCCAACGAATTAATTTGATCATGCTTCCACTGGTAATCCCTCAGGGCTCTTTGACCACAAAAAAATTCTATCCTTAAACCCTCCCGAAGCCTTTCCCAGCGTCTGATTTTAATCAGGCCGACTTCACCAGTGCTTTGGGGATGGGTACCGCCGCAGGGGGAGAAATCGTAGGAATCAATTTCCACAATTCTAATGTTTTCAGTTACCGAAGGGACTTTTCTAAGGGGTAATTTCTTTACTTCCTGAAAATCTGGATAGTGAAGCCTGACGGCAAGATTTTGGGTTATGAGTTTATTGGCCGTATTTTCAATGCGTTTAGCTTGATCCAGGGACAGGTCTGCTAAATCTAAATCAATTGTAACCAGCTCTTGCCCTAAGTGAAAGCCAACGGTGGCAGCTTTAAGCTCATCTTCGAAGACTGCTGAAAGCAGGTGCTGGCCCAGATGCTGCTGCATATGATCATGGCGTCTTTGCCAGTCTATACGACAGGGAACATTTTCATGGGCAGAAGGAGGCTGATCAACAACATGATATAGGATATCATTTTCTTCAAAGACATAGCTTACCTGACTATTGCCAATATAGCCGGTGTCGGAAGGCTGGCCACCCCCCTCGGGGTAAAAGGCAGTTTGATCTAGTTGAACCAGGTAATAGTTCGGGTCTTTGGTATGGGGTGAAACGGATAAAATGGAACTGGTAAATTCCCGTAAGTAAGAATTGTTTAAATAAAGCTTCTTGGTTGTCATCTTTTCACCTCATCATGTCTTTTGCTTCGATTATATCACTCTTCCAGTAAAATTTGTAATATTCCTTTAAATTTATTTTTCGATAGATAAAATATTTCTCCTTTGGGTGTCATCAACCGGTAGTTTAAGTTATCTACACCGTAGAGCTTTTCAACAGACCATTCTAAATCTTCAAGCAGGGCTGCCCGGGTTAAAAAGACCGTTTGGTTTACCTCTCCAATTATAAAGGTTTCGTATAGGCTGCTCCACTGATAGGACTGCTGGTATGAGTTTGACTGGGTCAGGGTAAATTGTTCAGGTTCAGGGAACCTTTTAGATTGGGCCTGATACCTTGACTGGGTAGAAATACTGTTGATTTTAAAGGGGGTTTGATTCACATAATCCAATGTCGTTTCCTCCACCACACGAAACCACAGTCCCTCTTCTCCCTGGGCATTTATCCAGCTATCCTGATAGATTTCTTCATAATAAAGGGTTTTAGACCAAACCTTTTTAAAGCTGTCCTCAATAAAATAGTAGATTTCAATAAATCTTTCAATAAAGAATCCGCCCAGTCGCTCGTCGAGGGTTTGTTCGATCACCATGGCATGGTGGGCTTCCTCATCAAGGGAAATAAAATTCAAATCTTTGACATAGATTAATCCCTCAATTTTATCATCGAAAACGTAGCTGTCGCCCACCAGTTGATAAAGGGCCAAGACAGAGGCATCCTTTGATAGGTTTAATATCACAATCAATTGAGGGGCAGAATTGGGTTTGATAATTTCTATATAATGCTTTAATTCAATGTATTCCAAATAGCTTTGCCAGGAATCATAATTTAAGTTCTTTAATGTTGTCTGAATGATTTCTAATTCTGCCCTTTGTTTTTCGCCTTCATCAGCCGATAGATATTGATTTAATAAATTTAGAGATATTTTCAAATTGGGAGATGCATATCGCTGAAAGGTTTTTACTGTGGCCTCCGTAGAAAAAAAGATAGTAACCATTGAGAAAACAAGAAGAATCACCAAAAAAATAAGTATTGAACGCATTTGATCTTTCATTGTATCACCCCACTAAAATTATATGTATCGAGGAATCTAAATAAACTTAAATAAAACCTCTTGAAAGATAAAGATTTTAATGGGATGATATATATATTGAAAATTCCCATGAAGAGAAAAAAGATAGAAGGGAGAATTGACAATATGAAGCCGGTTATTGCCCACAATGGTTTAGCCTATCATGTAAATTTAATATATACGGTACCTATGGATACCAAGCAATATCATTGTTTTAAATTTCTTTTTGGAAATCTGGTGGCCTATTTGAATAAAATCAATGATGAGGGAATGATGATCCAGTTTACCATTAACATCAATGAAGAAATTAGCAAATTTGGTCGATTCAAGGATATACCCACCAAGGCAGAGCTTCGAAAATTTATGCCAATTATTTTAGAAAGCGATACGTACCAAAATAGCGATGTGGCTTTTTTAATGAATTTAATCCATGACTTTATGAAAAAGGAAAGGTTTAACCGTAGAAATATGCCCCAAGAGGTGTTGATATTGAAGGAAAAACTTGAAGGGGTCTTAAAGGAACCTGAAATTGCTATTAAAAATCTAGTTTTGATAAATAAAAAACCTTAAGCGATTTTTACTTAAGGTCTCTTAATGATTATTGAGTATCTACCATTACCTGGTCCCAGCTGTATTGATGGGCTAATTTTTCAATATCACTATTAATGGTCAGGTCATTGAGATAATGGCTCAGACTGATGCGAACGATCATATCGGCAATATTTTCCCAATCATTCTGGGAAAGACGGTTGATTCTGGCGCCGGAAAAATCGACACCATGGGTGATTTGAAAGGGTTCATTTAAGTTTAGATGTTCCTTTAAGTAATGCTGGAAGCAGTAGCTGTTATCTTGAATGCCCCCTTGATTAACATGGGCTAAAAATAAATTATAATAATGATAGCGTATGTTACGGTAAATAAGCTCCTGATCCTTAAAGGCTATGGTAGAAATCGCCTGGCTAATGTCTGAGAACCATATGGGCCTTGGTGAAGGCTGGAAAGAATTTTTTTGTTGTCGTTGTTGGATATACTGATTTAATGAAATAACCTTTGCCAAGATAATCCTCCTCAATGTTGTGTCTGGTTTTCATTACGTTCTATCATACCTTGTTGCTGGTCTTTTTACAACACAGACAATTTTCAAAATGGAGCATTAACCTTGATTGTGGGCACTATATTATATTTTACTGTTTATTTTAAGTAATTAGATTAAATTTCATTCAACAATAGGTACCATTATGAATTTGTTAGGAGGATTTGTAAATATGAAAATGAATCAATTGATGATAGAAAGGCTCATTCCCTTTATTTATCAACGATACGACGGGAAGCTGCTGAAAGAGCTAGAAAGGAATTTTTTAGAAAAAAACAGCCAACTACAGCATCAGTTTCAGGATTGGCTGGTCTTTGACTATCGGCCGGAAAAGTCAAAGAGCTTTGTTAAGCTATTTTTAGAAGAACAGTCGGACCAATTAAATAGAGACGAGATCAATGGCCTTCAAAGGGCCGACAATAGTTATTTAGGTCTGTATGAGGTAACAAAAATGAGTGATCAAGAAGTACACATTAAAAATTTATTCACAGAGGATCGCCATAGCATTCCCAAGGAAAACTTAGTAGAATCCCCCGAGGGAAATGAACTGATGCTGATTAGGGTGGGGGAAATGGGAACCGATGAGGTCTTTAGCAGCAGCATTATTTTATTACCCTATCAGTTTAAAACCATGCTGGTAGGACAAATTATTGAAGCTTATGATCGGGCCAAGGCTCGGCACCCTTACTTAAGCTATCAGGAATATTTTAAAAAATATCCGCTGGAGCTTTTGGATATAATTAACAGATTGTTATCCTATGAAAATCAAGAGGGGGACTGTACCCTCTATCAAGGTACCTATATTGTTTTAAATCCAAAGCAATTTAATGAGGCAATAACCTCAATGGCTTACCTTCAGCCTGAAGAAGACCATGTCTATCTATTAAAGGAGGGTCAATATACCCTGGCTACCCTGGTCTATGAAAATAATCGGCTGGAGGTGGAGTGTACGAGTCCCGAGGATTTAGAGCTGGCAAAGGAACGGCTGACAGAAAAGCTGGGTAAATTTCTACATCATGTTAAGGATGAAGAGCTGACAATCGATGACATTATTTAAATATCCTTAGTATTTTTGATCTAAGAGCATTCCGGCCATTGGCTGAACAGAATCTTCACCATAGGTGGGAAGCAACTTTAGGGTTGTGGCCTTAATATGCTTAAAAAGATGATAGAGCTTTTTTACCAGCCCCTGTTGATAATCAAATAAAAATGACAGGGAATCAGGGGTAATGCTGTGGTTATTTTTAAATATTGAGGCATTAAAGCTTAGAGATTGATCTGGTAAAAGGGTAATCCCTATTCCTTCAAGCTGAAGCTGATAATCTGACAGCACCTGGTAGAGTTCCTGGCTTTGGGTTTCATTTGTTAGCATATGCTCCAGCTGCTTAAGGGATTGAAGGGCACAATTGTACCTTTCAACCAGTTCTTCCATTAAACGAAGGATGCTTTCCGATTCATCCCCTTCGTCGGGAAGCCTCCTCAAAAGTTTTTCAAGCTCCTGCTGACGTAGATAGAATTTTTTAAATTGTCCCCTTAGCTGTGAAAAGCTGTCATAGAAGGCCCCGGCCAAGAGTAAAAAGTTTTCATTGATGTGGGAAGATTCATTATGGACGGGTTTAATTGGGTCTACGGGGTCAACGGTAGCAATACGGTTTACTACGGTTTTTCGTTCAACATACATTCGATTGACCCGATCTTTTTTTACTGAATTGATTGGCTTCATCAAAACACCCCCTGTTTTACATTTATACCCTGTTCTATAAATTATATCTAAAAAAGAAAAAACATTTTTACTAAATGCGATATATTAAGAATGAATTTATGAAAAATAAAAAGGAATTTGTACAATTTTGTAGAATACTTTAATTAACCAACACACATAATTATATTGAATTCAATCATATAAATGCCCAAAAATGTGATTGATACTAGGTGAAGACAGTTGTCTTCCTTTTTTTTCGAGTTTTATACCTGTGTAGAATTTGATATAATAAATGGAAAAAGGATAGGAAAAAACTATATGATCAGGCAATTTAAAGACTATGCAGAAGGATTGATTAAGGAAATAAGCCTTGAAGCAAAGCTTAAAGAGGCAGATGTTCTTCTGTGGGTTTATTTTAATCTATACTTTTATCATCATGAAAATAATCCTGGCTACGGCAGAGAACGGTTTTTAATTCTGCTTCAAATTAATCCTGGGTTTCAGGAAAAGTACACAACCTACGAAAAAATTTCCTTTCGTCACTATGTTAGGCTTGCGGAAGCCGTTTTAAAAAACTTTAGTTTTCTTCCCCAGGAGGGAAAAATCCAGTTGGATTTAAAGGAGATGGAGGCCTATTATGAAGAATTGCTTCATAAAAGCCATCGGAATCGTACCGGAACCTATTATACGTCCCGTATAATTGTCAGAGCCATTATCATTAATAGCTTGAATTGTTTGATTCAGCAGGCTGGCATAGAAGATATGAAGATAGAGAAGCTGTTTCAGAAAAAGGGGCAGCCTGAAGAAAAAGAAAAATTAATACAGCTTGACAGCTTAGTCAGCAATATTCGTATTGCTGATATTGCCTGCGGCGCTGGGGTTTTTTTGAGGGAAGGCCTTGATATTCTTTTTGCTTTAAGCAAGGAACTGAAGAATCAGCTGAAGGAAAATATCAAAGAAGAAACCCTGTTAAGGGAAATAATCAATAAAAATTTATATGGTGTTGATATCCAGCTAGATACTGTCATGCTTTGCAGACTTCTCTTGCTCATGAAATTAGATATACTCTTAAATAGGCCCCTAAGATCGAAGCTTACCCTACATATTTTTCATGGCGATTCCCTGGTAGGCGATGATTTAAGGCATCTGGAGGGACGATTCGATATGGTAATCGGAAACCCGCCCTATATTGGTGAAAGGGGAAATAAAGCTATTTTTGAGGCCATAAAGAAAACCCCCTTTGGGCAAAAATATTATGAGGCTAAAATGGATTATTTCTATTTTTTCCTTTATCGAGGGTGGGAACTATTAAGGCCGGGGGGAGCTTTGGGGTTTATTACCACCAATTACTTTGTGACTGCCGATGGAGCCCAACAGCTTAGAAATTTTATAAAAAATGAGCTAAATCTTTATTTAATGGTGAATTTTAATGAGTTAAAGCTATTTAAAGGGGCCCAGGGTCAGCATAATTTGATTTTGATAGGCCATAAAAGAGGGAACGTCGCTGGGCTTCCGAAGCCCCTTACCTTGATTACCTTTAAGCGTACCGGCAACATCGATGAAAAAATCATTAGTCATGTCTTGATAAACCACAGCCCTCTACCAGAGGTAGAAGTAAATAACATCCGGCAGGAATCAATTTTTGATGACCGGGGTCAGATCATGATTCAAGCAGGTACGGATTCGTCGAAAATCCTGTATAAAATACTAAAGTATAATCCCCGCCGGCTAGAGGTGCTTTTTCGGGTTAATCAAGGAATTGTCAGCGGTGCAGACCGACTTTCGGTTAAGAACGCAGAAGAACTGAGAATGAGGGGACAGGAGGGCCGAGGCATTTTTGTTTTATCTGAGGAAGAGGCTGAATACCTCGGTATAACAGACTCCAGCCTGTTAAAGCCCTTTTATAAGAATAGCGATATTAAGCAGTACCATACCCTCAATAAAAAGAGCCAATTTATTTTGTATATAGATGATCAACAGGAGCTGAATGATTCCAGTCATGCTGTAATCTACCAGCATTTGAAGCAATTCAAGGGACTGCTGGAAAAAAGGCGGGAGGTCAGGCTGGGGCGAAGAAAATGGTACGCCCTGCAATGGCCTCGAAATCAAGTACTTTTTGAGCAGGATAAAATTGTAGTTCCCCAGCGTGCTTATGAAAACAGCTTCGCCTATGTGTCAAAGCCCTGGTATGCCAGTGCTGATGTATATTATTTAACGCAAAAAACGACAGAAATTTCTTATTACGCCATGACGGCACTGTTGAATTCAGCCTTAATCTACTACTGGTTATTTTTCTGCGGAAAGCGTAAGGGGGAATCCCTTGAGCTTTATAGCACGCCCTTGAAGGCCATTCCCATTCCCAGTGTCTTTAAGCCTGGATTCCTTGGGGCCCTTGAGGAGCTGGCAAAGGACATTGAACATCAAGTCGCTGCTGGAAGCCATTATGAAGAACAGCGAAATAAAATTGACAGCCTGGTTTATGATATGTACCAGCTTACCGAAGAGGAACGGAACCAAATCAATTCCTTTATGAAAGGGAGGAAAAAATAATATGATGATTCCATTGCCTTTACACCCCTTTACCCACTATTTAGAGGAGTATAATCCTTCACTGGCTGTTGAGGCCTTACCGAAGGAAATTAACAGTAAAAAAAGACTTTTTTCCAAAGGAACCTTAAGCCTGTACAGGGGGCCGAAAATTCAGCAGCTTTCGGCCATGGCAATTAAGGGGCTGCATTTATATCATTACGATTTTGGCATTGGGTATCCCTCGGCTGAATACTGTTACCCATTGTTTTTATATCAGGTAATTATTGCACCCAAACGGGTGCTGGCCCTGGTACATTATCCCTTTAATCGGCCAGAATATTTCGAGAAGCTGGAAGGAATCCACCAGCTCCTTGAGGAGGATCAGCACCATAGTCAGCTATTAATTAAAGCCTTTAAGCCCCAGGGATTTTTAGGGGATGATGTTTATCATAATCAGTTCAATGGTTTAATCAGGACCACCGATATTGATAAGGCCTATGAAGCCATTGCCAAACTCCTTTCAATCTGGTATGGGGGCCTTATTAAGCAGGAAAAATCCACTGATACTGCTGAAATAGATCAACAGCTTCAGTGGATCAAGAAGTTTTCTGCCAGGTTTTATCACGAAGACTACGGTTACATATCTACCAAGCGATATATGGGGGAGCCCTGGACTAAAAATGTTTTTGAAAATTACTTATTTTTTCTTTAAGAGTTAAGCTTTACTCTAGACCCTTTTCAATTGGTTTTTGGTGGGACCAGATTTTTGTACCATCACAATAAAGGACAATGGTTCCCTGTTGATCAGTACGATACATGGCTGTATTACTAAGCCTTTCGATAATTTCCCTATGGGGGTGCCCATAGGGATTTTCTTTGCCCACAGAAATGGCAGAAATTTCTGGTTGTACCACCTCAAGAAAGGCTTTACTGCTAGAGGTGTCACTTCCATGATGACCCACCCTTAAAAAGTGGCTGGCCAATGCTGAAGGCTCATAATAATTTACTAGGTCATCTTCTACGGGCGTTTCGGCATCCCCCATAAATAAAAAGGCTTTTTGATTATATTGAACTCTGGCAACAACGCTCCAATTATTTAGGTTATCTCCGTAATCCTTTAGGGGGCCAAGAATCTGAAGACTGATTTCATCATTTAGCTGATACGATTGATCGCCTTTGGCCGCTGTAATAGTAAGATTTTTTTCCTCAGCAGCCAATAACATTTTTTCGAAGGTTTTGGTAGTATGTAATACCTGAGGCATAATTAATTCGCCAATTTCAAAGGAATTGATAATTTCCGCCAGGCCCCCGATATGGTCTGAATGGGGGTGAGTGGCAATTAAATAGTCTATTCTTTCGATTTTTAACTTATTTAGATAATTACTGATATAGGGAGCGGCCTCTGCTTCGCCGCCATCAATTAAAATCGTCTTATGGTCAGGGGTGACGATTAAGGTACTGTCTCCCTGTCCAACATCTAATAGGTGAATAGAAAGGGGGGGATTCCCCTGCTGTTCCCCTTGGCAGCCTGATAAAAGCAGTAGCAAAGTAAATAGTAGAATCATCAGTCGGCTAACTTGATAACGTTTCATGGTATGTCTCCTTTTATGTTTATTCTGCTTTATTTATCATAATCCACTGGAACCAAAAAGAAAAGGGGCTAGAGAAAAACGTTTTAATCGAGCAGTTAAAATAGTATAATGATATGGATTGAATAAAAACTGGTCATTATTGGAAAAGATAAGACATATATCACAAAAGCAAACGGAGGGAAATTATGACCTTAAGAAAAGGATTAGCGCTTTTGATATTTGGTATATTGCTCTTGGGTGGCTGTCAGAGCAATAAAGACAAATTAAATTTAGAGGATCAATTGCTGGATCGTCAAGGGACCTATGCCATGAATTTAGTGGGAAATAGCCCTGTAGAAATTGAGCTAACAGGTGAAGAATATTCTATCAGGGGAACTGAAATTCTGGAGACATCAAAACTATTTGAAAATCAAAGTATGCTGAAAATCATAGGAGATGAAAAGCTCTATCAATTGAATTTAGAAGATATGACATGGTCACCAATCAAGGAACTGGTTGATTCAGACCTGATAATCCCTGCAGTAAAGGGGAGCTTTATATGGGTGAAGGAGGGTCAGTATTATACCCTTTATTACCAGGCAGAAGGAGAAAAAAAGAAGGTCTGTGGGGGAATAGCGGCTGAAGATATCGATAATTTTGTATTAAAGGAAGATGGATCAAGGCTGGCCTTTGTGGATTTTAAAAATAAAGAAGTTAGGCTGTATTTCGTTGATAAAGAAAGGCTGACGGTTATCGGCAACCTTCAAACAGAAGAGTTAATGCAGCCCCTCAAGGATTCAGTTAAATTTTCACCCCAGGGCGGTTATATCACCTTTACGATGGGGTCAGAGGGAATACCACGGGGATTTGTCAGCTATGGAGCCGACAGCGGCAGACTGATTCATGAGCTGATCTACGGCATCTATCCCCAATGGAGCCATGATGAAGCTAATATTGCCTTTCTCTACCGAGAGAATGAAAAACCCGTAGATCGTTTACAATGGGGAGGCCAGTCAATGATTTTGTCAGACAAAATTGGTATTTTTAATCGGAGGTCTGGTAAAATAACCATTTGGGATGAAATGCAAAATACAGGTTATATGATGGGCACACCTACCTGGTCAACGGATAGCCATTATTTAACTTACCTTACCGGTGTTGAGGGCCCCACTGATATTCGAGTATTGAACGTAAATCAGAAGACCATTACCCATTTGCAGGATGAAGGGAATTTACAAGGGGTGGCAATGAATGGGCAGTATATTGCCTATTCAGCTTGTGGTGATGAAGAGCAGCTTCATTTTACGATTAAATCATTAAACGGTGATAAAATACAGACCTTTGACGATGTCATGGTCTTTCAATTGAAGGACTTTAACGAAATAAAGCCGGTTAGCTTTGCCCTGTTGGACGAGAAGCTCATCTATGTTAAGGACAATTGTATTTATCAAATGGTCGACGATAAAAGCATTTGTATATTTAAAAACAATCATGAGATCTTGTATATTCAACATTTAAAGGGACTCAATCGACTAGCTGTCAAGCTGAGGGACCCTGAAGGTATCGCCTATAGCATTATTCCCTTTGCATAAAATACAATTTTGCCGTTAAGTTTTTGATAACGGCATTATTTTTTTGTATAATTAAATTATGGAATGAAAACCTATTTTTTATGTTAACAAAACCCCTGAGATATAGTAGAATAAGAAGAAGCTGTAGTTTTGAAAAGAGAGGAGGAGGAAAATGAATATGAATATTTTTTTCTCCAATAAAGCTGAACAGATAGATTTTATTACAAAGCGGTTAAACATAGATGCAATGCGTGGTAATCTTAAAAAACTTGAAAATCCAGCCCCCGGTTTAGCTTCTTTAAGGCTAAAATCCAGCCATAAAGGAATTCCCGGCTTCTGGGTAAATCTTACTTTACAAAATAGTTCAACAGGAAAGCAATTAAAAAATGACATCTATCATTTTATTGAGGAAGACCAATTGGAAGAAATAGTCTTTTTTCCTAAGGAACCCCTTAAGGTTAGGGAGCTGGAGGAGGGCTGGCTTAAAAAATACCGATTACTAGATGAACCTTATCAAGAGGAGGCCTGGAGTATTTTTTACAAGGAAGTCAGGGTTCATATGGGGGCAAAGCGATACGACACAGCATACTATGGACTTTTAGTTATGCTTAAGTACAACCCCTTCTTCTTGAAAAAATATAGGCGCTTTTACCAATTTGAGGAGTTGGCCTACTATTATGAAGAGACAGGTAATATTGGAAAGGCCATCAAGTGCTTAAAGGTTCATTTGATGCTGCAGCCTGATTCCGTTGAGCCTTATTTAAATATGAGCAGTTTTTTCATTATGAACGAAATGGAAGAAGAGGCCATCTCAGTATGTAAGGAGGCCTTGAAAAAAAACCCAAACAATAAGTATTTAATCAGTAATTTAGTATTGGCCCTGAGTAATCTGGGGAATTATGAATATGCTGTGGAATATATGAGAAAAATAATGAGAAAGCAGCCTGATAGTCCTTATTATTGGAAACTGTTGGGTGACCTATTATATGAGATTGAGCGAAATGAAGAAGCGGTGGATTGCTATAAAAGATCCCTTAGACTTTTAAAGAACCAGGATTGGGAATTTATGGCGGATTTGTATAACGGTATAGCCGCCGCCTCCTATGAGCTTGAACATTATGAAGAATCCGTTAGCTATTACAAAAAAGTGTTGGAACACGTACCTAACGATTCTTATGTTTTGTTGAGCTTGAGCCAAATTTATTTTTATAAGCTGGAAAACGTAAATGAAGCCCTGCAATATGGAAAGCTGTTGCTGGAGGGGGCACCAGAAAACGGGTATGGCCATTATCAAATCGGATTAATTTACATGAAGCTTGAAAACTTTGAAAAGGCCAAATGGCACTTGTATCGAGCTAAAAAGATCATGCCCTATTATGAGCCGGTGTTGGAAGCCATTCATTATTTAAAGCAGGTGAATAAAATTATCAAGATTCATGATGTATTTAAAGAAAAAAAGCGATAATATTGTAAGATTAAGGAGCGTTACAGTATGAAACTGACAATTTTGGGCTGTTATGGCCCCTATCCCCGGGCCAGGGGAGCTTGCTCAGGCTATCTGCTAGAGGATGTAGATACTAAAATCTTGATTGACTGCGGCAATGGTGTGTTGTCGAAGCTATTTACCCATTTAAGCGATTTAAATCGCCTGGATGCCATTATTATCAGCCATTTACACCCAGATCATATGGCTGATTTACTGGTATTAAGGTATAAGATATTTTTTGATCAGAGCAAGGGAAAATTAGGTCAGGCTGTGCCCCTTTATATACCTGCCAGCCCCCAGGATGAATTTGAAAGGATTCAGTATAATCAAGCCTATCATATACAGACAATACAAAGTGATTTATTACTTGACATTAAAGGGATTAAAATTCGATTTATCAAAACTGATCATCCTATTGAATGTTATGGAATGTCCTTTGAAAAGGGTGGTAAAAAATTGGTTTATTCTGGTGATACCAAATATTTCGATGGCCTGCTGGACTTTGCAAGGGGCAGTGATTTATTTTTGTGCGATGCAGGATTAACTGATCGAGACTGGACCGAAGCCGCACCTCATCTTTCGGCCAGACAAGCGGGAAAGGTTGCCCATGATGCACAGGTAAAAAGATTACTTCTATCCCATTTGTATCCTGGCACCAATACACTGCAGCTCTATAACGAGGCCAGAGAAACCTTTCCCTATATGATTGAGGTGGCTGAGGAAAAAACCTATTTTGTTTAATGATGCTCGGCAGATAATTTAGGCTGCTTCTGGCAATACTAACTAAGAAGCTGGCATGCTGAGAAAGGTGGGTTTAGCTTGATAAATGGTATACAGGAAAGGCGAATAAAAAAGGAAGCAGGCTATCATGTAACCTTGGAAATTCCAGAAAAGGAATATTTGCAAATTTACGAAGATGTGAATGAGGATGCCGCAAGCCATATTGTAGACGTATTTTTAAACTACTATCAGGATGATGGAAGACCTCAGAATATTGAAATTAACCATGATAAGCAAAATCACATGATTAGCATCAGTACACTGTTAACCTATGAGGGAAATGATCATACTGATCCTCGGCCAACGCCCCATCATCTTCATTAAAAAGTAACTGTAAAGAAGGAGCCATATTTAGGCTCCTTTTCTCACCATTGACGTAAACAATTCCTTCGGTTATAATAGCAACAGTAGAAGGGGGGATCCCAATGAAAAAACTGATTGTATTAATTCTTACTTTGTCAGTGTTGCTGAACATTGGTGCTGTCAATGCATCGGAAGATATGGAAAGCTATGTGGAGCGTGGGAAAGTCTTGAAGGTAGAGGCCACACCCCAGGAAGATCAGAGCTTTTTAGAAACCTATCAAGTTACCTTAAAAATCCTTTCAGGTGAATTTAAGGGAGAGGTTGTAACCATTGAACATACCTTGACAGACAGCTATGCCTATGACATACCAGTAAAGGCCGGAGACAAGGTTTTGCTAATAATAGATGAGTACATTGAAGCAGGAGAAACAACCTATGAAATACATATAACGGAATATGTCCGTGATACTTACGTATATGTTGTAGTGGCAATATTTGTCGCTTTATTGCTATTGATAGGCAGAAAGGCAGGCCTTAAAACCTTGATCTCCTTAACCTTAACCATTGTGTTAATCGTGAAGGTATTACTGCCTGGTATGCTAAAAGGGTATAGTCCCATACTATTAACCATTATTGTAGCCCTTTTGACAACAGTTATAACCATTTTATTGATTTCAGGAATTAATAATAAAAGCATTGCTGCAATACTGGGAATTCTGGGAGGTATTTTGGCAGCGGGATTTATTACCTTCTATGTGGGCTCCAAGGTTAAACTGACGGGGCTTTCGGGTGAGGAAGTGGGAATGCTGATGTTTATTCCCCAGGGAATCGATTTTGACTTTAGGGGGCTACTGTTTTCAGGAATTATGCTGGGCTCCCTGGGGGCTGTTATGGATGTGGGTATTTCCATTGCCTCCGCTATGGAAGAGGTAAAGCGGGCTAACCCATTGATTAAAACCAAGGACTTATTCCTTTCGGGAATGAACGTGGGACGAGATATGATGGGAACCATGTCAAACACCTTGATTCTGGCCTATACCGGCAGTACCATACCGCTGCTATTGGTGTTTATGGCCTATGAAACCAGTTTACTAAAAATAATCAATCTAGATATTATTGCTTCAGAAATTATTAGAGCTTTTGCCGGGACCATTGGGTTAATCCTAACCATACCGATTACAGCTATTTCCAGCAGCCTTCTTAATGAAGGAAAAAAGAAGGTGGAAAATAAAGGAGTTTAATAGATCGTATCGAAAAATAAACAAAAAGGAGGGGATTTGTCATGAAAAGACCCTTTGTAATATTGTTTATTTTTCTTGTTTTAGGGATGATCCTTCAAAGATTTCTTGATCTTTCCATCAGCCCCTTTAAGCTATTGATTTTATATGGAATCCTTAGCCTATTGACCCTTCTTATTCAAGAAGGTAAGTGGATTGGAATTGCCTTCATTACTCTGATATTAGGTATCGCCGTACAGCAATATGTTGATCAAATCCCCAGCAGGCTGCCCCCTTCCGATCAACCCTATTCCAGGATGACGATGAGGGTTCTTTCATCCCCCAGGGAAAGAAACTGGTATTGGGAAGCCGATGTAAAGATTTTAAAGGTCCAAAAGGATGGTCGAGAATACGGGGTTAACCAGCGCTCTAAGCTGCAAATACCTAAATCTGTACCCATTCAAGACCTTAAACCTGGATACTTATTGGAAGGCCGAGGCGTGAGGCTGGTTTCGACATTGACCGAGGGGCCCTTTACCGGCTATGATGCTTATTTACGAAGTAGGGGGATATTCCATATTATTAGAATTTCATCACCTGATCAATTAAAAGCAGAGCTGCCTTCAAGGTCTTCTTTGAAATTGTTCAGCGGTAGAATACGTTCTAGTATTGAAGATTACATCACCATTAGCCTGGGGGAGGCCCAGGGTAATTTATTGAAAAGTATTTTGCTTGGAAACCAAGGATACTTAGACGAAGCAATGTTGTCGAATTTTTCCAAAAGTGGAACGGCCCATATTATAGCAGTTTCGGGGCTGCATATAGGCATATTGGTGATGATATTAGAGAGGCTGTTGACCTTTCTTTCGATAGGTAGAAATCCAAGGCTTTTGATTACCCTGATATTGATTACATTTTATGGATTTATGGTTGGTCTACCCATTTCCATTGTAAGGGCAGGAATGATGTATATGCTCTATGTCATGGCCTATTTTTTGCATAGAAGATATGATTCCGTCAATAGCCTTATGCTGATCGGTTTTATTTCAGTTGTTTCAAACCCCTATGCCCTCGGTACGGTTTCCTTCCAGCTTTCCTTTGGAGCGACCCTGAGTATTCTATTGTTTTATCCCATTATGGCAAAGGCCTTAAAGGGGCTGCCCAAGGCCATCGGGGGCTTAATGGCGGTTACCCTGGCTGCCCAGCTGGGTACTGTACCAATTATATTGTATCATTTTCAACAAATATCGATCATATCTCCTTTGGCCAATTTACTGATTGTACCGCTTTTAGGGCTGATCTTGACCCTAGCCCTGGGCTCTGTTACCCTAGGTATTTTGGTTAAGCCCCTGGGATTGTGGGTGAACCGGTTAATTCACCTGCTTTTGACCTACATCAATGGTATGGTTCAATGGTTGGGAAGTTTAAGGTTTAGCAGTATTACTATTGAGGAGATTTCTATTGTTTACCTGGTATTATATTATTTGATTTTAGCAGTTATCTATATTATCTTACCCCAATCCAGAGGATACGGATGGAAAGAGGAGTTGCAAAACAATGAGCTATCAACAGCTATTACAGGCCATAGAAGCCAAACAAATTGACAAACTTTATCTGTTGTACGGAGAAGAACAGTATTTAATAGAAGAAATTGTGGAGAAGATTAAAAATGCCTTGATCGCCAGAGAGTTTGAAAGCTTAAATTTCTTTCAACTGGACGGAAAGGACTTAACCCTGGAGAAATTAATTGATGCTTGTGAAACCCTGCCCTTTATGGCCGAGAGAAAATTAATCATCATTAAAGATTTTGATGCCTTTCAAGGAAAGAAACGGGTATTGTCAGAGACCGAGGAGGAACAATTGGCTGCCTATTTTTCAAAAATACCTGATTCAACCTGCCTGGTTTTTTATGGCCATTCAGCTATCGACAATCGAAAAAAGCTGGTAAAGGCCCTGGGAAAGGCAGGTTACCTTATTAAGCTCGACCGATTAAAGGAGGCAGAATTAAATAAGTGGATTTTGGATTTTGTAAAGCTTCAAGGAAAGAAAATTGAACCCCGGGAGCTAAGCTACTTTATCAGTCAATTAGACTACTTTGGTAAGAATGCCAGTCAAACCTTAATGGATATTACCAATGAAATCAAAAAGATTATTGCCTTCATGGGTACGGCAGATAAAATTGAGGCAGCTCATATTGACCAAATTTCAATATTTAAGTTTCAAAACGATATCTTTAAGCTGCTGGATTCCCTGGGTAAAAAAAATCTTTCAGAGGCTATGACCAGACTCGATGATCTATTGGCCGAGGGCGAAGTGTTAATTCGGCTGATGAGTACCTTAAGTAATCAGATTAAACATATTTTAGCCACTAAACTGCTTTTAGACGAGGGATACTCCCCCAAGATGGTTGCTGCTAAAATTGGAATACACCCCTATACTGCCTCCAAGTGCGCAGCCCAGAGCAAAAATTATACGATTAAAAGGCTTAGGGAGCTGTTAAATCTGTTTCTGGAAATGGACTATCGTATAAAATCAGGAAAAATCAATGACCGAGTAGCAATGGAATTACTTTTAACTGAGATGTGCCGCTAAAGGCATATCAAAAAAGCAAAAAAGCGTACTGTTTGTACGCTTGTTTCATTTTATTTGATTCACTAAGACACGGTTTTAAGTAGGAAAATTAGATTGCTTTGTTAAGTCTTTTAGCTAATCTAGATACTTTTCTAGATGCCTTAGCCTTATGAACTACACCCTTAGCAGCAGCTTGGTGTAACTTCTTCTCAACAAATCTTAATTTAGCCTTTGCTTCATCAAAATTACCGCCTGAAATCGCTTCTTCAAACCTTTTGATTGCAGTCTTAAGTTGAGACTTCACCATTCTGTTTCTTGCCGTTTTCTTAGCGATGACTTTAATTCTCTTTTTAGCTGATTTGATATTTGCCAATCTGTTCACCCCCTTACGTGGTCACTAACACAGTAATTTTATCAGAAATAGCACTAAATTGCAATAAAAAATATTCTTTTTGTACAATATTAAAATGTCAAGCTTATTTTCATTCTTAGTTTCTGTTATAACCATTATTTACTTTCAGTATACCAAAATAGAAAAAAATAAATATAACCCCCAATCAAGCTAAATATTTTTGGGTCAATTGTCCCATAATAAAGTAAATACATATTAAAGAGGGTGAAAGGTATGTTTCAAGTTAGAACAGACCTGGCCATGGAGGCCAGAGAGCTATATCAAGAGAATAAGCAGCAGGAAATTTCAGGTGTATCGGTACAGCAGGAGGAGCTAAAGGACATTAAAATTACCAGGGTTGAAGTATTAAATGATGAAGCTGCCCAAGTAATGGGAAAGCCAAAGGGGAGCTATGTGACATTGGAGTGTATGGGCTTAAGGAGATCTGATGCTGATTTAAAGGACGAGGTCAGCCAGGTGTTGGCCAGGGAAATTAAAGCCCTGGCAGGAAATCGTAAACAGCTTCGGGCCTTGATTGTGGGCCTAGGAAACTGGAATGTAACCCCCGATGCCCTCGGCCCAAAGGTGGTTTCTAAGGTTTATGTGACCAGGCATCTTTTTCAAATGTATAATAAGAAGAGTGATCAGGATTTGGCAGAAGTCAGTGCCATTTCTCCCGGTGTAATGGGGACAACCGGGGTGGAAACCAGTGAAACCATTCAGGGGATTGTGGAAAAAATTAAGCCTGATCTGGTGGTGGCGGTGGATGCCCTGGCTTCTAGAAAGATGGAACGGGTCAATACCACGATTCAGATTTCCAATACTGGCATTAGTCCAGGTTCAGGAATTGGCAGCAAGCGAAAGGCCCTTGATCAAGAAACCCTGGGTGTACCGGTGATTGCCATTGGGGTACCCACTGTAGTTGATGCGGCCACCCTGACCAGTGATACAATTGATATGGTCATAGAGGCCTTTACTCGTCAGGCCAGCAAGGGAAGCGATTTTTATCAAATGTTGAAGGGTCTGAAGGGAGAAGAAAAGTATTCTCTAATCAGGGAAATTTTAGAGCCCTATAATGCCAATGTCATGGTAACTCCCAAGGATATTGACGAGGTGATTACAAACCTGTCTCAGATTATTGCCAATGCTTTGAATATCGCCCTGCATCCCGGCATCGATTTAAAGGATGTTAATCGTTATATTCATTAAAGAATCAAGAAACGGTTGTCATAAAAATGGCACCCCCTTCATATGTATCTATAGAAACTTATGAAGGCGGGTGCTTAATTTGTTCACTAAAAAACGCAGGGTTTTTAATGATTATCGAAATGTCATCATTATGATTTTAATATTAGCCATCTTTTTAATGCTGGGAAAAATGATATTTAACCATAATATATTGGCCTCAAGTAATCGAGAAACGACAACAATAGAAACAAGACAGCTTATCCTTGGACAACCTGAGGTCTATCAACAGTTTTTGAAAAGGGTAGTTCATCAGGTGCTTCCAGCCCCAGGGGCTGAAGGCCCTTTAGAAGGTCTGGTGGGCAGTATAAAAAATTATTATCAATCCTTTGTCAAAGAGGTTTTCTTTGTTGATTTAAGGAATCCCTACACCTTTATTAAGTCCCAGTTTCCAGCCCTGGCCCTTTATGATAAGGGAACGGTCCTTGCCAGCGCAGGGATTTCCCTAGAGGAAGAAGGGCCGGAGGCTCCTATAATTGATCTCACCCAGGACAATATCAGCAAAGACCACACTGAAGAGGAGCTGCCCGATGCAGATCCCGATGATCTGGGAGAGGCAGGAGAAGGAATTTATATTCCCGATGAGAATGATATTATCGATAGCTTAAGTCAGAATGGAACCCTGGTACTGGATGATAATGCCCTTCCAGCTAAAGTTACCTTAGAAAAGGACCAGCCTCAAATATTGATTTATCATACCCATGGTACCGAATCCTATCAGCCTGCCTCTGAGGGAAACTTTCACACCCTTAGAAAGGAATATTCCGTCATTGCCATAGGTGAAATCCTGGCAAAGGAGCTGGAAAGCCAGGGCTATCGGGTAATTCATGATACTACCTATCATGATTATCCCTCCTACAATGGGTCCTACAGCCGATCACTAAGCACTGCTCAGGAAATTTTGAAGAAACATCCTTCAATTAAGGTGATATTTGATGTTCACCGGGATGGCTATGACCAGGTGGAAACCACTCCCAATCGAGACAATTTAATTCGTAATAATCAGGCATTCATTAACAACGAAACAACCACAAAATTTCAGCCAGTCATTGGCTCTGAAACCCCTAATCGCAATGAAGTAGAAGCCTTTGCAAGGCTATTGAAAACCGTCAGCGATCAACGATACCCCGGCTTCAGTAAAGAAATCCTGGTGAAGCCCTATGGCAGGTTCAATCAATTCCTGGTGGATCATTATGCTTTGCTGGAGGTTGGCAGTAATGCCAATACCATAGAAGAAGCACGAAAAACAGCCTATTATTTAGCTAAGGTCATTGGTGAGGCGCTGCAATATATCATTGAATAAAAAATGTATCAGTTTTGACTAAAACCGGCCTAAAATGTTTACAATACCAATGGTGATGTAAATGGGTCGAGTAGAGGCAAAAAAACAAATTAAAAAGAGAAGACAAAGAGTATATTTAACCATTACACTGATTATGTTGATATTAATAGTGGGGCTGGTGGCTGTTGATGAGGCCCATCGGGAAATGATGGCCCGATATGATGCGGTGGGGGTTTTAGGATATTACCGGGAAGGGCCTTATCATGTTTTTCAGTTGATTGGTCAGGAATATTACATCGATCAGGAAATGGTGATGGAAACAGTCGAGACCTTTACTGTCAAATGGAAGGAAAGGATCATGACTATGGTTGAAAGACTTAAGGACAAAATTTCTACCAACGGTTAACGGCAAATAGGATAGGACAAAGAATTACCGTACTATGATATAATAATTAAAAATTTTTTGATACCACACTTTTCGATATGAAAAGCTACTAAGCGATGCTGCTTAGTAGCTTTTTTAGTATTAGTCATTGGTAAATGCTATAAATAATCAAAATGATATTTCTGTGAACATCCATTACTAGATTAGCGGGATTCGTCTACTAGAGCACAAGTAAAATTTGATAATATTAAAAAAGTGAATATAAGGGTTGACTGGATAAATATCCCATGGTATTATAAGGTATAATTGTAAGTTGTTATTTCTTCACAGAAAATAGTTTGCAATATAGTTAAGATGCCTATTGAGGAAATTACTAAATATATCACAATTATTGTGCAACGAATTAATACAAAATAAAATATAACTTTTATAAGATTCGTGTAGGAAAATCTCTTTTTAAACATTTTGTTAAGTGAAGGCAGTTAATTTATTAACCTTACTAAATGTAGAAAGGATGTGGTTCCAATGAAAGTTAAAAGATAGGCGGCATTTTTATTGATTCAAATGCTATTTCAAATAAAGCATTTTAGTCCGTATAATAAATGCCGCTTTTTTCATTTCAAGGTAATGTGAGTAGAATGTCGATAACTCCACGATGAGATAAGGTTAGCGATCTTATGCTTGGCCTGTATTTTTTTAAACTATGAGCTGTTTGCTAATTTATCTCAATTAATTAAAGAAATAAAGTGGACAGGCTATGCAAATATCACGTTACCTAGTGTTATAAGGCTTTCATATAGTAAACCTATTTCAAGTCACTAAGTTTAAAACTAGAGATATTAAAAGCCTTAAGTAACTAACATAATATTTTTCAGAAAAAACAATTCAAAAATAGGAGGTTATTTAATGAAATTAAAAGATGTATTTTATTTTATTCTAATGTTGACTGTGATTTTGACTTTATCTGGGATACAAGTTTTTGCAGAAGCTCCAATGAATTTCGGCGATAATTGGGTAATGTTTAGCAGTGAAGATGAAAGAGATTTGCACACTGAAAAGGACAGTGCCATGGTAATTTATTCCGAGGGTGAAGTCTTATTTAAATTACACTATGATACTGCTGAATTTACAGAAGAGCTAGTGTCAGAAATTGCAAAAGATACGATTATTGAGAATTACGTTAAAAATGAAAATGCAATAGTAGAACCACAAGTGGTCACATGCTGTAGTAATCCTATTTGGAGAGATTATATACAGGAAAATCATACAAGGCGTGGGAACACTTGCTATGTAGATGTATATGATCGCTACATTTGTAATAATTGTGGAACAAGTTATAGAGAATATAGTCATTCTTATTCTCATTCAGCAGCAAGTTGCCCTTACCTGTAAATGATAAAGTGCCCCCACAGTAAAATGTGGGGGACTTTATCATTTACATCATTGCGGTGATTGCTGTAGGCTGTAGTTAATTTAAATCTATATTGGAATTGTCAAGCGACATCCAAGAAAACTGGACGTCTATAATATGAAATCAGAAGAAAAGATCCTTAGGTGTTATTAGAAAGATGCTTGAAGGATAGTTGAAGGCTTATACGATACACCGCTTGAATTATTTGCTACATACCAGTTAAACTGGCATTATGTTGACAGATTTAAAATAAAATGATAAAATCTAAAATGTCGATTTATGTTTGTTCACTCTGAAAGATGCTGATTTTTAATTGATGTATATTATAATTGATGTATATTATATTAGTTTAATATTTTTTAAATGGAACCACGAAGGTTTTATTCAATACAGAAGGTATTGATTAGCTTTTCGTGTTTTTTTATTTTTTGCTAAATCAATTATTCATAATTGGAGGAATGACATGGCATGGGAGTGCTTTTAGAAGCGGTAGAACAATATTGGAATGTAAGGGCTGACGGGTATTGTCAGACCAATCTTGAGGAGCTGAACAGCTTCAAGCGTCAGGCCTGGATTGATTTAATTAATGAATATGCACCAAAGAAGCCAGGAAAAAAGTTAAAGGTATTGGATATAGGAACAGGGCCAGGGTTTTTAGCAATCATTATGGCCGATTGCGGTCATGAGGTGACAGCAGTTGATTATACAGAAGGAATGCTTCAAAGAGCCGTTAATAATGCAGGTAGATATCATCAGCATATCGATTTTAAACGGATGGATGCCCATAATTTGGAGTTTGAGGATAATACCTTTGATCTTATTATCTCTCGGAATTTGACCTGGAATTTAGAAAGACCCCATGAGGCCTACAGGGAGTGGCACCGGGTGCTGGCCTGTTGCGGCCGATTATTAAACTTCGATGCCAACTGGTATTTACATGTGCACGATCATGAGAAGAGAAGGGCCTATGAGGAGGATAGAAAGAAGGCAAGGGAGAAGGGCTTCAAGGATCATTATATCCATACCGATACAAAGGCCATGGAGGCCATAGCAAAAAGCCTTCCCTTAAGCCGGGAATACAGGCCTCAATGGGATACAAGGGAGATGCTAAAAATAGGCTTTAAAAAAATATGGATAGATACTCAAATTGGGGAAAGGGTTTGGGATGAAGAGGAAAGGGTCAACTATGGGTCAACCCCTATGTTTATGATTGGGGCAGAAAAGTAAGCTATAATCAATATTGACAGGAAATCATTGGCAATATATAATTAGATTGTCCTAAATCTAAATAATATAGTAGTAGGTTTGAAGGACAGCTTAAGGCTGAACCTTCAATTAAAAGGGAAACAGGTGAAATTCCTGTACGGTCCCGCCGCTGTAATAGAGAAGTAGTGTAAAAGGATGCCACTGTTGACACGGGAAGGCTTTACACTGTGATGATCCTAGAGTCAGAAGACCTGCCTGCTGCTAAATATCATAACTCTACGGAGTATAGGGGGTATGTTTAAAATGGCTATTTTTTGCTAATGATCTCCTTTCTTAAGATGAGGAGATTTTTTTGTTTTTGTTTACTGAAACTAAATTGAGGGGAGAAAAAACAGATGAGGCATAAAAGGCTTGTGGTGGCTTTATTGATTTTACTTTTGGGATTTTCACAGATTGCCTGTAGACAGTCAAAAATAGAAGCAAAGGGGGACGCCGGTAATCAGGAAAAAACTCAACTGGTCTATGCCAGTACGAAGGATATTAGGGACATTAATCCCCATCTTTACTCAGGAGAGATGGCAGCCCAAAACATGGTCTTTGAATCTTTGGTTATTAATACGGAGGAGGGAATTAAGCCCTGGCTGGCTAAGGATTGGGAAATATCAGAGGATGGAAGGGTCTATACATTTAAATTAAGAGAAGACGTAAAGTTTACCGATGGAGAGGATTTTAATGCCCTGGCAGTTAAAATGAATATTGATGCTGTTATGGCTAACGATGAAAGGCATGCGTGGCTGGAATTGGTAAATCAAATAGACTATGTTGAAATTGTAGATGACTATACGATTAACCTGGTACTTAAAAATGCCTATTATCCAGCTTTAAGTGAGTTGGGCTTAACAAGACCCTTTCGATTTATATCCCCCAGCTGCTTTATAGATGGCAATACAAAATCAGGGGTGCAAGGCTATATTGGAACAGGACCCTGGATATTGAAGGAGCATAAAGAAAATCAATATGCAGTATTTACGGCTAATGAATCCTATTGGGGAGAACAGGCCCGGCTTGACTCAATAAAATGGCAGGTAATGCCGGATCATCAGACCATACTCCTGGCCCTTCAAAAGGGAGAAGTTGATCTGTTGTTTGGGGCCGATGGAGACATGATTGATTTAGATTCCTTTAAGGCCCTGGAAGGACAGGAGCAGTATGAAACACTAATGAGCAGCCCCATCGCCTCAAGGGCAATTTTGTTAAATTCCAATAGAGAGATCACAGGGGACATTAAGGTGAGAGAGGCCCTACAGTATGGGGTGGATAAGGCAGCCATTGCCGATGGTATACTCAATGGATCAGAAACGGTGGCAGATACCCTGTTGTCCCCCACTGTACCCTATAGTAACTTAAATTTAAAAAAACGGATCTATGATATTGAGCAGGCATCGAAGCTTTTGGAGGAGGCGGGCTGGAAGCTGGAGGACGACGGCTATCGGTATAAGGATGGCCGTAAAATGGAGCTCTCTATCTATTATAATTCAGACAACAGCCAGGAACGTACCATCAGTGAATTGATACAGGATAACATGAAGGATATCGGTGTCAGCTTAAAAATTGTAGGAGAGGAAAAGCAAGCCTTCCTGGATCGTCAAAAATCAGGAGACTTCGATCTTCAATATTCACTATCCTGGGGGGTACCCTACGACCCTCAATCTTATCTATCCTCCTGGAGAATACCGGCCCATGGTGATTATCAGGCCCAGGTAGGACTTGAAAGAAAGGAATGGCTGGATGAGATGATTGGGCAGGTGATGGTAGAGCCTGACGAAAATATACGCCAGGTAATGTATGCAGAAATCATTGGCTATATTCATGATGCCTGTGTTTATATACCATTAACCTATTCAAGAACAAAGGCTGTTCATGTATCCTCGTTAAAAGGTGTGGGCTTTAATGTATCTCAATATGAAATACCCTTTGAAAGGATGTATTTTGAGGAGTAGAGCATGAAGAACGATATAATTAGACGCATATTACTGATCATTCCAATACTAATTGGAATCACCTTTATTTCATTCATATTGATAAATCTAAATACCAGTGACCCGGCAGAGGTGGCCCTCAGGGTCAATGAAATTGTACCCACCGATGAAGCGGTGGCCTCCATGCGGGAGGAACTGGGACTAAATAAGCCCTTTGGTCAACGATATATCATATGGCTGAGAAATATCCTTCGACTGGATTTTGGAAATAGCTATATTAACAATAAGCCGGTAAGTGAAGAAATCCTGAGGGCATTGCCGGCTACCCTGTCTTTGGCAGGGATGGCCCTGTTGATGATTCTAATCGTTAGTATTGTTACAGGGGTACTATGTGCCATCTATGAGAATTCTATAGCAGATAAAATCATAAGGGGATTGATTTTTATTGGGGCGGCGATGCCTAATTTTTGGGTAGGATTATTACTGATGTGGTTCTTTGCTGTAAAGCTGGACATGTTCCCAACCAGCGGCCTGGATGGCCTTAGATCGGTGATATTACCAGCAGTCACCCTTTCCCTCAGCTATATTTCTACCTACACCCGGTTGATTCGAAATAACATGGTACAAAACAAAAATGAAAATTATGTACTGTATATTCATGCAAGGGGGCTAAAAAAATCAACCGCCTACAGGCATATTTTTAAAAATTCTATTCAATCTGCCATAACTGCCCTGGGAATGTCTATTCCCAAGCTGATTGCAGGAACCGTAGTGGTGGAAAATATTTTTGCATGGCCAGGTATTGGCCGATTATGTGTAACGGCCATATTTAACCGGGATTACCCTATTATACAAGCATACATTTTGATGACGGCCATATTGTTTGTAGTATGTAATCTCTTGGTGGATATTATCAATAGCCTGATGGACCCAAGAATAAGGAGGACAACATAGTATGCTTGCTTGGAAAAAATTCAGATCCGATGGGGTGACAATCGTCTGCGGAATCCTTCTTATGGCAATTATTATTCTGGGATTGTTAGCCCCCATCATTGCACCTAATGACCCTTTAAAAACCAATATTCAAGAAAAACTGTCAGGTATGAGCCTTCAATACCCCTTGGGTACTGACCAGCTGGGAAGGTGTGTTTTATCCCGTTTAATCTATGGTATACGGACAACCGTATGGGTGGCCATCTGGACAATGCTGGCTACCATTTCCATAGGAACCATCGTAGGGTTTGTAGCAGGCTATTGCAGGGGCTGGGTCGATGAAATCATCATGCGGCTATGTGATGTGCTGCTGTCCTTTCCCAGCGAAGTGATGATATTAGCCATTGTGGGAATGTTGGGGCCTGGTCTTGGAAATATCGTTATGGCCAATATTATTGCTAAATGGGCCTGGTATACTCGAATGATCCGTTCTATAGTCATACAATTTATGGATAAGAGCTACGTTCATTTTGCCAAAGTAGTTGACTTAAGCCCTATTCATATTATGAAAAGGCATCTTCTTCCTGGTGCCTTCAGCGAAATTGTGGTGTTAGCCTCTCTGGATACTGGTACGGTAATATTAAGTATTTCTGCACTGTCCTTCCTGGGGTTGGGGGTACAGCCGCCTACACCAGAGTGGGGAATGATGCTGAGCGAGGCCAAGAACATCATGACAACTCATCCTGTTAAAATGCTTCCCCCGGGTATTGCCATCTTAGTTGTGGTGGCTGCCTTTAACTTTGTCGGTGATAGAATTCGGGACATAATGGACCCTAAGCATATGGACGGGAAGGGGGATAAGAATGAGCCTGTTAAAGATAGAAAACCTGTCTGTAGTTGATGTCCGTAATAGTGAAAAAATCATTCAAAATGTCAACTTTTCCTTGGAGCCTAATTCCTGTCTTGGAATTGTGGGGGAAAGCGGCAGTGGTAAATCCATGACCTGTAGGGCCATATTGAATTTAACCCATCCCTGGCTTCAGGTTAAGGGAAGAATTTTACTCCATGGGGAGGATATTAATGGTGCCAACACGATGGAAAAAGTCCGGGGAAAGAATATCTCCATGGTTTTACAAGACCCAATGACAGCCTTTGATCCCATATACACCATCGGCTTTCAAATTCGGGAAACCCTGATGGAAAAGTTAAGGGTATCTAAAAGGGATGCCATGGAAATGGGGCTTGATGCCATGGTAAAAATGGGTATTGACGATGCTCCAAATGTCTATGAAAAATATCCTCACCAGCTTTCCGGCGGTATGCTTCAAAGGTGTATGATTGCCATATCCTTGGCAATGAAGCCCGATGTGATCATAGCTGATGAGCCCACCACTGCCCTGGATGCCATTAATCAACGGGATGTAGTAGATCAGCTGGAAAAATTACAGCATGCAGCGGGTACGGCTATTATATTCGTTTCCCATGATCTGGGGGTTGTGCAGCGAATCGCTCAACGGGTACTGGTTATGAAGGAAGGGACCGTCGTAGCCTATGGAGAGACAAGTCAGATTTTTAGAGAAGCCGTAGATCAATACACGCAGTATCTTGTTAAAAACCGATTGGCCCTTTCTGAACCATTTCAAAGATTAATCAGGGGGGAGGCCAAGGGAAACAATGCTAAAAGTAAAGGAAGTGTCTAAAAGCTATCCCAGACAAGGTAATCCCTTGGGAAGGAACCGGCGGCCCATCCTTACCAATGTCACCTTCGAGATCAAGGAAGGGGCCTGTGTTGGCTTAATTGGAGAAAGCGGAAGCGGCAAGAGTACCTTGGCCCGACTGATTATGGGGCTGGAAAAACCAGATCAGGGGAATATCACCCTGGAGGGGCAGCCCATTAAAACGTGGAAAAAGAAAAATCCAGGTCAGCTAAGCGTTGTCTTTCAAGACTATGTCTCGTCGGTGAATCCCAGATTCACCCTGGAGGAGATCGTTACCGAGCCTTTGATGCTAAAGGATCACCGGAATAATGTCAAAAGTAAGGCAGTTCATCTGTTAGACAGAGTGGGGCTACCAGCAAGGCTTTTGAATCGATATCCCCATGAGGTAAGCGGTGGACAGCTGCAGCGGGCATGTATTGCCAGGGCTATTTCAACTACCCCAAGATTTATTATATTAGATGAGGCCATCAGCTCTCTGGATGTTTCGGTGCAGGCCCAAATACTGGCTTTATTAAAGGAATTGAGGGATGATTTAAAGCTAAGCTATTTATTTATCGCCCATGACCTTGAGGCAGTGGCAAGTATATGTGATGAAGTATTATTTTTGTATAAAGGTTCAATAGAAGAAAAGTGTTTGATTACAGAATTGGCCGGCACCAACAATCCATATGCTAAAAAGCTGTTGGCCGCTGTGATGGATTTTAAATTGTAAATCAGTTGTAAAAAACAGATCCTCATCTTCTCGTGAATTTTATGTAAATTAGAAGATGAGGATTTTTTATATGGTGTAGCTTGTAGAATCTATATCATTGGTTTAAACGAGGTTTCTCCAGTATTAGGCATTTTACCTGCCAGAACGCTTTAAAAGCAGTAATAATATAATAATATTAGATAGATGTTAGCTAAAAAACATCTTTCTGTATCCGCTGATTAGCTAGTATAAATTACATTTATATTTCAAAAAATACTTCATATACAATTCATTTCATAGGAGGTAGAATAAATGTTTGATATGATGCCCTTTAGAAGAAATCAATTAAATAGAAGGGATGATTTTTTCTCACCCTTCAAGAGCTTTTTTGATGATGACTTGATTACCGCAATGAACCAGTTCCATGGAAATTTCAAGGTAGATTTAAAGGAAACAGAGGACCACTATTTAATAGAGGCTGAGCTGCCAGGAATCAACAGAGATGCAATTGATATCGATTTTAATAACAATTACCTAACCATCAGTGCCAAAAGAGAAGAAGCAAAAGAGGATCAAAAGGAAAACTACGTTAGAAGGGAACGGCACTACGGCGAATTCAAGCGCAGCTTTTATGTCGATAATGTTGATGAGGACAAAATTAATGCAAATTTTCAAGATGGTATCTTAACCATAACCCTGCCTAAATTAACCAAGGGCGAAACCAGAAGAAGAAAAATTGATATTAATTAGAAGCAATTTTTTATCAAGCTGATTCTTAAAAACTATTGTTTGTTCTGTGAAAGGTCGGCATGTTTATGGATTTTCTAATTATCAAATCCTAAACGGCTGACCTTTTGTAGCCCTAAATTAGTATTTCAACAATTCGAAGTTTCGAGGTCTTTTTTTTAATGCTATGCTTAGCTTACTATCTTACAAGGAATTTTGATACTGGTTTTATTTAAGACCTAAATAAATCAGTAGGTTAAGGATTGTTTTTACTTGAAAATGTCTATACTACTACCATTGACCGCCATATTAATAAAAACGTTTTGAATGGCATAGTTTAAAATACCATCAGCACAACGACTAATACTAGAATCAGTCAAGGGAACAGATACTGGGAAAAGGCGCAGAAAATATCTACCACCTTTTTCAAGTTTATGTTATAATTGATGAAGTTACGCTAGATTAAAGGAGGATACGCCTTATGCCAAGTGATAGACAAAAAAAGATACGAAATTTTTCTATCATTGCCCACATAGATCATGGAAAATCTACCTTGGCTGATAGACTCATCGAGTATACAGGATTGGTAAGTCATCGAGAAATGCAAGAGCAGTTATTGGATAATATGGATTTGGAGCGGGAAAGGGGTATTACCATCAAGCTTCAGACCATTAAGCTGGCCTATAAGGCCCGGGATGGAGAAACCTATTATCTGAACTTAATTGATACTCCTGGTCACGTGGATTTTACCTACGAGGTATCAAGAAGCCTGGCTGCCTGTGAAGGAGCCATTTTAGTTGTTGATGCTGCCCAGGGAATTGAAGCCCAGACCCTGGCCAATGTATATTTGGCCCTGGAACAGGATTTAGAGATTGTACCTGTTATCAATAAAATCGACTTGCCCAGTGCAAGGCCCGATGAAATTAAAACAGAGATAGAAGATATTATTGGCCTGGATGCCAGTGACGCCCCCTTGATTTCCGCCAAGGAGGGGATCAATATCAATGATGTGCTGGAGGCCATTGTTCAAAAGGTGCCTGCCCCCAGTGGTGACGAGGAGGCTCCCCTAAAGGCGCTAATATTTGACTCCTACTATGATAATTACAAGGGTGTTATAGCCTATGTACGTATTGTGGAAGGAGCCGTCAGAAGAGGCACTAAAATAAAGATGATGGCAACGGAAAAGCAATTTGAGGTTACTGAAGTAGGGGTTTATTCCCCCGGGGCCATTCCAATGGAAGAATTAAAGGCTGGGGATGTTGGTTATGTGGTGGCCAGTATTAAGGATGTTCGCCATTGTAGAGTGGGAGACACCATTACGGAGGCCGATCGGCCCACACCAGCCCCCCTGCCTGGTTATCGAAAGGTAACCCCCATGGTTTACTGCGGTATTTATCCTGCCGAGGGAGAAAAATATGAAGATGTAAGGGATGCCTTGGAAAAGCTCCAGGTAAATGATGCTGCCCTAGTTTTCGAGCCGGAAACCTCGGTAGCCTTGGGCTTTGGCTTTCGATGCGGCTTTCTGGGCCTTTTGCACATGGAGATCATTCAAGAGCGATTGGAGCGGGAATTTGACTTGGATTTGGTCACCACCGCCCCCAGTGTTATTTATCAGGTAACGAAAACCAATGGTGAAGTTGAAATGATTCAAAACCCTGCCAATCTACCCAAGGCCCAGGAGATTCATATCATGGAGGAGCCCATTGTAAAGTCTAATATTATGGTTCCCACCGAGTATGTGGGCACCGTTATGGAGCTGTGCCAGGATCGTCGTGGCGAAATGAAGAATATGGAATATATTGACAAAACCAGGGTTACACTCCATTATGAGCTGCCCCTTAATGAGGTGATCTACGACTTTTTTGATGCCCTTAAATCTAAAACCAAGGGATACGGCTCCCTGGATTATGAATTCATCGGTTATCGCCCGTCTAAGCTGGTCAAGCTGGATATACTAATCAATGGAGAGCAAATTGATGCCTTGTCCTTTATTGTTCACGAAACAAAGGCCTACAGCCGAGGCAAGGCCATGTGCGAAAAGCTGAAGGATGAAATTCCTCGACACCAGTTCCCTATTCCATTACAGGCCGCCATTGGTCAAAAAATCATAGCCCGTGAGACCATCAAGGCCCTGAGAAAGGATGTACTGGCAAAGTGTTACGGCGGCGATATTACCCGAAAGAAAAAGCTGCTTGAAAAGCAAAAAGAAGGAAAGAAACGAATGAGACAGGTCGGAAACGTCGAAGTGCCTCAAAAAGCCTTTATGTCTGTTCTAAAGCTGGATGATTAATAAGTATATAAGACTGGCAATTCTGTCCTTCGACCGAGTTGCTGGTCTTATTTTTAATGGAGGTTGTTCCTATGAAGCCATTGGGCTTATATATACATATCCCCTTCTGCCAGAGAAAATGCTATTACTGTGATTTTAATTCCTTCAGCGGTAAGGAACAATTGATCGAAGCCTACATGTCGGCATTGACCCAGGAACTGGGTCTATATGTCGGATCCTTAAGGGACTATGAGGTTCAATCTGTTTTTATTGGCGGTGGAACCCCTTCCCTGGTATCAGGTGATTTGATTGCGCTGTTTTTGGAAACTACTAAAAACAAATTAACAGTGGCTGGGGAAGCAGAAATCACCATCGAGGTGAACCCAGGCACCCTTACTGCCTCGAAACTGAAGATTTACCATGAATGTGGCGTAAACCGCCTGAGCTTTGGTTTGCAGGCCTGTCAGGATCATCTGTTAAGGGCCTTGGGGCGAATTCATAATTACAAAGACTTTTTAAAAAACCTGACCCTGGCCAGGGAAATAGGCTTCAGCAATATTAATGTTGACCTGATGTTTGCCTTGCCCAATCAGCAATCACAGGAGTGGCGGGAAAGCCTTGAAGCCATGGTTAAGCTGGAAATACCCCATATTTCGGCCTATAGCTTAATTTGGGAAGAGGGCACCCCCTTTGCAGATTGGCAGCATTCAGGAAGGCTAGCCCCCCTTGACGAGGAGCTGGAGCTAGACATGTATCATGGGGCGATTCAATATTTAAAGGAAGCAGGCTATGAACACTATGAAATTTCAAACTTTGCCAGGCCAAGTCATCGTTGTCTCCACAATCAAATCTATTGGCGCAACCAACCTTACCTTGGACTAGGAGCAGGGTCCCATTCTTATTTAAATGGAAAAAGGTTTAGTAATGCGCTAGAAATAGAGGGTTATTTGAAATATATAAAGGAAGGAAGGCGCCCGGTTATTGAAAGCATTGATATTTCCTTTAAAGATGAAATCAGCGAAACCATGTTTTTAGGCCTGAGGATGATGGAGGGGATTTCGATTGAGGCCTTTCAAAGGCGGTTTGGCATTTCACCAATTACACTCTATGGAGATACCCTGAAGGCCTTGAAAGATCAGGGGCTAATTGAAATTAATTCCAAGCGGCTTTATTTAACTGCCAAGGGAATAGACCTTTCAAATCAAGTATTTCAAAAGCTGCTGTTGGATTAGACCAAATTTAAAAAATGTGAAAGGGGGTCTTGACAAAAATAAATTGAAATGATATTTTAAAAGCAGATAGCGTTAGCACTCAATGATAAAGAGTGCTAATAATCGAGGTGGTCATATGAGATTGAATGAAAGAAAGCTAAAAATTTTACAGGCCATAGTTCAGGATTATATTCAAACGGCAGAGCCCGTTGGTTCCAGAACCTTAACCAAACGATATAATCTGGGAGTAAGCCCTGCGACCATTAGAAATGAAATGGCTGATTTGGAAGATTTAGGCTATTTAACCCAGCCCCATACTTCTGCCGGCAGAATTCCTTCAGATAAGGCCTATCGTTTCTATGTGGACTATCTGCTGGAAATGAAGAAAATTGCGGCCTTTCAACGGGACTATATTAAAAGCAATCTGTTAAAGAGCTTTGGTGAACTTGAGGATCTGCTCCAATACAGCTCAAGAATATTGTCTCAATTAACTAACTATACCACCATTGCCATGGCACCTCAAATAAAGGGAAGCAAGCTAAAGCACATACAATTGGTTCCTATTGACGATGAGAACATGATTAGTGTGATTGTCACCGATACAGGGGTTATTAAAAAGCCCTTGATCAAGATTCATGGCGGAATGGATTATGAAATTATGCAGAAGGTTTCTGTCATCCTGAATGAAAAGCTGGTAGGCTTGAGCTTTCGGGATATTGAGCAGAAATTAGAAAGAGAGATGAAGCAGGAGGCTAATCATTTCAGCAGCATCATTGATATAATCGTCCCTGAGCTCTTTAAAACCCTGGAGGAAATTGATGATTTTGGGCTATTTTTGAACGGTACAACCAACATCTTCAACTTTCCTGAATTCAGTGATATTTTAAGGGCTAAATCCTTTTTATCCATGCTGGAGGAGCGGGATCTAATTACAAATCTGATCAGTACCTCTGAAAAGGAGGGCCTGACCATTTCCATCGGAAGTGAAAATTCCCTTCAGGAAGCAAAGGACTGCAGTCTTGTAACGGCTACCATCAAATTAGATGGAAATACCATGGGGTGGCTTAGCGTAATTGGACCAACTCGAATGGATTATTCCCATGTGATTAGTGTAATGGATCAAATCAGTGCCTACATTAATCAACTGCTTAAAAATAGATATTAAGGTCTATAGTGCGAAACACCAGGGGTGTTTTGCACTCTCTCTTTTTAAAGATTACGAGAAAAGGCGGTGTCATGATTGGAAAAGCAAAATCAAGAGGAAATTTTGGATGAACAGTTGGAGGAAACAGCTGACAGTAATCTGGAAGCAGTACAGGAAGAGACAGAAGAAGCGGCAGAGGCCACCGAGGAGGTAGACGAAATAGCGAAATTAAAGAAGCAAATAGAAGAAAAGGAAGCAGCGTTGCAGGACTACATAAATCAGATGCAGCGTCTGCAAGCAGATTTCGCCAATTACAAAAAGCGAATAGAAAAGGAAAAAAGTGAAATCTATTTGTACGCTAATGAAAAATTGGCTGAAGAATTGCTAGGAACAATGGATAACCTGGAAAGGGCCCTTGAGGCTGCTTCAGAGGAGCAGGAGACTGGTCTTTTTCAGGGAATTGAGCTGGTATTAAAGCAGCTCAAGGAGCTGTTAAAGCGAAACGGGGTTGAAGAAATTGAAGCATTAAATCAGCCCTTTGATATGAACCTGCACCATGCAGTAGCCCAGGAAGAGGCTGAAGCCGAAGCCAATACTATAATTGAAGTGTTTCAAAAGGGCTATAAGATTCATCAAAAGGTCTTAAGACCGGCCATGGTAAAGGTGGCTAAATAATCAAGTAATACGACAACATATAAAATAAGGAGGAAAAGAAAACAATGGCTAAAATAATAGGAATAGACCTGGGAACAACCAACTCATGTGTATCCGTTTTAGAGGGTGGAGAACCCGTTGTTATACCTAATTCCGAAGGAAACAGAACAACTCCTTCAGTAGTTGCCTTTGGTAAGGACGGAGAAAGAATTATTGGTGAGCCTGCCAAAAGACAGGCAGTGGTGAACCCAGACAGAACCATTATCTCAATTAAAAGACATATGGGAACAGATCATAAGGTTACAATTGACGGCAAGGATTATACTCCACAGGATATTTCAGCGATGATCTTACAAAAGCTGAAGGCTGATGCTGAGGCTTACTTAGGTGAAACTGTAACCGATGCTGTTATTACCGTTCCCGCTTATTTTTCTGACAGTCAAAGACAGGCAACAAAGGATGCCGGCAGAATTGCAGGTTTAAATGTTCAAAGAATAATTAATGAGCCAACGGCTGCTTCTTTGGCCTATGGATTAGATAAAACTGAGCAGCACCAAAAAATTCTGGTTTACGACCTTGGGGGCGGAACCTTTGACGTTTCCATTCTTGAGCTGGGAGACGGCGTATTTGAGGTATTGGCCACCCATGGTAACAATAATCTGGGTGGAGACGACTTTGACCAGGTGATTATTGATTACATTGCAGAGGAATTTAAAAAGCAGGAATCAATCGATTTAAGAAATGATAAAATGGCACTGCAAAGATTGAAGGAAGCTGCTGAAAAGGCTAAAAAAGAGCTTTCCAGCACAATGACCACCAACATTAATCTTCCCTTTATTACTGCCACCAGCACAGGGCCAAAGCACTTAACCCTAGATTTAACCAGGGCAAAATTTGAAGAATTATCAGCCCATTTGGTTGAAAAAACCATGGAGCCTATGAAAAAGGCCCTTTCCGATGCAGGACTATCTGCAACTGAGATTGATAAGATAATTTTAGTGGGGGGTTCCACCAGAATTCCGGCAGTACAGCAGGCAGTAAAGAAAATTACCGGAAAAGAACCCCACAAGGGTGTAAATCCCGATGAATGTGTTGCCGTCGGTGCTGCCATTCAGGCAGGGGTATTAACCGGAGAAGTAAAGGATGTACTTCTGTTGGATGTTACCCCCTTGTCATTGGGTATTGAAACCCTTGGTGGTGTCTTTACAAAGCTGATCGAAAGAAACACAACTATACCATCCAAGAAGAGCCAGGTGTTCTCAACAGCTGCCGATAATCAACCGGCCGTTGAAATCCATGTATTACAAGGGGAAAGGCCCATGGCTGCCGATAATATCACATTAGGACGATTTCAGTTAACAGGAATTCCACCAGCACCAAGGGGTATTCCACAAATTGAAGTAACCTTTGATATCGACGCCAATGGTATTGTTAATGTTTCGGCCAAGGATTTAGGCACTGGCAAGGAGCAAAAAATTACCATTACTGCCTCAACCAATCTTTCCGATGAAGACATTGAAAGAAAGGTTAAGGAAGCAGAGAAATTTGCAGAAGAGGATAAGCGGAAAAAGGAAAAGGTTGAAGTGAAAAATCAAGCCGATACCTTGCTCTACCAAACTGAAAAGGCCTTAAAGGATGCAGAGGATAAGGTGAATAAGGATGATGCAGAAAAGGTAAAGGCTGAATTAGAAAAGTTAAGAAAAGCTATAGAAGAAGATAATGTGGAAAGTATGAAAAAGGCCATTGAAGATGTGAACAATGCCTTCCACGGTATCGCTCAGCAAATGTATCAGCAAGCAGCTCCAGAAGACCAACCCCAAGGGTCAGAACAAAAGGACGATAATGTTGTTGATGCTGAATATGAAGAGGTTCAAGAGGACGAGAAGTAAATGGCTTAGGACACCCCTAGGGGTGTCCTAAGGTTGTTGAAAGTCCAGATATAAGGGTGGTGAGAAGGTGAGCAAACGAGATTTTTATGAAGTTTTAGGAGTCGATCGAAATGCAAATGCTGATGAAATAAAGCGGGCCTACCGTAAATTAGCCATGAAATATCACCCCGATAAAAATCAGGGTGACCAGGAGGCAGAAGCCAAGTTCAAGGAGATCAACGAGGCCTACGAGGTATTAAGTTCACCAGAAAAAAAGCAGCGTTATGATCAGTTTGGTCATGCCGGAATGAATGGCAATGGTGGTGGCGGCTTTGAAGGTGGCTTCGGGGGCTTTGGCGGTTTTGATGATATATTCGGTGATATTTTTGATATGTTCGGCGGCGGCTCTGGTAGAAGAAGAAGCGGCCCCCAGAAGGGCTCAGATGTTAAGTATGAAACGACCATTACCTTTGAAGAGGCGGCCTTTGGAGCTGAAAAAACTGTAGAGTTTCATCGCTATGACAATTGTGAGACCTGTAACGGTACCGGAGCGAAGCCCGGAACTGATAAGAAGACCTGTCCTCACTGTAAAGGAACAGGAGAAATTCGATATGCCCAAAGAACGCCCCTGGGCCAGATTGTCAATGTGAAGGCCTGCCAGCACTGCGGAGGCGAAGGGCAAATTATTGAAGAACCCTGTACTACCTGCAAAGGCCGGGGTAAGGTTAGAAAGCTTAGAAAAATTAAGGTTCGTATTCCTGCCGGTGTTGACAACGGCATGGTGATTCCTCTGCGGGGTGAAGGGGAACCAGGAACCAAGGGAGGCCCTCCCGGAGATCTATATGTGGTTTTAAAGGTACTGCCCCATCGTATTTTTGTCAGAGAAGGTCTGGATATTATTTGTGAAATACCCATTACCTTTGTACAGGCAGCCCTGGGTGATGAGCTGGAGGTACCTACACTGGAAGGAAAGGTTAAATATAAAATTCCTGAGGGAACCCAAAGCGGCACTGTATTCAGGCTGAAATCCAAGGGAATTGTCAGCCCCAAGGGCTATGGAAAGGGAGACCAGTTTGTTAAGGTATTGGTAGAGGTACCTAAAAAGCTATCAGAAAAGCAAAAGGATATACTTCGTCAATTTGCCGCTGAAGGCGGAGAAGATGTTCATGAGCAAAGAAAGTCTTTTTTTGACAAGGTAAAGGATGCTTTCAGCAATTGATAAGAATCACTCTACATAGCTAGAGTGATTTTTATCGAACCAAGGCTTAAGAAATAAGTTCGTCTATGGGCTATTATGGCAGTAAAAATTAAATGTTCCTTTTCACGAATATTATGCAATCTACTAATTTTATTGTATAATAGGATAGAACTCTAGGGACATTATTTACAGGGATGTGATAATAAATGATGTGGATTGAAGTTTCAATTAAAACAACGACAGAGGCGGTAGAGGCTGTTTCTAACATTTTGTACGATGCCGGTGTTTCAGGAGTGGCCATTGAAGACCCCAATGACTTTGTCTTTGAAGAAAACAATGAACTGATTTGGGACTATGTCGATGAATCCATTCTACCAACCAATTTTGAAGGTGCCATTGTGAAGGGCTATTTGCCTGCCTCGGCAGATTTAGTGGACAAGGTTGAGCTCATAAAGGAATTGGTAGGGATGCTGCCCCAATATGGCCTGGATATTGGGCTGGGTGAGGTTACCACCATTGAAGTTTCAGAGGATGATTGGAGCGATGCCTGGAAGCAGTATTACAAACCAACTAAGATTGGTGAGCGGGTAGTGGTAAAACCCACCTGGGAGCAATATGAGCCTGCCGAAGAAGATATTATCATTGAGCTGGACCCAGGTATGGCCTTTGGTACCGGTACCCATGAAACGACAATGATGTGTGTAATGGAGCTGGAGCAGGCGGTCAAGCCCCATTCTATTGTTTTTGATATTGGCTGTGGAAGCGGTATACTGGCCATTGCAGCGGCAAAAATAGGAGCCGAAAGGGTGACGGCTATTGATTTAGACCCCGTTGCCAAGGAGGTTGCTGAAAAAAATGTAAGCCTTAACCATGTAGAGGATATTGTAGAGGTTAAGCAGGGGAATTTAACCGATGCCTTAACTGGCAAAGCCCATGTGGTGGTGGCCAACATCATAGCTGATATCATTACCCTGTTATCTAAGGACATTACTAATTTTATTGAAAAGAACGGTATATTTATTTCCTCTGGTATTATCCTTGAAAAAATAGATATGGTGGTAGAAAGTCTAAAAACCAATGGCTTTGAGGTGGTCAAGGTAAATAAAATGGGCGAATGGGCAGCCATTGTTGCTCAATATAAGGGTGAATAAGAATGAACCGGTTTTTTGTTGAACCCAGCGACGTAAATGAAGAAAGACAGCAGATTATTATTAAAGGTGAAGATGTAAGGCATATAACCAAGGTACTGCGTCTAAGAACAGGAGATTCCCTGGAGCTTTGTGACGGCGAAAAGTGGGAATACATAGGTAAAATTCAGGAAGTCCATAAGGACCAGGTTTTGGTATCCTATCAGGAACGGATTCAAAGCCGCCGTGAAGCCCCTGTTAAGGTTAGCCTCTATCAAGGAATACCCAAGGCAGCCAAGATGGAGCTGATCATTCAAAAAACCACCGAAATGGGAATTGTCGAGATTATCCCGGTTGTGACAAAACGTACGGTTGTTCAGCTTAACGAAAAGGATCAAGCTAAAAAAATTGATCGATGGCAAAAAATTGCCACGGAAGCGGCCAAGCAAAGTAAAAGGGGAAAAATTCCTTTGATCCAGCAGCCCTTATCCTTTCAAGAGGCCCTTTCCCACGGATTAGGGAACCAATTGAATATTGTTGCCTATGAAGGGGAAAGGGAAAGAGGCCTTAAAGCAATTTTACAATCTGCCAAGGCCGACAAGGTTCAAAGCCTTGGTATATGGGTAGGGCCAGAGGGTGGCTTCGAAGAAGCAGAAATTAATGCTGCTGAAAAAATATCCTGCCATTCTGTGACCCTGGGGCCACGGATTTTAAGAACCGAAACCGCCGGGCTGGCTTTGCTGTCGATGATTTTATATGAGTTAGGTGATTTAGGAGGTTGTTAGGTGAAAAAAGTAGCATTTCATACGTTGGGCTGTAAAGTAAATCAATATGAAACCCAGGCCATGATGGAGCTTTTTGAAGGGGCTGGCTATCAAGTGGTGCCTGATACAGAGTGGGCTGATGTCTACGTCATTAACACCTGCACCGTTACTAATATTGGCGATAAAAAGTCCAGACAATTTATTCGAAGAACCAAAAAAATCAATCCTGAGGCCATTGTGGCGGTGGTGGGCTGTTACGCCCAAACTGCTCCCCAGGAGGTATTGGAAATTGAAGGGGTAAATCTGATTCTTGGAACCAACGAAAGAAGTAAAATCGTACAATATATTGAAGAAATGAATCCACACCAAAAAATAAATGTTGTTGATGACATCATGAAGGTTAGAGAATTTGAAGAACTGTCGGTACAGGAAATCAAGGGAAAGACCAGGGCGTTTCTAAAGATTCAGGAGGGCTGTAATCAATATTGTAGCTATTGTATTATTCCCTATGCCCGGGGACCCATCCGAAGTCGCAAAAAGGAAGAAGTCATCAAGGAGGTAAAGACCTTGGTGAAAAATGGCTTCCAGGAAATTGTACTGACGGGTATCCATGTAGCCTCCTATGGTAAGGATTTTCAACAAAAAGATGCTCTAATCGATCTACTGAGGGGATTGAATGAAATAGAAGGCTTGGAGAGAATTCGGCTGAGTTCATTGGAGCCGACCCTGCTGACCGAAGAATTTACTCAGGCCCTGGCCAAGCTCAATAAAATATGTCATCATTTTCATCTGTCATTGCAAAGCGGATGCGATGAAACCTTAAAGCGCATGAATCGAAAATATACCACAGCCCTGTATCGAGAAATTGTTGAACGAATCAGGCGCTATTTCCCAGATATAGCCTTAACGACAGACATTATTGTTGGCTTTCCCGGTGAAACCGATGAAGACTTTGAAAACACCTGCCGATTTGTTGAAGAAATGGCATTCAGCGAAATTCACGTCTTTAAGTTCTCTCCCAGAAAGGGAACACCGGCAGCGGAATACCCTGACCAGGTGGAGGGAACCATAAAACACCATAGAAGTGAAAGGTTGATTACTCTAGGGGCAAGGTTGAAACGCCAATATCAAGAGACATTTGTTGGTGAAAGAAGGTCTGTATTGCTGGAGACAATGAGTAAAGAACGACAAGGTTTTCTCGAGGGGCTAACGGATAATTATTTAAAGGTATTGGTTCCAGGAACCGAAGCTCAGGAAGGAACCCTGCAATGGGTTCGATTGACAGCAATTGAAGGGGAAGCTATGATTGGTACAATTACAGCTTGATCAGCTATTATCATTATTAATAAGGGATGGGCTTCCTTGACTAAATTTTTGACAGGAAAAAGGAATTTTTATATTTCTGTTGAAATAGATATGGATATGGAATAGTAGTGGATAAGGAGGTGTACTATGTCTGAATGTATTTTTTGCAAAATTGTTGAGGGGGAAATACCTGCTAAAATTGCCTTTGAAAATGAGCAGGTACTGGCTTTTTATGATCTTTCGCCCCAAGCCCCTGTCCACTTGCTGGTTATTCCTAAAAAGCACATTGCTTCAGCCCTTCATCTGGAGAACGAGGATACAAAAACCATCATGCCAGAGATCTTCAATGCCATTACGGCCCTGGCTAAGGAGCTTAATTTAAAGGATGGCTTTAGAATCGTCAATAACTGTGGGAAGGACGGAGGACAAACAGTTGAGCATCTGCATTTCCACCTGTTGGGGGGAAGGCAGTTGCAATGGCCTCCGGGCTAAAATTTTTATTGCATAACCATTTTATTTAATGTATAATAACATGGTATTGTAGTATCCCACTAGCAATATAGCATTATGTTGCTATAGATAAAGCACAGCGGGTGCTAGCGGAGGGAGGGAGAAGTAAATGTCAGAGATTAAAATAAGAGAAAATGAAACCTTAGATAGTGCTCTTCGCAGATTCAAAAGACAATGTGCAAAATCTGGAATCTTGTCAGAGGTAAGAAAGAGAGAGCATTACGAAAAACCCAGCGTAAAGCGTAAAAAGAAAGCTGAAGCTGCCCGAAGAAAAAACACTACTAAGAAATTCTAATGTAGAATAAAGTAGAGGTGAATAAATTGTCCCTTAAGGAGCAATTATCCAATGATCTTAAGGAAGCAATGAAGGAAAAAGATCAGCTTAAAAAAAATGTAATCACAATGGTTCGTGCTGATATAAAGCAGGTGGAAGTAGATAAGCGAATCGATCTTGAGGATGATGGGATTATTGAAATCATCGCAAAGCAAGTTAAGCAAAGAAGAGATGCCCAAGAGGAGTTTGAAAAGGGAGGCCGTCAAGACCTCGTTGAACAAGCCCAACAGGAAATCCAACTACTTATGAAATATTTACCTGCCCAAATGTCAGAGGATGAAATCGAAAAGCTTGTTAAGGATACAATTTTAGAAATCGGTGCCCAATCCATGAAGGATATGGGCAAGGTCATGGCTGCCTTGATGCCTAAAACACGAGGAAAGGCCGATGGCAAATTGGTTAATGAAATTGTGAAAAAATGCTTACAATCTTAAAAATAATAACCTAGAGTTCGCTCTGGGTTTTGTTTTTTGTATTTTACAAAATATGCTATTATTAACCCAAACCCCATCTATGATATAATTTATTTACTAAACTTTCTGAAGACGGGGGAAGGGCTATGGATAAAAAACAGCTATTGTTACTATTCATGATTGTACTTCTATTCAGCCTTAACCTGGGAATAAGGGCTTCATCCCATGAAGAATTGAGGGTAGTCATGCACCAGCAGCAGGAGGCCATAGCAAAAATAGAAATTGTGGCACCCGATGAAATAGAGGAAATGATCGCTGAAGTATATAATTTCGACAGCGAAATGACCCACTATCTTCTACTCAAAGACCCCATTCAAAAAAGACAAAGGAAAAATTACTTAAATTCCTTTTATATAACAGGACAAATGGTGGATTTTAAAAATATGAATAATATAATAATATATCCCCAAAATAATGAAGGAGTTTCCTACACTCCAACAGATATGGAGGTCCAGCAGGAATTAGAATTTTCTGTTGAATTATCGGAAGGCAGTGAAACCCCTATGAAAATCATGTCCTATAATATTCATCATGGCAAAAGCTTAACCGGGCGTCATACCCTGGATGAAATGGTTCAGCTGATGAAAGCCAGCGGAGCAGAAATCATTGGCCTGCAGGAGGTAGACAGCAGTATGCCCCGATCCAGAATGCAGAATCAAGTCAGGTATCTAGGGGAAGCTTTGCAAATGAACTATGTATATGGAGAAAATATCAATATACTGGGGGGCCGTTATGGTAATGCCGTTTTGAGTAAATATCCCATCGAATTCAGTGAAAATTTGTTTCTACCCAGTAATCGAGAGCAAAGGGGCCTGCTAAATGCAGTAATTAATGTTAACGGCAGAAGAATTAACTTTATGGTTACCCATTTAGGGTTGAATGATGAAGAACGTCAAAGTCAGCTGAGATCGATACAAAATTATATGGGTACCGTTGCCGGAGACGTTATTTTGGTGGGAGACTTTAATATGTCACCACAGGATCCAGCCCTGATGGAGCTGAAGCGAAAAATGGTGGATGTGGCCTGGGCCCTGGGAGAAAACAACACCCCAACCTTCGATTTTCCCTTTTTATCTAAAAGAATTGATTATATTTTTGTTCCCCCAAGCTTCGAACTCATAGATTATCAGGTAATAAAAAGCCGGGCTTCAGATCACTATCCCATTACTGCTACGGTAATTCTGCCAAAAAATTAAAGTTTTTTTAGAGGAAAATGCTCCCTTACTAACGAATTTCCATTAGTAAGGGGCTTTAGCTTAATTTGACAGTTTTTTAATTGTTAAAAATAAGTTTAACGGCAGAAAATATGAATATATATTATAATAAGCATCTTAAGGAGGTGAGAAATATGTCAAAAAAATTTATATGTCTTCTTCTATTGGCCTTGGTCTTCCTTTCTATTCCTGGTGCAGAATCATATGGGACAGGGGGAAATGTTTATGTCATTCCCGTAAAGGGAGAAATAGGCCCTGCAGTATATCAATATTTACATAGCAATATTAATCGGGCCATGAATGACCCCAATGTGGCGGCAATCATCATTGAAATTGACACCTATGGCGGGCTGATTGAATCTGCTGTGAACATTAGTGACAGCATCATAAGCAGCAATGTCCCTACCATTGCCTTTGTCAATAAAAAGGCCGAATCAGCCGGGGTATTGATTACCATCTCGGCCGATCAAATTGTTATGGCACCGGGAGCCACCATTGGTTCCGCAGAGCCTATTCCCAATACAGAAAAGAATTTGTCCTATTGGACAGGTCAACTTCGTACTGTGGCACAGCAAAAAGGCAGAGATCCCCAGCTGGTGGCAGCCATGGCTGATTCAAGTATTGAAATTCCCGATGTGGTGGAGGGCGGTCGACTTTTAAACCTCACCACCTATGAGGCACAGGATTTAAATTTTACTGACCTGGTGGCTTCCGATTATGAAACAATTCTTGAGGAATTTAATATTGCCTATGGAAATATTCGTACCGTAGAGCTGCCTTCAAGAATTAAATTAGCCCAACTATTAACTAATCCCTATGTGGTACCGATTTTATTGGCTGCGGGCTTTATCGGAATTCTCATAGAAATTTTCACACCTGGCTTTGGGCTGGGTGGAACCATTGGTCTAATCTCCTTTGTTTTATACTTTGGTGGTGGTATTATGGCAGGTAATGCAGGCTTTGCGGTGGTGATCATTTTCCTGACGGGAATCGCCCTCCTGGTCATAGAAGCCTTTGTACCAGGCTTTGGGGTGCCTGGAATCGGCGGGATAATCTGTATTATCGCCAGTATTGTATTGGGGGCCAGTAACCTGGCAGTGGCACTAACGTCACTGATAATAGCCTTTTTACTAACCCTGGTGGCCTTTATTGTAATATTGAAGTATGCACCTCGAAATCAATTCTTTAGCAGAATAGTACTTTCGACCAGGGAAAATGTAGAGGATGGTTATGTTTCTTCCAGGGTACAATATGATCATCTGATGGGAGAACAGGGGACTGTAAAGACCTTCCTAAGGCCCGCCGGAACCATTGAAATTAAGAATGAGCTATATGATGTAATCTCTGAAGGGGATTTTATAGAGGTCGGTTCCCTGGTGAAGGTTGTAAAGGTTGAGGGAAGAAAAATAATTGTAAGAAAAATCGATTAGGAGGGATTTTGTTTATGCAGGGAATTGTTTCGTTAATTATTATCATTGCAGTAATCTTTATACTGCTGTCTGTTTTTTTAAGCTTTGTACCCGTTGGACTATGGGTAACCGCTTATTTCTCAGGTATTAAAATTGGGCTATTTACCCTAATTGGTATGAGATTAAGAAGGGTTCAGCCAAGTCGAATTGTCAGTCCTTTAATTAAAGCCAATAAGGCTGGACTGGATCTAAATACAGACAAGCTGGAAGCCCATTACTTAGCCGGTGGAGACGTGAATCGTGTTATTGATGCCCTGATTGCTGCTCAACGGGCTGAAATTAATCTGGAATTTGCCAGGGCTGCTGCCATTGATCTGGCCGGTAGAGATGTACTTCAGGCAGTACAAGTCAGCGTTAATCCAAAGGTTATTGAAACTCCTAAAATTGCTGCTGTAGCTAAGGATGGTATCGAAGTAATGGTAAAGGCCCGGGTAACGGTTCGGGCGAATATCGAAAGATTAGTAGGGGGTGCCGGTGAAGAAACCATTATCGCCAGGGTCGGTGAAGGAATTGTTACCACCGTTGGTTCAGCAGAAGCCCATAAAGAGGTATTGGAAAACCCAGACTTAATTTCCAGAACGGTCCTCAAGAAGGGGTTAGATGCGGGAACCGCCTACGAAATACTATCAATAGATATTGCAGATATCGATATAGGAAGAAATATTGGTGCCAAGCTGCAAACCGATCAGGCCGAGGCTGACAAGCGAATTGCCCAGGCGAAGGCCGAAGAAAGAAGGGCTATGGCCGTTGCAGTGGAACAGGAAATGGCTGCTGCCGTGCAGGAAATGAGGGCAAAGGTTGTTGAGGCTGAGGCTGAAGTTCCAAGGGCCATGGCTCAGGCCTTACGAGAAGGAAAGCTAGGTGTAATGGATTATTACAATATGAAAAATGTTTTAGCTGACACCAATATGAGAGATTCCATTTCAAACCTGTCTAAGGAAGACAGTAAGAAGGACCAATAAAGGTAAATAACTAGATTTCTGATGCCAGATTCCGGTCTTTACGGGAGCATCGGCATCGGTATAAAGGAAGTGAATCAATGAGTTGGGAAAGTATTATTGGCTTTATTGTTATTGCAGCCATAAGCTCATTATTTAACAAAAATAAAAGAAGTCAACAAAATAATAGAAATCCTAGGCCTACAGCTACGCCCGTTGGTCAGGGAAGCCCCCTGCCAAAAAGTGCCCCTGCAAGACCGGAAAGGGAAAGGAGCAGGAGGCCGGGCTCCTTGATGGATGAAGTACTTAAAGAGCTTCAAAGGGGAATGACAGAGGAGATGGTTAAAGAGCCTCCTGCTGATCAGATAATGGAAGCTGAAATAGAGGAATCGCCTCCAATTGAGGAGTATGAGAAAGAGGATGTCAAATTGGTTGAGCCGGCAACCGGCCAACAACAGCCCATTTATCAACAGGCTAAGGTGCTGAACTTTGGTCAAAAGGAAGTGCTACAGGGAATCATTATGTCAGAGATATTGGGAAAACCCAAGGCTTTGAGATAGCATTTTAAAAGATAGAGAAGATTTTTTTCTCTATCTTTTTTTTTATGCATTAAATCTTCCCAGGTCTATCAAATACGATTAAAGCATAAAAATTGTATAGATGGGAGGTGTGCCGAAATGAAAAAAAGTGACGAAATTAAGAAAAGCATAGCCGATATATTGGAGCTACCCCAGGATATTATGCTAGACCTGCCCAAGGTAACCATGATTGGCAACCTTCAAATTTATGTGGAAAATCATAAGGGAATTATTGAATATTCCAGCACCAGGGTAAGGATTTTTACCAAATGCGGCGTATTGAGGGTGACAGGTAAAAATTTACTCTTAAAGCGAATTGTTCAGGAGGAGATTGTACTGGTGGGAGAAATAGACCAGGCTGAATTTATGGATTAGGGAGTGGGACGCTTGTTAATATTGAGACTATGGAATTATTTCAGGGGTTATGTTATTATAAAAATAGAAGGGTTGAACCTAGAAAAGTTCATTAATCATTGTATTGCAAAGGACATATATCTGTGGGATATAAGGCGGTTAAGCTATACTACCCTAGAGGCCTGTATCGGCATACAGGGCTACAAAGCTGTAAAAAAGCTGGCCAGAAGGGCTGGCTGCAAGGTGTCGCTGACTCGAAAAAACGGATATCCTTTTTGGGCCCATAAAATTAAAAAAAGGAAAATGCTTTTATTGGGAGCATTTTTTTCTTTCCTTTTGTTGATCGTTGCCTCCAGCTTTATTTACAAGATTGAGGTTGTGGGGAATGAACAAATTGAAACAGCAGCCCTAATGACCCATTTAGAGAAGGTTGGTCTCAAGGTTGGAAGCAATCGACACTTTATCGATTTAAGAGAAATAGAAAGTGAATTAATGCTTGAATTTAATGGTCTGGCTTGGGTAGGAATAGAAATAAGGGGGATCTATGCCAAGGTAGAGGTGGTGGAAAAGGTTACGCCGCCTGAAAAAATTGATAAAGAGACCCCCTGTAACGTAGTAGCCGTTAAAAATGGTTTGATTGAAAAGGTTATTGCTAAAAATGGTGATGCCCTGGTGAAGGAAGGGGATATTGTTACAGAAGGAGATTTGCTAATCACTGGAATTGTCACCAGACAGCACATGGAAAGCCCCCTTTATGTTCATGCCTATGGGGAGGTTTATGCAAAAACCTATTATGAGGCGACTAAATCAAAGAACTTAACAGTCATTAATCAAATCAAAACTGGAGAAACTTATAAACAGAGAAGCCTTCGGATCGGAAAGCTGAATCTGACGTTAGGAAATAATGAAATCCCCTTCGACAAATATTTGCTGGAGGAGGACAATAGTAAACCTACCCTGTGGAGGAATATTAAGTTTCCTGTCGAAATTAAGGTAATTACCTATGAAGAAATCATTGAAGAGGAGGAGCTTCTGGATATTGAAGTCGTTAAGCAGTTAATCCATGAGGAGGCTTTAACTGAGTTATTGGAACAAATCCCTCTGGAAGCAGAGATCTTAAATACCACTGTAAATTTTAACCAGGAAGGGGATCTGCTGCATGGGGATATTATCATTGAGGTTCGAGAAAATATAGCAGAGCAGGTCAAAATAGATATTAAGGAGGATTAATCTTTGATCAATTCATTACAGAAGAGAATTAAAGTAGAAAATACGGATTTTACCCGGGAACTGTTTGGTAACTTTGATGAAAATATAAAGCTAATTCAAAAGCTTCTGGGAGTCGATGTGGTCCTTAGGGAGGATGAAATTGTCATTATTGGCAGTGATCAAAAAGTAGATGTGGCTGAAAAACTGGTTTCCGAACTGTTATCCCTTTACCAGAAGGGGGAAGGCTTAACCAGCCAAAACATAAGCTATACGGCAAGTTTACTATTAGAAGGAAAATCTGAGGGAGTTCAGGAGCTGGCAGGGGATGTGGTCTTTGTTACCGATAAGGGAAAACCCATTAAGCCAAAGACCCTGGGCCAAAAAAAATACCTCGAAAAGATTGAAAAGAAAGACTTAACCTTTGGAATAGGCCCTGCCGGAACAGGTAAAACCTATCTGGCCGTGGCAATGGCCGTTAAGGCCTTTAGAAATGAACAGGTGAATCGTATCATCTTAACAAGGCCTGCTGTAGAGGCGGGGGAAAGTCTGGGCTTTCTTCCGGGGGACCTGAAGGACAAGGTGGACCCCTATTTACGGCCCTTGTATGACGCCCTTTATGATATTTTAGGTGTTGAAAAATTTCAAAAATATATGGAACGAGGTATGATTGAGGTGGCTCCCCTGGCCTATATGAGGGGAAGAACCTTAGATTACTCCTTTATTATACTGGATGAAGCCCAAAACACTACCAGGGAACAGATGAAGATGTTTCTTACCAGATTAGGCTTTGGCTCCAAGGCAGTGGTCACAGGGGATATTACCCAGGTAGACCTGCCAAGGGGAAAATCTTCAGGATTAAAGCATGCCATTGATGTTTTAAAGGATGTAGAGGAAATTGGCATAAGCTTTTTATCAGACAAGGATGTGGTCAGACATGCTCTGGTACAGAGGATCATTAAAGCCTATGAAATAGATGAAAACAAGCGAAGCAAAGCAACCCCCGTCAAGGGGAAGTGATAAAATAAGGTCATAAGGAGGAAATCCGATGGGCATGATAGGGAATATAAAAAAGAAGTTCTCCAGGCTATCCCGTAAAAAAGATGTAAACCATAAGGGAATTAAACAGCTTTTTCTGGCATTGTTGTTTTTCTTGAGCTTGTTTTTAATCTTGGTGGCCAGCCTGAAGCCGACTAAATATGATTTGGCTGTAGGTCAGCGGGCCCATGCCGATATTCGGTCTCCTAAAGAAATTGAAGATCGATGGGAAACAGATAAACTAAAGGAAGCCGCCGCCGCTGAAGAGGAAATATTGTACAAGCTCGATTCGTCGGTTCATATTGAGGTAAAAAAGGACCTGGAGCGATTTTTTAATTTAGTTTACGTTGTGCGGGACAATGAGGAGCTGACCCTGCTGGAAAAAAGGCAGGCAATCGATGAAAACGACCTGGGTATATCCGGCAGCAATATCACTGTTGCCCTTAATACGCCAATAGAAAAGCTGAAATACCTGGAAAATTATATTTATGATATTGTGGCACAAAACATGGAAAATGGCATCAAAATAGAAGATCTGCAAAAAGTAAAGAATAATATTAAAGAATATGTGTTAACTTTGACAGATTTTGACGAAGGGCTGCAGGAGTTATCTATCTCTCTGATTAATGCAACCATTCGGCCTAATCAATTTATGGATATTGAGGCCACTGAACAAAAACGTCAAGAGGCCAGAGAAAACGTAGAAAAAGTAATGATTCGTAAGGGTGACATCATATTAAGAGAGGGTGAAACCATCACCTATGACCGCTTAAACCTGCTGCGGGAGCTGGGGCTGCTAACGGAATACAGCCGAATCGACTTTATGCTCTATACTGGAATCGCTTTGATTGTGCTGATGGTGGAGCTTTTGATTATGGCTTATCTTATGGTGTTTAATAAGCAATTACTGGAAAAACCAGGCACCCTTATGATGATTATGATCATTTTTATTACAATATTAATTGTTTCAAAGGCCAGCTCCATTATTTCGATTTATGTCATGCCTGTGGCAGCAGGGGCTATGCTTTTAGCCATTCTGACCGATGCTCGTTTTTCATTTTTGGTAAACCTCGTTTTAAGCCTATTGGTGGCATTGATTACGGGGAATAATATTAGTTTAATTTTCATGACCCTGGTGGGGGGAACTGTAGGGATTTTTAGTGTATTGAATTCCCAGCAGCGGGGGAGCATTTTTTTATCGGGGATTTTGGTCAGCCTTGCCCATATTGTAACGGTAATTGGTATTGGCTTTATCAACAGCCATGAGGTGAGTAGTGTTTTAACCAATGGGTTTTATGGAGCATTAAACGGTATTTTCTGTGCAGTGCTGACGGTAGGTTCTCTGCCCCTGTGGGAATCAGTATTTGGGGTAGTCACCCCGCTAAAACTTTTAGAGCTGTCAAACCCCAATCATCCATTATTAAAAAAGCTATTAATAGAAGCCCCTGGCACATATCATCATAGTATTATTGTGGGAAATCTCAGCGAAGCTGCTGCCAATGCCGTTGGAGCCAATTCCCTGTTAGCCCGAACCGGTGCCTTTTATCATGACATTGGGAAAACCTCAAGGCCCTACTTCTTTAAGGAAAATCAGCTGACGTCTGAAAATCCCCATGATAAAATCAGTCCGTCCCTCAGCAGTCTGATTATTACCAATCATGTGAAGGATGGTCTTGAACTGGCTAAAAAACATAAGCTACCGGGTGAAATCACTGCTTTTATTAATGAACACCATGGCAATACGCTGGTGGCTTATTTTTACCACAAGGCGCTGAATGGTGAAAATGGTGAAAAGGTTGATGAGGAAAGCTTTCGATATAAGGGGAAAAAGCCCCAGACAAAGGAAACCGCCATTGTTATGCTGGCCGATTCTGTAGAGGCGGCGGTTCGAAGTCTGTCGGCTCCCAATCGAGATAAAATTCAAAAAATGATTGAAAAGATAATTAAGGATAAGCTTGAGGATGGCCAGTTAGAGGATTGTGATTTAACCTTAAAGGAGCTGGAAAGTATCAAGCAGGCATTCATCAATGTTATTCTAGGTATATTCCATGAACGAATTGAATATCCTGATTTGGATATGAAGGAAGCAAAGGGGAGGAAGGCCATTGAGTCTGGTCATTGATAATCGTCAAAACAAAGAGATCGATAAAAGCTTGGAAAAACTATTGGAGGAGGCAGTGGCTCATAGCCTTGCCTATGAAGGCTGGGATTCAGATTATGAGGTAAGCTTGTCTTTGGTAGGAAACCAGGAAATACAGGAATTAAATAAACAGTACAGAGGAAAGGACTATGCAACAGATGTCCTTTCCTTTCCCCTGGTGGAGGATGATTTCCCCCAGGGAGAAGAGAAGCTATTAGGAGACATTGTTATTTCTGTGGAAAGGGCCCTGGAGCAGGCAGAGGAGTACGGCCATAGCTTTCAGCGGGAAATGGCATTTTTAGTTGTCCACAGTATGTTTCATTTAATGGGCTATGACCATCAGGATGAAAGCAGTCAGGCCCAGATGAGAAGTAAGGAAGAGGCAGTATTGAAATTAATTGGTCAAATACGTGAATAATGGGGTTAGGGGAATGAAGGTAAGAAAATTAATCGACAGCTTTAACTATGCAATTGAAGGGATTCTTTATGCCTTAAAGACCCAGCGGAATATGAAAATTCACTTTTTTGTTTCAATTGCTATTTTGATTTTCAGCTTGTTTTTCGAGCTGAGTCGCTTTGAATTTTTAATTCTTCTACTGACCATTTCACTGGTTATTATTGCTGAAATGATTAATACAGCCATCGAAGCGGCCATTGATTTAATTACAGATCAATACCATATCTTCGCCAAAATCGCCAAAAATGTTGCGGCTGGTGCAGTTTTAATTGCTGCCATTAATTCTATCTTTGTTGCCTACTTCATCTTTTTTCAAAGAATTAATCCCTATACCCTGATGGTACTCCATCGGGTCAGGCAGTCGCCCATACATATTACCTTTATCGTTTTTATTATCGTTATTATTGCTGTAATCAGTATGAAGGCCTATTTTGGCCGGGGAACTCCACTACAGGGCGGAATGCCCAGTGGTCATGCGGCTGTGGCCTTTTCCCTGGCTACGGCCATTACCTTCATTTCAGAAAACACCTTTATTGCAACCCTCTCCATTCTAATGGCCCTATTGGTATGCCAGAGCAGAATAGAGGGGAAAATACATAATTTTGCCGAAGTAATCGGGGGAGCAGCATTGGGTACAATAATAACAATTATACTGTTTCAGCTATTTGGTTAAATTAACTCTATCAAGGCGATTAAATAAATACCAACCTAATGTCAAGATAAGCCTGAATAAAGTACTGAAAGGAATGATGAAATGCGGCGGATGATCAAAAAAACCACTCTATTTATACTGACAGCTATTTTGTTAATTTCAATTAATGGCTGCAATAAAGATCAGGATATTGCAGAAGAGCCCCCCATTGTAGAGGTGGTGATCCCTGAGGAAGAGGGTATTCCCGAGGGAATGGCTGTCAATCCTTTAACAGGACTGTACATAGATGAGGCTGCTGCTAAACGCAGACCTGTAGCAGTAATGATTAATAACCTTCGGGCGGCCCTGCCCCAGAGCGGTATATCCCAGGCCGATATTATTTATGAAACCCTGGCTGAAGGCGATATTACAAGACTATTGGCGGTGTTTCAAGACTTTGATGCTGAAAAAATAGGCCCTGTCCGTAGTGCCAGACACTATTACCTAGATTTTGCCTTTAACCACGATGCCATATTTGTTCATTATGGCGGCAGCGACCAGGCCTATGCTGAAATAGCCAATCTAAAGGTAGATAATTTAAATGGGCTATCCTATTTAGATACCATTATGTTCTGGCGTGATGCGGAACGAAGGAAGAAAAAGGGAATGTACGAGCATAGCGTTTATACCAGCGCTGAAAAGATTATGTTGGGTTGGGAACGTGAAAAATATAGAACGGAGATCACTGAAAATCTTCAGCCAATGCTGAATTTTTACGATGAAGACACCACACCCCAGGGTGTAGAGGCTAATAAAGTGGATCTGCCCTTTACCAATCGAATAACCACCAGCTTTGAATACAACGAAGAATCTGGTCTATATAATCGCTTTCAGTACGGCGGGCCCCACATAGACGAAAATAATCAAAACCAGCTGACAACCAAAAATATTATTGTTCAATATACAGAGATTAAGCATATACCCGGTGATACCGAGGGAAGAAGGGATATGAAGCTGATAAGTCAAGGAAATGGTGTTTATATTACTAATGGCAAGGCCGTTCCCATTACCTGGCGTAAGGATTCCCACCGATCTCCTACGGAATATCGTGATGAAAATGGACAAAGACTTTTAGTCAATAAGGGAAATACATGGGTCATTATTTTCCCTAATAACCGTGAAATTCAGCTTAAGGCAGGAGGAGAAAATGAAATATAAATCAGGCTTTGTTACAATTATCGGAAGGCCCAATGTGGGCAAATCAACCTTAATGAACCAGCTTATCGGTGAAAAGATAGCCATTATCTCTGATAAGCCCCAAACCACCAGAAACAAAATACAGTGCATTCATACAGGAGAAAATCACCAAATTGTCTTTTTAGATACCCCTGGAATCCATAAGCCTAAGCATAAGCTGGGACAATACATGGTTAAGGTGGCCAAGGAAACCCTTCGAGAGGTGGATGTTATCTTGTTTGTAGTGGATGAGGGGGAGTCGATTGGCCCTGGAGATCGATTTATTATGGAACAGCTGCAGGGGGTAGAGACACCGGTTATATTGGTCATGAATAAAATAGATAAGATGAACCAAGAAACCTTTCGTAAGCTATACGATGCCTATGAGGCCACTGGACTTTTTCAAGATATTATTGGTATTTCTGCCCTTGAAGGAGCCAATCTACATTCACTAATTGCAAAAATAGTAGGCTATTTACCCGAGGGCCCACAGTATTTCCCGGCAGATATGGTGACTGATCAGCCAGAAAGGGTAATCGTGGCGGAGATTATCAGGGAAAAAATACTCCATTATACCGAGCAGGAAATTCCCCACGGGGTGGCTGTGGAGGTTTCAATGATGAAAAAGCGAGAGGATCAGGGGATTATTGATATACACAGTACCATCTATTGTGAACGTAAATCCCACAAAGGGATCATTATCGGAAAAAATGGGCGAAAATTAAAGGGAATTGGGAAAAGTGCCCGGGAGGACATCGAAGCTTTATTAGGTTCAAAGGTCTATCTGGAGCTTTGGGTTAAAATTAAAGAAGATTGGCGAAATCGTGATAGTATATTAAAGGGTTTTGGGTATGAATAAGATAGCATTCCAATAACAAAATTTACAATGTATAGTCGGTCCCAGATTACAGAAAATAAATTCAGGATACATAAATATGAAAGGGGACCTGACAAATGCTTGATCAAATTTTCTGGAATGTCTTTGAAAAAACCGGGAGCCTGGAGGCCTACTTATGTTATAAAAGTTATCCGGCAAAAAAAGAGGAAATGCATAGAATAGAAGAGGAAAGCAAAAATCGAGCTGTAAAATAATTTAAACGGGGGAATGATTCATGCTGATCAATACAGAAGCCTTTGTATTAAAGAATAGAAAATATGGAGAAACTGACAGCATGTTAACCCTTTTTACTAGAAAGCTGGGCAAGGTAAATGCCATTGCCAAGGGGGCAAGAAGGCCCAAGAGCAATCTGCTAGCTGGTATTCAACCCTTTGGCTACAGTGATTTTATTCTATTTAAGGGAAAAAGCCTCTATACAGTTAATCAGTGTGAATCTAAAAAAATATTTTATGGCATTAGAGAAGACCTGGATAAGCTGACCTACGGCGCCTATGTACTGGAGCTAATCGAGGTGGTTACCAATGAAGGGCAGACCAATAATCGACTTTTCAACCTGTTGGAAAAAACATTAACGGTACTCCTGGAAAGGGATATCGTACCAGAAACCATTGTCAGGGCCTTTGAATTGAAGCTTTTGGCCTATTCCGGTTTTAAACCCCATTTAAGGGGTTGTGTGGGCTGTGGGCGTACTCAATTTAATACAGTACGTTTTAGCATAGAAGCTGGTGGAATTCTATGTCCCCATTGCTTTCATGAAGACCCCTTTGCCATAGGTGTGTCGGAAACTACTATTCGGCTGGCCAATTATTTAATGGAAAAGGAATTATCAGAAATAAGCACCTTAAAGATTAAAAAAAGTTTAATGAATGAGCTGAATCAACTGTTAAAAAAGTATATGATGGTGCATATTAATAAATATCAATTCAAAAGTTTAGAAATGCTTGATAAATTATCTTAAGGAGTTGAGGAAAATGGAAATTAATCTCGAAAAAATTGACATTATAAGAGAGCGGACAGGGGTATCCTATCGGGAAGCCAAAGAGGTATTGGAAAAGTACGATGGAAATGTGGTGGAGGCCCTTATAGAGCTAGAGGACAAAACTGGCCGAAACTGGACTGAAACCATGGGAATTGCAGGAAATGAAGTAATTGAAAAGCTGAAGGCCATTATTAAAAAGGGTAATGTCACTAAAATTATTTTAAAGAAGGATGGAGAGGTACTTCTAAACATTCCTGTTACTGCAGGGGCCGTTGGTGTGGTGTTAGCTCCCTTGGTTTCTATTTTAGGGGTGTCTACAGCCCTGGCCAGTCGGGCCACCATAGAAATTGTCAAGTCAAATGGCGAAGTAGTTGATTTAAATGACATGGCCGAAGATAAGGTCAATGAGCTCAGGAACATGATGCGGTCCGATAAAAGTAAAAAGAAGGAAGAGATCGATAACATTTTAGGTGACGACAAAGATGATGAAGAAGAATAGCAGCATAAAAAATCGCTAAAAACCATTGACAAGTAAACGATAATTTGGTAAATTTAATAGCAATTAATGAATAGATTGGCTGTGAAAAAGAGGAGTAATGAAAAGGACTGTTTTAAGCGAGTTGGGGATGGTGCAAGCCCAATACAGCGCTTTCATGAAGGGCGCTTTTGAGCCAGCATAGAAAGTGGGTACAGTAATGTACCAACTAGGGTGGAACCGCGGAAGAAAAGCCTTTCGTCCCTAAGGGGATGGAGGGCTTTTATTTTTTTATTATTTTTAGGAGGGAATGATATGGAAGTGTCAATGGACAAAATTGTATCTTTGGCAAAATCAAGGGGCTTTATTTTTCCAGGCTCAGAGGTCTACGGAGGGTTGGCCAATACCTGGGATTATGGGCCCCTGGGGGTTGAATTAAAAAATAATGTAAAGAAGGCATGGTGGAAAAAGTTTATTCAGCAAAACCCCTATAATGTCGGACTGGATTCAGCCATTTTAATGAATCCTCAGGTATGGGTGGCTTCGGGCCACGTAGGGGGCTTTAATGACCCTTTAATGGATTGTAAAAAGTGTAAAAGCCGCTATCGTGCCGATAAGCTAATAGAAGATTATGCGGCTAAAGGCGATGAAGAGATTATTGTTGATGGTTGGGAGAATCAGCGGATGAAGAAATTTATCGAAGATAATCAGATTGCATGCCCTGCCTGTGGTGCCATGGACTATACTGATATAAGACAGTTTAATCTAATGTTTAAGACCTACCAGGGTGTAACAGAAGACTCCAGTACAGAAATCTTTCTGCGGCCAGAAACTGCCCAGGGAATCTTTGTAAACTTTAAAAATGTACTGCGTTCCTCCAGAAAGAAGGTTCCCTTTGGTATTGGCCAAATTGGTAAATCCTTTAGAAATGAAATTACGCCAGGTAACTTCACCTTTAGAACCAGGGAATTTGAGCAAATGGAGCTGGAGTTTTTCTGTAAGCCAGGAGAGGATTTAGAATGGTTCCAATATTGGTCGGATTTCTGTAAAAACTGGTTATTAAACCTAAATATGCAGGAAGAAAATATTCGATTGAGGGAGCATTCTCCTGAAGAGCTTTCCCACTACAGTAATGCCACCACCGATATTGAATATCGCTTTCCCTTTGGCTGGGGTGAGCTTTGGGGCATTGCAGACCGTACAGATTTTGATTTAAAAAGGCACAGTGAACATTCAGGGGTAGAATTCAATTATCAAGACCCGGTAACCAATGAAAAATATGTTCCCTATTGTATTGAACCATCCCTGGGGGCAGATCGGGTCACTCTGGCATTTTTGGTAGACGCCTACCATGAAGAACAGGTAGACGAAAATGATACCAGGGTAGTATTGAAGCTTCATCCGGCTTTGGCTCCCTTTAAGGCAGCTGTCTTTCCATTGACCAAAAAGCTTAAGGATGAGGCGGGAAAAATCTACGAAATGCTGTCTGAAAAATACATGGTGGATTATGATGATGCCGGCAGTATTGGTAAGCGCTATCGACGTCATGATGAAATTGGTACCCCCTTCTGTATCACCTTTGACTACGAATCCCTGGAGGATCAAAGCGTCACCATCAGGCATCGTGATACCATGGAGCAGGAGCGAATTGCCATTGCTGATTTAAATACCTATTTAGAAGAAAAATTAAAATATTAACATCAATTAAAGCAGGTCAAATACTGACAGCAGGAATTAATTTCCTGCTGTTTTTTTGAAGATATGATAGAAACTAGCGTAAACCTACTGATTATTTGCTTCTATCAAACTGTTTATTCTTTCTCTATCTTCTGCTTTAACCTTTAATTTTAGCGTATTAAATGGATCATCCCAATTTTTAGATCTTCTAGAATCTCCAATATATAGCCATAAAAAATAATGCGCTTTATTATTTTTTTCTATAGGCCCCTCCCATTTAGCACATTGAAAATCTTCCCATTTGATCAGCTTATTTGATACAAGCACACCACTTTGACAAATCATACTTTTCTGTAATCCCTGATAAATTAAATAAGGAATGACAAATAATAATGAAGAGATTATTATGAAAAAAACTAAATCTACATCATAACCAATTAGAATTGATGCTTCTCGCAACATATCATTAACAAGAAGTCGATAGGATAAGCTTCTTATATTAGCTACCCAAAGTAATTGATACCATCCATCAAAATACTGTGGTATTGTTATTTCAAAAACTTTAGTAAATGAAGGAATAAAAAGTTTCGTTAATACAATTAAATAGAAACTTGAAATTATGAATGCAAAAACTAATTTAAAGCTATCGGGAGAAGATAAACAAATTAAATCATTAGCAATTCTTGTTCTTTGTTCAATATTTTTCTTTATAAGAACAATTACAATAATAACCGTTGCAATAGGAATGGTATAGTAGATAAATTTAGCTCCGAAAGTGACCATATCATTAATTATCGTCATAACAATTCCTCCATACAGTAATATTTTTCTAATTTAAAATTTTGGCAATATAATAATTGTAGCTTGCTTGAAATTTCAATTGTATAAACTGTTATAAATAATTTCGGACTCTTGTTGTAAAATACAAATCAGAATAACTGCGGGAAAATCACTTCCCGAATTTATCTAAAATTTTAAAATACATATAGATTTTTCCCCCTCTTTTCCAATTATTAACTATTATAATATAGTAGAATGTCTTAACATGTCAAATTCTGATGTCGAAATATTATAGCCTAATTACAAATGTTAAGGTATTAAAACTAGCCATTTGCTCAGTGAAATAATAATGTGAAGCAAAGAAGTAGAGAAAAAGTCAAAATATTATTCAGAAACTGCAAAATAATAAGAAGTCGAACGTAAGATTTGTATTTTTAATACTTTACAGTACTTTTGAATGATTGGCCAGTAGGTCTAGTCATGTGATATTTGAATTAAGTGGTTTGGAAAAAAACTATATTTAGGAATAACAGAATATACTCAGGTTGGGCATAAAAAAGCCTGGTATTTCAATGAGTTACAGAATTCTTATGAGTTGCAAAACTTTCTATGAATAAAAAAGTATAGCAAATAAGCACTTTATGTGATACATTATTTATATAATATAACATAATAACATATAGAGTAGCACAAAGGGGTGAGTGATATCGAATTATCAAATCGTCAGCAAAAAATAGTTGAGATTGTCAAGGAAAGGGAGCCCATCACCAGTGAACAAATTGCAGCTATGCTAAAGGTGACCAGGGCCACCCTCAGACCAGACCTGGCCATTCTAACCATGTCAGGTATTTTAGATGCCAGACCAAAGGTAGGGTATTTTTATTCGGGCAAGTCGGATATTAATCTGTTTTCCCAACAGGTGAAAAATATTAAGGTGTCTGACATTATGTCTGTTCCTGCCTTTGTCACCGAAGAAACCTCTGTCTACGAAGCCATTGTAACTCTTTTTTTAGAGGATGTTGGTACAGTTTTCGTGATTTCATCTAAAGGATATCTGGCTGGTGTAGTATCCAGAAAGGATTTTTTAAAAAGCGCCATTGGCGGTACCGATATCAATAAGGTTCCCGTGGGGATGATTATGACCAGATGGCCCAATATTGTTACAGTGATGCCGGATGAAAATGCCCTGCAGGCGGCAATTAAAATTATTGATCATGAGGTAGACAGCTTGCCAGTGGTAGAGAAGGAAAGAATTGAAGGAAAAGAAAGGCTTAAGGTTGTGGGAAAGATTTCTAAGAGCAGCGTCACCAAGCTATTGGTTGAGCTGTGCAGAGAATAGGAGGTAGAAGATGGAAGAGAATAATTGTGTAATCTACGTGCTATCTGACTCAATTGGTGAAACAGGTGAACAAGTGGCGAAGGCTGCCATTAGTCAATTTAATATTGAAGATTACGAAATCAGACGATTTCCTTTTATAACCGAAAAGCAGCAAATAGATGAGGTAATTACCGAAGCCAAGGAAGAACAGGCCGTTATTCTATTTACCATGGTGGTGGAGGAGCTAAAAAATGACTTAATGGTGGAGGCTGAAAAATATCAAATTCCCTATATTGACATTATGTCTCCCGTTATTGGAGCTATGGAGCAGGTTTTTAAAAATATGCCTAAGAGGGAGCCGGGGCTGATCAGAAGGCTGGATGAAAAGTACTTTAAAAAGGTAGAGGCCATTGAATTTGCTGTTAAATATGATGATGGCAAGGACCCAAGGGGCTTGAAAAAGGCTGACATTATTTTGGTAGGCATTTCAAGAACCTCCAAGACCCCCTTGAGTATGTATTTAGCCCATAAGAATTTAAAGGTGGCCAATGTACCCCTGGTGCCAGAGGTTAATCCTCCTAAGGAGCTATTCGAGGTAGACAATCGGAAGATTATTGGCTTAACGACCAATCCCTTAAAGCTAATTGAAATTAGACAGGAAAGGCTAAAGGCCCTGGGCCTTAAGCATGAAGCCAACTATGCCAGTATGGAAAGGGTTTTAGAGGAGCTTGACTATGCTGAGGCTATCATGAAAAAGGTAGGCTGCCCCGTTATTGATGTTTCTTCAAAGGCAGTGGAGGAAAGCGCCAGTATTATTTTAGAAATCTTCAAAGAAATTGGATATAAATTCAATAATGGTAGATAGATAAAATCGGAGGTTTAAAAGATGAAAAAATTTGTATACGGCTTTAGTGAAGGAAATATGTCAATGAAGTCCCTACTGGGGGGAAAGGGTGCCAACCTTGCAGAAATGACCCGGATTGGCTTACCGGTTCCACCAGGGTTTACAGTCACAACAGAGGCCTGTAATGAATATTATCAACAGGGCTCAAAGCTCTGGGAGGCATTGAAGCTTGAAATTTTTGAACATTTAAGCAGACTTGAGGAAAATACCGGAAAACGCTTTGGCGATATATCCAATCCCTTGCTGGTATCGGTCCGATCCGGCGCAGTTTTTTCCATGCCTGGTATGATGGACACCATATTGAATTTAGGCTTAAATGATGAATCGGTTGCGGGCCTGGCAGAGGCCACCAACAATGAACGTTTTGCCTATGACAGCTATCGCAGGTTCATTCAAATGTTTGGGGATGTGGTGCTGGAGGTAAAAAAATATAAATTTGATACCATTTTGGAAAAGAGAAAACTAGATCAAAATGTGAATCAAGACGTTGATTTAACAACAGAGGATTTAAAGTTTCTGGTGGAAGAATTCAAAAAGATTATTGCCAGGGAAGCGGGCATAGAATTTCCCCAGGATGTCAGAGAACAGCTATTGATGGCCGTAGAAGCGGTATTTAAGTCATGGAATAATCCAAGGGCCAAGGTATATCGTAAAATCCATGAAATTCCTGAACATTTAGGTACGGCAGTCAATATACAATCAATGGTCTTTGGTAATATGGGGGATACCTCTGGAACAGGTGTGGCCTTCACCAGAAATCCATCCAACGGAGAAAAGAAGCTTTTTGGTGAGTTTTTAATGAATGCTCAGGGGGAAGATGTGGTGGCAGGTATTAGAACTCCCCAGCCCATTGAAGCCTTGAAGGAAAAAATGCCCCAGGCCTATCAGCGTTTTATTGAAGTAACCCATCTGCTAGAAAACCATTATCGGGATATGCAGGATATTGAATTTACCATTGAACGAGGAGCGCTCTATATTCTTCAAACAAGAAATGGAAAACGAACTACCCTGGCTGCCATTAATATTGCAGTAGATATGGTTTCAGAGGGTCTAATCGATCAAAAAGACGCCATCCTGAGGGTTGAACCTCAGCAGTTAAATCAATTGCTGCACCCAGCCTTTGATGAGGTTGAATTAAAAAAGGCAGAGGTGATTACCCGGGGACTGCCGGCATCATCAGGGGCTGCCTCGGGAAGGCTATACTTTACCCCAGAGGATGCGGTAAAGGCCAGTAATTCCGGAGAAAGTGTGATCTTGGTTAGACATGAAACCTCCCCAGAGGACATCGAAGGAATGGTAGCATCTGTGGGAATTTTAACTGCCAGGGGTGGCATGACCTCCCATGCTGCGGTGGTGGCCAGAGGAATGGGTAAATGCTGTGTTGCCGGTGCCGGTGAATTAAAAATAGATGAAGCCCAGAAAATTGTCAGAGTAAGGGAACTAACCCTACGAGAAGGGGATTATGTTTCCTTAAATGGAAATACAGGAGAGGTCTATGCAGGTGAAATTAAAACCAAGGACCCACAGCTGACAGGTAATTTTGAAGTCTTTATGGGTTGGGCAGACCAGTATCGAAAATTAAAGGTAAGGGCCAACGCTGATACGCCACGAGACACCAGTCAGGCTAAGGAGTTTGGTGCTGAGGGAGTAGGGCTATGCCGAACAGAGCATATGTTTTTTGAAGAAAGCAGAATTCCAGTAGTTCGTCAAATGATTTTAGCCAGAACCCTGGAACAGCGGAAAAAGGCATTAGAGAAGCTATTACCCATGCAAAGACAGGATTTTATCAATATATTTGAAGTAATGGGGCCCTTACCGGTGACCATCAGGCTGCTGGACCCACCCCTTCATGAATTTTTACCCCATGAAGAGGAAGATATATTGGAATTGTCAAAGGAAATGGGTGTCTCCTATCATGAGCTGAAGGACGTTGTAAATGACCTTCATGAATTTAACCCCATGCTGGGGCATCGGGGCTGTAGGCTAGCCATCACCTACCCAGAGATTTATCAAATGCAGGTTCAAGCCATTATGGAGGCAGCGGTTCATATGCAGACCAAAAGGGGGATCACTGTAAAGCCTGAAATTATGGTACCCTTGGTGGGGGATTTAAAGGAACTGAAGTATATTAAGGATATAATAGAACGTACAGTTGAAGAAGTGTTTGTTGAAGCTGGCTTTAGGGTCGATTACCAGGTAGGAACCATGATTGAGGTACCCAGGGCAGCCATTTCAGCCGATGAAATTGCCACTGAAGCTGCCTTCTTTTCCTTTGGAACCAATGACCTAACCCAGATGACCTATGGCTTTTCAAGGGATGATGCAGGGGCCTTTATTAAGGAATATTTAGATAAGGGGCTTTTAGAGAAGGACCCCTTTCAACGGATTGACCGCAATGGAGTGGGTAAGCTGATGAAGCTGGCGGTAGAGCTGGGAAGAAAGACTAAGCCAGAAATAAAGCTTGGAATTTGTGGGGAACATGGGGGCGAACCCAGCTCCATCGAATTCTGCCATTTATTAGGATTAGATTATGTCTCCTGTTCACCCTTCAGGGTACCCATAGCCCGATTGGCTGCGGCCCAGGCGGCCATTATCAACAAAGACCAATCAGCTGGCATTACAAAATAAGAAATAAATAGGGCTAAAAGCATTATATACCAATGATTAAAGAGATTTGTTATTGAATAAAGTAGGGGTGCTATATCTTAGAGTTTTAAGAGATAGCACCTCATTTTTTGTTAAGATTAGGTATTATGGAACAAAAAATGGCCTGAAAAACAGCTATTTGTTCTGTAAATCTCCCCATGGGGCATAAGCTGGTGCAACTTAAACCCCTGTGAATTTTTCATTATGCTTTGTATTGACTGCCTCACATATTCGTTTCAAACCTTCTACCAGCACAGACTTTGGACATGCCAGGTTTAATCGGATAAAACCATCAGAATTCTGAACGAACATATCTCCACCCTCAAGTAGAACCCCTGCTCTATATGCAAAAAACAAAGGCAAATTCTCATCCTTCTCAAAATAAGTACTTAAATCCACCCATGCAAGATAAGTGGCTTCAGATACTCTAAATTTTGAATTTGGTAAATTTTGAGAAAGATACTCTTGTGTGAATCTAAAATTTTCATCCAGATAAGCTCGTAAATCCTCAAGCCATATTTCTCCATTTTCATATGCTGCCTGTGCAGCCGCAATACTCAGAGGATTATCAAAATTATAATGTCTATTAAGCCATATTTCTCTAAGACTTTCTTCACGAATAATAATATGTGAAAGCATCAGGCCAGCTATATTAAATGTCTTGCTAGGTGCCATGCATGTAATCAGTTTTTTATAATCTGGCATAATCTTCCCTAGGGGAATGTGTACTTGATTAAGGCGAATTAAGTCGCAATGGATTTCATCAGTAATAACCCAAAGCTGATGCTTTTCTATAATTCTTCCGATTTTCTTCAGATCATCCTCTTTCCACACACGCCCGGTAGGATTGTGAGGATTGCAAAGGATAAAGAGTGTTGTTTTATCATCTGCAGCTTTTCTTTCCAAGTCCTCGAAATCTATTGTATAATATCCATCCTCATTAATTAGATTTGAGCATACACACTCTCTATGATTAAAATCAGCCGCATACTTGAAATATGCGTAGGACGGAGTTAAAAACAGAACTTTTTCATCCTCTTTACAAATATAATCTACTAACTCAAACAATGCCGGTATAATACCATTTGACATAACTAGCTCCTTTTTATCAAATGTCCATCCATAACGTTTCATACACCAATTCGCAAAGGCCTCATAATAGCTGTTTTCGAATACTCTGGTATATCCGAAAATACGTTTTTCCAAACGTTTTTTAATACCATCGATTACAACATCTGGTGTTGCAAATTCCATATCTGCAACCCACATCCTTATAAATTCTTCATCTTTATAAGGAAATGTCATTGTCTCATCTGCATTGAAAATATAATTGCGGAACCCATCCGTATTCATAGCATTTGTATGTCTACGGTCAATAATTTCGTCGAAATTATACATGTTTTTATCACTCCTGTTCATTACTTAAAAACCTTATATTTTATCTGTACTTACGTAATTAAATGACATTCATTCGTAAGTCATTCTACCGCATAACTCATTTTAACAATCAAAATTTTTACAGTCAAAAGGGTTGAAGTTTCTTGTAAGTGGATTTTTTTTATGATTTTTCTATTTAAAATAGATTTTTTTCTTCTCCTATGTTAAAATCCTTGTATACAGTAAAAACTATCCAAATCTCGAACTTTTGTGTATTTATACGAAACTTTTAAATAAAGGTGGGAAAAATGATGTCTGAGATTAATATACAGATTGGCAAGCAAATTAGGACTTTTAGAAGAATGAGAAAATTAACATTGGATCAATTATCCAATGTGCTTTACAAAAGTAAATCTACAATCTCCAAATATGAAAGAGGAGAAATCTCCGTTGATATAGCAACACTATATGAAATTGCTGATGCTCTGCAAATTCATGTTGAACAATTGCTCTATTGTCCACCGAAACGTACTGTTATCTCTTCTCAGAATAATAATCCTGCCTTTTTCAGTGGGGCATCGCAATTCTACTCCTATCTTTATGATGGACGAAGCAACAATATTATACGTTGTGTATTCGATGTACTCTCTGAAACAGAAAATCATCAATATAAAATTATGATGTATATGAACTATAAAGATTTTGCAAACTATCAGAACTGTGAAAATACTTATTGGGGATTTATTGAACATTATGATGCACTTACCCATATCTCCCTTAATAACAAGGACACACCTATGGAAAAGGCCAGTATTCAGATACTTGCCTCATATTTGGATTCTGACACAAAATGGGGACTGTTTAACGGATTTTCATCTAGGCCAATGATGCCTATTGCCACTAAAATGCTGTTATCAAAAACTCGTTTGATAGAAGATTCTGCTCTGATTAATCAACTCAAAGTATCTAAAGATGACGTACGATTGTTGAAATTATACAATATGCTATCTGTAACCTAAAGAGGAGCGTTATTATTAACTGGCCTTGTCAAATAGACAGATTAAACATAAAAGCTTTTGTATCTCCAACCATTTCTAAATGGTTGGAGATATTTTTTTCTATGGGAACAATCAGCATTGGATTGCAGGAAGTAATCCATAATAGTAAAAAAGGTGATGGGTCTATTTTGATAGCACTGAAGGTTATGGCGATTGCCCAAAAAGATTTGTATGCCAAGGGTAATCATGATATTTTCTTGCGGTGCGATTATAGCAAATTGGGTTTAAGGATGTATTAGATAATTTACTTAAAGACTTAAATAAGAAGAGAAAAAGAAACTCATAAAAAATATGTACTTTACATTATTGAGTAGTTGTGATAATCTAATAATAATTAAGTACATAATAATATTATGTACTCTTAAGGGTGGTGATATTTTGAATAAGGAAATGTTAAAGGGTACTATTGACATACTTATTTTAAGTGTATTAAGTAATGGTGATAATTATGGTTATGAAATATCAAGAATAATAAAAATGAAAACGGAGGGTGCCTTTGAAATACTGGAGGCTACCATGTATCTGGCGCTAAAAAGGCTGGAAAGTCAAAAAGCTATTGAGTTTTATTGGGGAGATGAATCCGGTGGTGGCCGTAGGAAATATTTCAAGATAACCGAACTAGGAAAAAAGCAGTTGTCTCAGTTAATTAATGACTGGAAAGAAACAGTCCAGATAGTTGGAAAATTTATTTAGGAGGTTATATTTATGAAATTATGGATAAAAAAGATATTCAACCTATCAGATATTCGATACCTATGGTTATTGCTACTTTCCATGATACTATTTGTGCTTTCGCTTTATAATAATAAAGTTAACCCTGATATTAATATAGGATTTGAAATTATAACATATGGAACTGCTATAGGGAGTGCATTCGTATGGAGCGTTTTAAACTATGTAGACCACATTAAGGTGAATGCGATTTACAGAAAGAGTGATAATATAGATTCGTACGTTAACAGCTTAATAATGAAGAAAGATGAGAAGGAGGATCTAAAACAGTATTTAAATGACTTTGTAAAAGATTTAGAAGCAAACGGCAAAACAAAAGATGAAGCAGTAAGAACGGCTATAAGTCAATTTCAAGTAAATGAGTTTACTTCACTTTCCAAAAATACTGGAATATTTGAGTTGCCTAGCCATTACTATCTTATCGGGTATGTGATGATTTTCGTTCTTACAATAATACTAATTCAAGTTATGATAAGCATTGGCTTAGGGGGAAGGTTTTGGTTATTTGCAATTAACTTTATGTTAGGATTGTACTCATTAGCTTTTTTAGGCTTATTACTATTATACAAACTGATAGATACCTTGGTTGCTAGGAAAATTACTCAATAATTGTTAACTGTAATTAAGTATATGTTTTACAAAATTATTATACTGTAGATAAGGAGCCGAGCAAAATGAAGAACTTTTCAAAGCAAAGCTCCCTAGAATATAGAAAGGCATTTTTTTAGGTTAATACCTAATTATATTAAGTAGGTAATGTTATTGAGTTAGGGCTTAACTGCTTTAATATCCGGATATGATTTTATAAAGAAAAGATTTACAGTGAACGTGAGCAACTGATAGATATTAGAAAATAAAACAATAAATATAAGGGGGAAGCAAAAAGTTATGAAAGGTCATACAAAATATATTATTACGTTCAGTATAGTTTTGGCTATAGGAGTTTTTCTGGGGTTCCATACATTATCAACTCCTAAGGTATATACTGGTGCTGATAAAAGTAGATTTTCAGCTATAAATGCAGCAGAACATTTAGAAGTTATTGCAAAGGAACCTCACTCAATTATTGATGTAGAAGCCCATGAGAAGATATATCAATATCTTTATGATGAGCTGGAAAAAATGGGATTAAATCCTGTAACTTCAGAATATGACGTTGAAAGAAAGAGTAATACCTTTCCTGGTTATAAAATCAAAAATATTCATGGAAGAATAGAAGGTAAATCAGATGATGCAATTTTGTTGGTTGCTCACTATGATTCTGCCTATGGATGGGATTATAAAAATAAAAGCCCACAAAAGGGAGTATCGTATGGTGCCGGAGATGATGGATATGGTGTTGTTACAATACTTGAAACAATAAGGGCTATAAAAGCTCATAGTATTCCACTGGAAAACGATATACAAATTTTGTTTACTGATTCTGAAGAAGCAGATTTAGATGGAGCTGTAAATGAACTTGAAAAAAATGTTGAAGCGTTTAAAAATGTTAAATTTGTTGTCAATATTGAAGCTAGAGGTATCAAAGGACCTGTTATAATGTTTGAAACTGGAGATAAAAACTCTGCTTTAATAAAATATTTTATTGAAAATGCAAAATATCCATTTGCTTTTTCATTTGCAACTGACATCTATAGAAACATGCCAAATGGAAGCGATTTTTCAGTATTTCTTAAGTACAAATTCAATGGTTTAAACTTCGCTGTTGTTGATAGTCTTGACTATTATCATACGAATCAAGATAGTTATGAAAATATTGATTTAAGTTCAATCCAGCATTATGGGGAGCAAATTTTTAACATTGCCAGAAGTTTCGCTTTTACCCCTAAGGACAAGTTATTAGATTTTGAATCAACAACAAATGAAATATTCTTTAATATATCCCCAAGTATGGTGGTAAGATATAGTGAAAACACTGCAAGCGTACTACTTGTTGTTGTAGTAATCAGTTTTATAGCCCTAACAATTTTAGCATATAAAAAAGAAAAACTTAATATTAGAAAAATCATTTTAAATACAATAACAACTTCTTTAACAATAATAGTGCTTGCTATATTGGCAACATTAATTTCTTATATTTTATCTAAGATTAATGGACTGAAATTCAATTTAATATACCTACCAAACATTCCTCATGCTAACTTGTTATACTTAGCAATTATGGTGGGAGCGATATTTGTTTTTGGCTTTGCAAGTAACAAATTCAAAGGAAAGGATAATAGCGAAGTGGAGTTTCTGCTGGCAGGAATAGCTTTGAATCTAATTATGGCTATACTTACAAGTATATACCTTGAAGGGGCGGCATATGTTTTCGTACTTCCCGTAGCATTTTCAATTCTATTTTGCTTTGTTCAGTTACTAGTAAAAAATGATATTCTTAAGTTCATAGCTATGATACCAGGTGTTTTTATGATATTTGTTTTATATATCCCAATTTTATATCTTCTTAACTTCGGTTTGACCATAGGTTCTGTTGGCATAGGTGTATTGTTGAATCTATTTGGATGGTCATTAATAATCCCTGCTTTTACAATGGGAATGGAAGGTAGTAATATGGATAAACAAGTACTTTCAAAGGAAACCATGTAGTTCCCATTGATTAGTAATTAGATTTTTAGTTGGGTTTTAAATATAAAATTATTTTACAAGTCTTTCAACAAAGACACTTAACGCCATTAATATTATGAAAATAAAGGGGTATTGTAACTTAAGTTCATTCAAGCTTTTGTACAATACCCAATTTATTGACTTAATTTTAATTGTAGTATATAGCAATACGATATTATTTGTGTAAAAAAGGTCGAGCATCGTTAAAATAGCTTTGATATTATGTAGATAAGAAAGGAGGGAGATGATGTTAAAGGAATTAAATCATGTGATTGACTATATTGAAGATCATTTAACCGATGATCTGTCACTTGAAATGATTTCTAAATATGCTGGAGTTTCTGATTATCACTTTAGAAAGATATTTTTTTATCTTTCAGGCCTCACCCTTAGTGAATATATCAAAAACAGAAGATTGTCGGAAGCAAGTAAAGATTTATTACATGGAGAAAGGGTAACGGATGTGGCTTTAAAATATGGCTATCAGTCAATAGATGGCTTTACTCGAGCATTTAAAAAGTGGAGTGGCTTTTTACCCTCAGATGTAATAAAAAAAGGTATAAGTAAATCATTTCCCAAGCTTTCATTTATATTAACCGTCAAGGGAGGAAGTTCTATGGAATTTAGAATTGAGGATAAGCCAGCGTTTAATTTAGTTGGCGTGAGTAAACGTGTCCCAATGCAATTTGAAGGTGTTAATAACGAAATTGTTAAGCTTGCCCAAAGTATAACCGACGAACAAAAAGAAGAGATGCATTCTCTTCAAAATATTGAACCCTATGAAATTGTCAATGTTTCCTATGAGGCTGATGCAAATTTCTTAAAGGAAGAAGGATACTTGACTCATCTGATAGGAGTTTTAACAACTAAAAATCACGTTAGTGATTTACTAGAAAAGGTACCAGTTGATGCCTGTACTTGGGCCATATTTCCAAATGAAGGGCCCTTTCCTGCCACCTTGCAAAAAACAATGGCAAAGATATACTCAGAATGGCTTCCTTCATCTAATTACGAAGTAATTAATAGTCCTACCTTTTCATTTACTAAAATGAATGAAGATAAAAGGGACTATGCCTATAGTGAAGTATGGATTCCTGTTAAGAAGAAATAAAAGCACATAGGTATAGCGCCTATCGTCATTAAAAGTGTTTCAAATAAGCTCTGAAAATTTATAGGGTTTGTATTAAAAAGAAGTAAGGGTATTATTTCATAGTGATCTATGAGATAATACCCTTTTGATGTTTCTTTTCTCAATAAAATAATCGTTATTGTAAAGTTTCGGTCGAATTTGAGGAGTCAAAAACAAATAATGGGGGGATAGGTGCAGCTGTAGTAAAAGCTTTTTTATAATTTATCATACTTAGCTTTATGACTGAGATCATTTTTGGGGTTGAGAATCGCAAACCCAGCGATACTGGCGTATAGTGAAATTCCTAGTCCATATAAGCCTAGGGCTGAAATTAAGACGATAGGCTTGTGCTTTACTAGGACATATGATGTGCCAACTATTCCTATCAGCAGGGCTATAGTAAAGAGGAGCTTCAAGTCTAAAAATTTCTCAATGGTATTATATATTAAAATGAGGGCCACTATAAACAAAAGATCAATGTTTAATAGTAATTTAATAGCGGGTAACAGAGCAATGAAGTGGTTAGATATACCTAATGAGTATTTTATATATTCCACCAGTGCCGCCAGGTTCAATAAAGAGAATGCAAATAACCCTGTCAACCCTGTATAATTTATAAAATTAAAGGTGTTGGGTGCTGATTGAAAATGTTTTCTCATTTGTATTCCCTCCTAATTTTAGCAAAAGGTTGCATTTTACCACTATGAATTATGTACTTTATTATTAATATATTAGCTTGTCTATAAAAATATGATATGATTAAGATTTAAGAAAGAGAAGTCTGTTGAAAGCTACTATCAATTTTGCAGTTTTTTTTATCAAAATAAATCTTCCTTTATTCGCATATGATTTATCAAAGTATTGATAAAGGGAGGAATGTCTAATTTATGAGAAGAAGAACAGTTATCTTTTATAATATAATAATATTATTTGTTATCTCTATTATCATAGCTTCTTTTTTCGCTGTTATTTATATCGTTTTAGAGATTTTGGAGGTAGGTGTAATCGTTGACCACTATTCTTCTGTGGCCCATCAGGAAGAATTTAGAGATATTGTTACCCGCTCGATTTACTTTAGTTTTATAACACTATTTGCCGTTGGCTATGGGGATATGACGCCCTTTGGATTATCAAAAGGAGTTGCAATCATCCAAGCGTTTATTGGTTATATCTTTCAGTATATTATGATTATAAATTACCTAATTATAAACCCTAGAATCTTAAGGTATGTTCAAAAAAAGCTTAAAGCTTAATTAAATCAGATTAAGTAATTATAGAGGGCGATCTGGTATTTTTTTATGGTACAAACTTTGAACTTCAAATAATTTCGTTCGATTAAAATTGCAGATTATTGTAGAAACAGTCGTTTGCTAGAGAAAAATAAAAATATTGCCCCTTGAAAAACAAACCATCATTAGTTTTTTTCAGGGGGTTATTTTTTGAAGAAAAATAATTGTCCGGATTGATGTATTTTAAGAAAAAGACTAATTTACTTATTTTATTATTGATATATATATCCATGATTGATATAATAAATATATCAATGATGGATATAGGGAGGGGAATTATGGATGGCAAAGACAAGTCCATATGAAACGGGAGAACTGACAGATAGTATTTTTTTAATTCTTCTAACGATGCTTGAACCAATTCATGGTTATAGGATTATGCAGCAAATTATGGACATGACAGAGGGTACCGTTCAGATTGGTCCAGCAACCATGTATACAACCCTAAAGAAGCTAAAGAATGCCGGATGGATAGTGGATATTGGCGAAGAGGATGCCAAGATACGCTATGAAATTACAGAGGAAGGGCGAAGGATTCTTATTAAGAACTTGAATTATCGTAAGAACTTGATATCTCTTGCAGAAAAATGGTTAGGAGGGAAAGACAATGGCTAGATATAAAATGAGTGGTGGCTTGGCAATGACCCCTGAAAGTGACATGAAGCTTTTGAAAGACATGAGTAAAAAAGGATGGCACATGGTTGGGATGAAGGGTATTTTTTATCGCTTCGAAGAAGGAGAGCCGTGTGATTTTGATTATGCATTGAACATAGAGACGGAAATTAATGATGACATGCTTGCTTTTTATGAAGCAAGCGGTTGGAGTCCAGTGGTTATAGCCTCAGGATATCAGATTTTCAGAGCAAAGGCTGGCACAGCTCCGATTTTTAGTGATTTGGATTCACGTGAGGAGGTACTTCTGGTCAATTGGAAGCTGAGCGGTAAGTGGGCTAGTATTTTTGCCATTATGCTTGCTATATGGTTTATTACCACAAGGATAATTGATTTTGGCTTTTTTTCTGTGATTGTCATGGCGGCACTTATGGTTTGTTTTATTTTCACCTTGTTCCCATTTATAGGATTTAGCAGGTCTTTAATGAAATTGAAAAAATAATCTTTAATGTTTTAAGGGCAAAGAAAAAACAATCACTCTAATCTTTTCATTGCCATATATTAATGTAGGTAAGGGTTTTACCTAATAACCGGAATGATTGGAGGGGTGATTTTTATGCAATATTGTTACGGTGATAAAACTCCACTGAAGGTACTGGATGAAATAGAATTGTGGAAAAATCAAGAAAGTGAACATACTGTAGTGATTCGCCAGGTTGTCAAAAATTTGGAGGGAAATTTTGTAGAAGACCTGAAAAACTGGGAACAGGCGCTTTCCCAAGCAGAGGGAATGGCAGTCCGTTATATTCAAGCATTTATCAGCTCTAAGGGTATAATGAGTCCTGTATTACTGGAAAGCATCAAGCAATTTACCTTATTTGCACTGAATCAAAGTTTGAGCTTTGTAGGTTTCTTAAATCAGCTTACTGCAGAAAGCGAAGCAGTAAGGAATAATGATATAGCAGTGGTAGTAATTAATCATATCCGCCGGGAATCTGAATACTTAATAGGAATTATTAAGGGATCTCTTAGCTATTTTTAATAATATACGAGTTCTAAAATACAAGATGAAAATTGCCATATTGATGATTAAAGGTAAGGGCATTGTCTTTTAAGTTTTAAGAGACAATGCCCTGTTTTTTTATAGGGAGGGTGAAGAAAACTAGAATGATATAAATTCATTACTCTGTCTTTTTGGAATTGTTTACCTGGCTAGATTTTACTTTTGTAATAACCATTCTTCAGCTTCTTCTTTACTTCCATACATTCTAAAATGATTTCCTTTATTTGCTTCCAAGGCCATTTCTTTAAATCTGCCCTTTTGAATAAACTCCTGGGGAATAACAGCAGCTGCTTTTATATTGTAGTTTATGAGCTTTTGAATAATGGCACCCGCTACACCAGTCTTTAATTTAAAAAAGTCTTGCGATAAAACAGGATAATGGACCATAATCAGGTTTGTTCCGTGCTCCATGGATAAAGACACCAGGTCAAGGGCATCCTTCTCGGTGCTTAAGGGGGTGACGGCAGAAATCAGCTCTATATATTTGCTATTCACTACTTCTACAATTTGATAATTCATTTTTTCCTTCTCCTTTGCGTCCTGGTTTTCCATTAATCTTTGACGGACTTTGAGAATCCAGTTCAATTCATTACGATAGGTTGAAATTATGTTTTCTGAAATCAGTTCCCATATTAAGCCCTCTCGATGGCTTCTATCGGGAGAATGAAGTGCTCGGCGACTTTTTTCCTGCTGCATGACCAACTGAGCTTTAATTTCATTTTCATAATTTGTGAGCAGCTCATTAAGCTCCTGATCACTTAATATATCTGACCAGGCAAATTGCACTAAAAAGGCTTTTTTAATTTCAGGAGCCTCGGGGGATGACATAATCCATTTCTTTAATTCCTTAAGGCCTTCCTCTGTTATGGTATAGATTTTCTTAGAAGGTGAGCTGTCCTGATGGATCACTTCACTGGTAACAAGCTCATCATCCTGCAGCTGAAGAAGGGCTTTGTAAATCTGATTATTATTCCCCGACCAGTACATGAAGGTAGATTCCTCGAAAATCTTTTTCAATTCGTATCCTGTAGCTGGTTTCCAGCTTAGAATACCTAGTATTGCAAATTTAATGGACATTGATTACACCTCTCTTTTAATAATAACATATGTTAATAATAACATATGTTATTATTGTTGTCAAAACTATAAATAAATATTTTCGAATTTATTTATAATATTTAAAAAGTAAATATCAGTTTTAAATTATAGATCGTGTAGTAAATCATTAAGCAATAATTAAAAACTAAATATCATTTATATTCTTTTGAAAATATATGATCACCTATTGACCTATTAGATAAATAGGCATATAATATTATTGACCTAATAGGTAAATGAAATCAATTAATTGATTATAAGAAAGGGTTTTGTTATGTTTTCTAAATTTTTAAGTTTAGCACCTGAAAGGCGGAATAGTATTTTAAATGCGGCATTAAAGGAATTTGCCCGAAAAGGCTTTGATGAAGCTTCAACCAATGTAATTGCCAGGGAATCTGGTATTTCAAAGCCCCTAATGTTTCACTATGTCAATAATAAAAAGGATTTTTTTCTATTTCTTTATGACTATTGCCTGGAATTTTTGCAAACAGAGTATTTTAACAAGATTGATCTGAATGAAAAGGACATTTTTCAGCGCTTGAGACAGGCATGTCTACTTAAAATTCAGGTGATGCAAAAAAATCCATGGATTTTTGATTTTGTTAGAGTAGTTGTTTTGACGAATTCTGAGGAGGTTAAGTATGAACTGGAAAAAAGGCATAAGAAGATAGAAAGCTTTAGCTTTGAGCGATTTTATGGCGATATCGATACGTCACACTTTCGAAGTCATCTGGACATCGAAAAAGCTAAGCAATTAATTTATTGGGCTGTAGGTGGGTATGCAGGTCAAATACTAGAGCAGTTTAAAAACACCGATACACCAGAGTTTGATTTTGAACAAATACGAATCGAATTTGATGGCTATCTGGATGAGCTGAGAAAAACCTATTATAGTTGATTGGAGGGAGAAGTAATGAATGTTATTGAGGTGAGAAATCTTAAAAAGTTCTTTGGCAGGCAGGCGGCTTTACAAGGTCTAGATCTTACCGTGAAGCAAGGGGAGGTTTATGGTTTTATTGGCCCCAATGGTGCTGGAAAATCCACTACGATTCGTATCCTTTTGGGGCTGCTTCGTAAAGATGGTGGAGAAGCCAAGCTTTTGGGAGGTGATCCCTGGCATGATGCCGTTACACTTCATCGTCGTCTTGTCTATGTACCGGGAGACGTGACTCTGTGGCCCAACTTAACCGGTGGAGAAGTCATTGATTTTCTGGGACGTTTGCAGGGAAAGGTTGACTCTTCCCGCCGAAGGGAACTGCTTGACAGATTTCAGCTTAATCCCAAGAAAAAATGCCGCAGCTATTCCAAGGGAAATCGGCAAAAGGTAGCCCTTATATCAGCCTTTGCCTCCGATGCTGAGCTGCTGATTTTAGATGAGCCTACCAGCGGCCTTGACCCATTAATGGAATTAGTCTTTCAGGAATGTATCGCAGAAGTAAAGAAACAGGGAAAAACCGTTTTTCTATCTAGTCATATTCTTGCGGAGGTAGAAGCACTCTGTGATAGAGTCGGGATTATTCGCCAGGGGAAAATGGTTGAATGCGGTACCCTTGCCGAACTACGGCATTTAACCCGAACAACCGTTACCGTTGAGCTTGCAAAACCTGTAGACCTAAATCAGCTGCAAGGGGTCCACGATATATCACGAAGAGAAGAAAAGTGGCGATTTTCGGTGGATGCCAATGACATAGAGGCTGTGATGAATGCCCTTGCGCCAATGGGTATTAAGTCTCTGATGGCGGAGCCTCCCAAACTTGAGGAGCTGTTTATGCGTCACTACGGAGACAAGCTTGGGGGAAAGGAGGAGTTGAACTAACATGAAAGGAAATCATTTTACAGGTACAGGCAAGCTGCTTAAGCTTTATCTGCGTCGAGACAGAATGATTCTGCCTATATGGATATTGCTTGCCTTGATGGTGATTGCCGGACAGATGTCCTTTATCAAGGTGATGCCAGATTGGCAAGTGTTTATAGCTGAATTGTCCGAAAGTCCTCTTACCTCTACCTTACTTGGACCTGTTGTTCCCTTAAGCATGGAAGGAGCTATCCTGTGGCGAGGTCTTTTACAGGCTTCCATAACAGTTATGTTGGGAGCAGCACTTACAACGATACGTCATACCCGTTCAGAGGAGGCATCTGGAAGAAACGAATTGATTCTCGGAAGATCGGTAGGAAGATATGCTAATCTATCGGCAGCTCTGATCCTTTCCTGTGGAGGAAGTCTGCTGGCGGGCTTCTTGATTGCAATATTTTTGATGGGAAACGGCTTTGCAGGGGGTGGCTCCCTGCTGACGGGACTGACCCTTGTCGCTTCCGGATGTATCTTTGCCGGTGTAGGTGGATTATGCTCCCAGATTTTTGTTCATAGTGGCAGCGCAAGGGGAGCCGTATTTGGTGTATATGGATTAACCATGGTAGCTATGGTTGTAAATAATATGGGTGGCGGAGCTACCTATTGGGCATGGTTTGCCCCTGAAGCATGGTTCCGTATCACCGTTCCCTTTGGAGAAAATCAATTTTGGCCATTGCTGGCTTTTATCGTGCTTTCTGCTTTGCCGATGCTGCTTTCCTATATACTGCTGGGCCGTCGTGACATGGGTGCCGGGTTTATCAACCAGAAAGAAGGTTCGGCAGATGCCTCTCCTCGTCTTAAATCTCCCATGGCCCTTGCATGGCATCAGCGTAGAGGCAGTATTTTGGTTTGGGCAATTGGTATGGCTTGTCTTGGAGGAATGATGGGTATGGGTACTCCAAATATATCCGAAGCCATCAGTTCCACATTCGCCCATATGGATACTGAATGGGCAACTGCTATAGTAAAGTTAGGTAATCAGGAAGCTTTCATGGCAATTTTAATTTACATCTTAGGACTGATGGGCGGTTTATCCGTCTTTGCCATCACAACGGTACAAAGCATATGGCAGGAAGAAAAAGAACATTATGCCGAGATAATATTGTCAAAACCCGTAAGTCGGTTCAAATGGATGGGTAGCTATTTGGTGGTTGCTTTCGCAGGCAGTATGTTGATACTGCTTGTCCTCGGCTTGGCATCCGGCCTGGGATGGAGTATAGCTACAGGAGAATTAAGTCATTTTCCTCGTGTATTAGCAATGAGTCTGATCAAAATTCCTCCTGTCTGGATTTTTATTGGCATTACTGCCCTGTTTTATGGCTGGTTGCCACGCATTGCTTCAGCCCTCAGCTGGCTGATCTTAGGCGGGTTCATTCTCATCGAGATGCTCTGGGAGGTCGGAGTGGTGGGATGGGCCGTTCTGAAATTAACCCCCTTTGCCTATGCCCATTACAGTATTCCTGTCAACGAAGTATCAATTGTGCCGTTACTTATCTTAACGGCTATTACAGCGGCATTAACGTGGTTGGGGCTTATTGGTTTCGGACGTCGCAGTGTTTATTGAATAAAAATCGTTACCATATTTTGTACTATATAAAAGGAAAGTAATAATCGATGGTTTATAAAGGAAAAATATACCTCGAGGGTTTTTATTACAGCTTTTTGACTTGAAAAAGGTGATCAGGTATAATGATAATAACTATTCTTAAATTACTGAAGATATAAGTAGCTGCAGTTTCCAGTAGATGGTATTTGATTAATGAATTATAGGGTTGCTTCCTCGACAATGCTAGTAGGGAGCTAAACTTAGAGGATGGTGTTTTTATGAATCATAAAGATAATGCCCCTAAGAAAAGAGGTGGCGGCTTGGCAATTGGAATTGCATTGGGCTGTGTATTTGGTTTGCTTCTTAACAATATTGCAGTGGGAATTGGTGTTGGCGTTGCAATTGGAGCAGCTATGGAAGGAGCCAATAAAAGAAAATAGCCAACATAAATCTAGCCCTCATTTATTGAAAATATACTCATATTTTAATAATAGAAGGATCGTTTCATATATTTAACGGTCCTTTTAATGTTGAAAGGATTGGAAAGCTAATGCACGAAGAAACATATGCTAAATAATAGCAACCTGAAAGGGTAAGGCCGTGGTTGTAAGCGTATTATGGCCAGTGCCTATTTCCTTGATTTCCTGCTATAAAAATATTAAATGAGGGTATTAAGGTTATAAAATGATGCATTTATTAACTGTTTAACCAGCAGTTAGGTGCTGGAAGGGAAAAAAATAATATCTTAGCTTTAATTGCAAATCGAAATGCAACCCTTTCAATTGAAATTAAAATATATAAAGCGATAAAATGAATAAATTCCAGGTGGTTGCAATCTGGCTTACAAAAGATTGGTCTTGAACCAATCTTTTTATTTACAAACCTTTTCTCTGCCATATATTCTAAATGGGTTGGCGGCAAAAAGGAGAGTAAAATATGTCTAAGTTTTTTACATACGAAGAGAGGCTAACCCTTCAAAAATACCTAAAAGAGAGTGTATCATTTAAAGAAATTGCTCGGAGATTGCATAAGAATCCGACAACGATTTCCAGAGAAGTCCGTAAGCATCTTGCAGAAGTAGCCACTGGATATCCAGGGTTTCCATACAATGCTTGCAAAAACCGTATTAACTGTAGAAAGAAAAGGCTCTGCGGCAAGGAATGCTCGAGGCTTTCAGCAGCATACTGCAAACTCTGTCAAAAGTGTAACCACAACTGCCCTGACTTCATTGAGGAAATCTGTACTGCAAGATTTCGGGTACCTTACGTCTGCAATGGCTGCGAGCAGATCAGTAAGTGTACTTTGATGAAAAACCTCTACCATGCGGAGCATGCTCATGTTAAAGCTCATAAAATTATTTCTGAATCCCGTAGTGGTCTGTGTGTCAGCGAAGAAGAGATAGCCAGACTTAATGCAATTATCAGTCCGCTGGTGAAGCAGGGACAATCCATCCATCAGATTTATGTTACTCATCAAGATGAAATAATGTGTAGTGAAAAAACCATCTATAACTACATCGATGCCTGCTTGCTCGATGTGCGCAATATTGATTTACCCAGGAAAGTAAAGTTCCGCGAGCGATATAAAAAGCCGGAATTTAAAGTAGACAAGGGCTGCAGAATTGGTCGCAACTACGAGGCGTTCCAAAGCTTCATTGACGATAATCCTGATACTGCGATCGTCCAAATGGACACTGTAATTGGTTCCCAGGGTGGTAAGTGCCTACTAACAATACATTTCGTAGAAACTAATCTGATGCTTGCTTTCCTGAGGGAATCCAATACCTCTCAATCGGTAATTGATATATTTAATGACCTTGATCAACGGCTCGGACGTGAACCGTTTCGAAAACTGTTTCCTGTTATTCTTACGGACAATGGTAGTGAGTTTTCCAATCCCAAGGCTATTGAGTATGGGCCTGATTTGCGCACACGGATTTATTACTGCGATGCCGGTTGTCCTCACCAGAAGGGGGCTATTGAAGTCAATCATTGCCTGATTCGTAGAGTGCTTCCTAAAGGGACAAGCTTTAATCACCTAGTTCAGGAAGACATCACAACGATGATGAATCATATCAATTCCTACAAAAGAAAAAAGCTGAACAATCGTAGCCCATACGAAACGTTCAGCTTCTACCACGGAGAAGAGGTTTTGCATAAACTCGGATGTTCACCGGTTGCAGCCGATAACATCACGCTAAAACAAAGTCTTCTCAAAAAGTAACATTAGAAACTAAGTACTGCGCTGCCAACTATCCATGCTTAATCCATAAAACAGGGGTGGATTCTCCGATTACAAAAAAATCGAGAGGGAGTCGATCTCTGTTTGGCATGCCCATTTTAACCCATAATACACCAGATTTTTCGGAAAATCAAACTGCATTTGGGTTACAATAGTGGCTTTTTGTTTTCAAAACTGGCTTCTCGAGTACAAAAACTGCGTTTCGTTTACAAATATTCAGTTGTCGGTTTCAAATATTGCGTTTCACTTTACAAAATGGCATCTCGCCTTTCATTTAAGTAAATAATATCTTAGGTATAAAAGGTTAAAATTTGTTTAAATTAGGAAGTACAGAAAAAACCTTCGGTTAAAGGATTTTTTTACTCTATATCGTATATAAATAAGTAAGTAAGAAACCAATAAGTGAGGGAAAAGAATGAACGGCAAGCTGAGGGAAATAACAGAGGCCCTGGAAATGAAGCAGCTATCAAGGTATGCTCAAAAGAGCAGTCATTCCAGGGGACGAATTAAGGCTGAAACAGAGTGTCATATACGTACCCCATATCAGCGAGATAGAGACCGGATTATCCACTCAAAATCCTTTCGGGCATTAAAGGAAAAAACCCAGGTGTTTATCGTTAAGGATGATTTTTTCAGAACCCGTCTGAGTCATACCCTTGAGCTAAGTCAAATTGCCAGAACCGTAGCCAGGGCTTTAGCTTTGAATGAAGACCTGGTAGAGGCCATCGCCCTGGGGCACGATTTAGGACATACCTGCTTCGGGCATAGTGGTGAAGAGGAACTAAACCGGATAACAGGCCATTTTAAGCATAATGAACAGAGCTTAAGGGTAGTGGATATCTTGGAAAGGGAAGGTAAAGGATTGAATTTAACTATGGAGGTTCGAGACGGCATACTGAATCACACCGGTTCTACCCTGCCCTACACCCTGGAAGGAAGGCTGGTTAAGATCACTGATAGAATTACCTACTTGTGCCATGACATACAGGATTGTTTAAGTGCAGGTATATTAAAGGAATCAGAAATACCGCCTATCTGTCTTAAGGTTTTAGGCGATTCCCATAGTCAGCGAATTAATACCTTTGTCCTGGATCTGATTGAGGAAACCTCAAAGCAGCTTAAAGGGGGAAACGAACCAGGAATCTATCAAAGCAGACAGCTCCAAGAGATAACGGATGAATTAAGAAGCTTTATGTTTAGTAAGGTTTATTACGGGGAGCTTTGTGAAAAGGAGAAGGAAAAGGCTGTTTTTATTGTTTCTTCCCTTTACGACTATTATAGTAGACACCCCGAAGAGATTCCCAGGGAATATGCTTACTTGAAAGGGCAAGAATCAAAAAACCAAACTGTGACAGATTTTATTGCTTCTTTGACAGATACCTACGCCATTCGACTCTTTCAAGAAAAGTTTATTCCCTGGCCAAATGGCAGTTTCTGTGGCAGTTAATTCAATTTTCAGAATTGATTTTCTTTATAGGGATTGAAGGAATTAAGAAGATTTATGTCGAATAAACTTCACCATGTCTTAAAGAGGGATTGTTATGTAATGATGAAAATTATTGTTGATGCCGATGCTTGCCCGGTTAAATCAATTATTATTAATTGTGGAAATAAGTATAAAATAAAGGTCATTCTAGTCCATAGCACTAGTCACTATTCTCATTCAGAAGAAACTGTGGAACGAATTGTTGTCGATAATGAATACCAAGCAGCAGATATGGCGATCGTAAATGTTACAGAAGAAAATGATCTGGTTATTACTGCAGATATCGGCCTTGCAGCACTGGTGTTGGGAAAGGGGGCCTATGCCTTGAATCCCTGGGGGGAATTTTATCGGGCCGAACAGATTCAACAGATGCTGGAGGAACGATATTATCATTTGAAAGCCCTTAAGGAAAATAGGAAGATTAAAGGCCCTGCCGCGCGAAAGAAAAAGGATAATCAACATTTTCAGAAGACTTTGGTGGAATTTATCGAAAAACATTATGAAATAAAAAATTGTTAGAAGGAGTTTAACAATAAAAACAGAATTTATTAATGAATGAGAGGTAAGAAAAATTAGGTGGTAAGCATGGGAAGCATTCTTCCAGAGGAAATTATTGAAGAAATAAAGGAAAAAAATGAAATTACCGAAGTAATTTCTCAATACATTCAGATTAAAGCCATGGGGGCAAATTATAAGGCCCTCTGTCCCTTTCATAGTGAAAAAACACCTTCCTTCGTAATTAATGGTCAACGACAGTCATTTAAATGCTTTGGCTGTGGTGAGGGGGGAGATGTAATTCAATTCATTATGAAAATCGAGAACCTTGATTTTGTTGAGGCGATCAAACTATTGGCCCAAAGGGCAAATATCCCTTTAGAGAGGCTAAATGCAACAAATGAATTAAAAAAAGAGCTACAAAAGAAAATGCTTTATCACGAAATACACAATAAGGCAGGTAAGTTCTATTTTAATCAATTAACCAAACACAACAACCCGGCACTCAATTATCTTATCAAAAGGGGATTGTCAGCTAAAACAATTAAAGCCTTTGGTTTGGGGTATGCTTATAATAGCTGGAATGAATTATTCAGGTTTTTGACAGGAGCCGGCTACTCAACTGAGGATCTTCTAAAATGTGGGCTTATACTTCCCAATAAAGAAAAAACAGATTACTATGATCGTTTTCGAAATCGTATCATTTTTCCAATTTTTGATGTAAGAGGAAATGTAATTGGCTTTGGTGGAAGGGTCTTGGATCAATCCTTGCCTAAATATTTAAATTCTCCTGAAACTGAAATTTTTAATAAAAGTAATACAATCTATGGTCTAAATTTTGCACGAAGGCATATTGTGAATGAACAGCTGTTACTGGTGGAAGGATATATGGATGTAATTGCCCTTCATCAGCATGGTATAAAGAACGCCGTGGCTGCCCTGGGAACATCCTTTACAAAGGGACATGCGTCGATTTTAAAAAAATATTGCAAGGAATTAATTATTTGCTTTGATGGTGATGAGGCTGGTCAAAAGGCGGCTCTACGTAGTATTGACATTTTACAGGAGTCAGGTCTAAGCTCAAAAATGATTGAACTGCCCAATAAAATGGACCCAGATGATTATATTAATCAATATGGGAAATATCAATTTGAGGAACAAATCCAAAGGGCCATTAGTCCAATAGAGTATAAGATTAATTTAGCGAAAAGAAAATTTGATTTAAATCTTCCCGAGGGAAAAATAAAATTTGTGAAAGCCTTAGCCTTGGTGCTGAAGCAAATCAAGAGCCCGGTTGAAAGGGAGGTTTATATAGATAAAATTGAAAAGGAAACAGGTGTTTCTAAAGAGGCCCTTCAGCTTGAAATATATGGGCGCTCAATTGAAGGCTCCCAGGATGCGAAACAAAAGTATAGTTCTAGAAACAAAAGAGATAATAAATATATAGATGCTGTTCCTCTGGCTGAGCAAAAGGGTCATCTTATTGCCGAGCAACAGCTTATTAAAACGATGCTCACCAATGAAAAGGTGTTAGCACAGGTATTATCAAAAATAATGGTGGAGGATTTTTCTACGGAAGCCCATCAGAGAATTGTAGACCATATACTAAAGCGATATCACCAAGGGGCTGAAATTACACTTGAGGGGCTCGACCACTTAAAGAATGAAATAGATGAAATCTATAGTACAGATATTAATCATATAGATATAGATAAGACATTGGAAGCCTATGTAGATAATTTAAAGCGGTTTAAAAGTCTATATCAGCTAAAACTCTTAAGAGAAAAGCAAAATACTTTACTTCAGGATAAAAAATTAAATAAGGAAGAGGTTGAGAAGGAGTTGCTTAAAATAGGTTTGGAAATTATGAAAATTAATACAGAGCTTAAGAGGCGATAGCTTAAAAGGAAGGGAGGGGACATAATGAGTGAATCACAGGAAGTAAAAAAGGAATCTGTAAAGAAATTAATTGAAAAAGGCAAAAAACGAGGGATGGTCACTTATACAGAAATTATGGATGCCTTGGAAGACATTAGTATTGATAAAGATCAAATAGATGAATTATATGATCATCTTGCCTCCATGGGAATTGACGTGGTAGGTGAAAAGGATGACATCGAAATTGAAGAAGTTGAGCTCGATGAGCTGGAACCTGACATTGTTATTGAAGAAAATATTGAGGATGATGTTACTCTTTTAAAAGGGATTAACATTGATGATCCCGTTAGAATGTATTTAAAGGAAATTGGTAAAGTACCATTATTAACTGGTGACGAGGAAATTGAATTGGCTAAGAAAATGGAGGCCGGAAGCGAAGAGGCGAAAAAGCGCCTTGTAGAGGCAAATCTAAGGCTTGTTGTCAGTATTGCTAAAAGGTATGTAGGTCGTGGCATGCTGTTCTTAGATTTAATTCAAGAGGGTAACCTTGGACTCATTAAAGCCGTTGAAAAGTTTGATTTCCGCAAAGGCTTTAAATTCAGTACCTACGCCACCTGGTGGATTAGACAGGCCATCACCCGAGCCATTGCCGATCAGGCCAGAACCATTCGGATTCCCGTACACATGGTCGAGACCATTAACAAATTAATTAGGGTTTCAAGACAATTACTTCAGGAATTGGGCCGGGAGCCAAAGCCTGATGAAATTGCAAAGGAAATGGATCTTTCAGAGGATAAGGTAAGAGAAATATTAAAAATAGCTCAAGAGCCCGTTTCTTTAGAAACCCCCATTGGTGAAGAAGAAGATAGCCATTTGGGTGACTTTATTCCTGATGACGATGCTCCTGCCCCTGCTGAAGCAGCCGCCTTCTCATTATTAAAGGAACAGTTGATAGAGGTGTTAGACACCTTGACACCTAGGGAGCAAAAAGTACTTCGATTAAGATTTGGATTAGATGATGGAAGAGCCCGAACCCTTGAGGAGGTTGGAAAAAAATTCGATGTCACCAGGGAACGGATCCGCCAGATTGAAGCCAAGGCCTTAAGAAAACTGCGCCATCCCAGTCGAAGTAAGAAGTTGAAGGATTATCTGGAATAGATTAAATTAAAGCAACCCATTATATAAAAAACCCCTGGATGATAGGTTTAGGAAATGCCGGCAAAGGGCGGCACTTCAACCCAAGTTACCCAGGGGTTTTCAATTACCAATACTGTTTTTGCTTTGCGTATTGTATTTTCTTCTTTTTTTCATCATCACTTTCAGTTAAATCAATTTGGTCCTGAAGCTTGTGCATATTTTGATCAGCTTCTTCCTCCCATTCCTGGGTACGACCGCCCCACTGAAATTTAATAAATTCCTCTGGGGGAAGCACAACCTTCCTTCTCTTTTTATCCTTTGACATAAAATCAGCCTCCGGGGAATTAAATTTATTTTGTATATTTATTTTTCAATAAAGGAGCCAAAAGTATGCAGGTAAGATTAACCCCTAGACTAGAGAAAATAGCACAACAGGTTAAAAAAGGCAGTTGCGTAGCTGATATTGGCACTGACCATGGCTATATTCCTATTTACCTTATTCAAAATCAAATAGCCACCCGCGTAATCGCCTGTGATGTAAATTCCAAACCCCTGGAAATTGCCGAAAAAAATATTCAGCAATATGACTTGGCAAATTATATAGAGACAAGACTTAGCGATGGTTTAGAGGCCATTGAAGCAGGTGAGGCCGATACAATTATTATAGCCGGTATGGGGGGAATATTAATTCAAGAGATTATAGAGGCCTCCAGGTCAGTAGCTGCGACAAGCAAATTAATATTACAGCCCATGCAGGGAAGAGATGTATTGCGAAGATATCTTGTTTCCTCAGGGTTTAGCATACAAAAAGACCTTCTGGTTAAAGAGGACCATCGAATCTATGAAATTATAGTGGCCGAGGCAGGACAACAATCGGTAGCCGATGAGATATATTTTGAAATAGGCTTTCAATTGAAGGAAAATCCGCCCTCCTTGGCGAAGGAATTTATCGAAAAAAAGATTGCATCTACCGAAAATATTCTATTGCAGTTGAAAAATAATAAAGATGCAGCGGTACAAACCAAGTTTGAGGAAACCCAAGAACGTTTAAGAAAATTACAGGAGGTGTTATTATGGCTCAAGCAATCAAAGAGATCGTATCGTTGATTGAATCAATGGCCCCCCAGCATGCGGCAGAATCGTGGGATCAGGTGGGGCTTCAGTTGGGGGGCCTAAATGATCAAGCTGATCGTGTAATGGTGGCCCTAGAAGTAACAGAAGCAGTGTTAGAGGAGGCAATCGATAAGGACATACAGCTTATTATCGTTCATCATCCTTTTATTTTTAAACCGCTGAAAAAGATCCGGCGGGATGATCCCAGGGGCAAATTAATTTACAAAGCCATAGAGAATAACATTGCCATCTATTCGGCCCATACCAATATTGATGTGGTGGAAGAGGGGTTAAATCAACAGATTGCCTTGAAATTTGATCTAGAGGATATTCAAATTTTAGAGGTTACAGGGAAAAAACAATACTATAAGCTGGCAGTTTTTGTTCCTGACGCCTACGAAGAAAAGGTGGCTGCTGCCATGGCTCAGGCTGGTGCTGGCCACATCGGTAATTATAGCCATTGCTCCTTTAGAAGCGAAGGAACAGGCACCTTTAAACCCCTTGAAGGGGCTTCCCCCTTTATTGGCAGTGAAAATCAGCTGGAAGCAGTAAAGGAGGTTAAAATAGAAACCATAGTTGACGGAGGTCAATTGAAAGCTGTGGTGGATGCTATGATAACGGCTCATCCCTACGAGGAAGTGGCCTATGATCTTTATCCCTTGATTAAGGAAACACCCCAATGGGGAATTGGCAGAATCGGTAAACTCAAGGAACATGTTTCGTTAAATTTATTTGTAGAAACGGTGAAATCCCAGTTGAATATACCAGGGGTCAGGGTAATCGGTGATGTGAATAGCTTGATTGAACGGGTATGTATTGTTAACGGCAGTGGTGCAGAGTACATTAAAGCCGCCGCAGATGCAGGCTGCCAGTGTCTGATAACAGGTGATGTAAAATACCATGATGCCCAAATGGCCCTGGAGCTGGGAATCAATATTATTGATGCAGGCCACTATGAAACGGAAGCATTTTTTGTGGAATGGATGACAGATTATTTGAAAGAGAAAATAGCCCTTCATCAACTAAAAGTAAAGGTTTTTCCATCCCAGACCTATATTAACCCATTTCAATGGTTATAGTAAAAACAAAAAATTGATTATTCAAATCATTGCTGATATAATAGGTGAGCACAGAAGAATGGAGGAAATTGATGATGAAAGCAGTAATTTACACCGATGGCGGTGCCAGGGGTAACCCGGGAGAGGCCGGAATAGGTATTGTAATAGAAAATGAAGCAGGAGAAGTGGTTCGGGAAATTAGCCAATTTATTGGAAGGCAAACCAATAATGTTGCCGAATATAAAGCCTTGAGCAGGGCCCTGGAGGCTGCTCTCGATATGGGATTCAAAGAGGTAATCTGCTATCTGGACAGTGAGCTGGTGGTGAAACAAATTAAAGGCGAATATAAGGTAAAGAATGAAGGGTTGATTCCTCTCTACCAGATGATCATGCCACTGGTCAACAAGTTTGACAGCTTTGATATTCAGCATGTGCGGCGGGAGCATAACAAAAGAGCCGATGCCCTGGCAAATTTGGCGATGGATCAAAAATAACAAACCAAATATTGGATTTTGACATATCATTAATTTTATGCTAAAATAATTACTCAAGCTATAAAAGTTCATATTGTGAGTAAGTCAGATGGTCGCGGACACAGCTTTGCTGTGGACGAGGAAAGTCCGAGCTCCATAGGGCAGGGTGCTGGGTAACCCCCAGTGGAGGCGACTCCAAGGAAAGTGCAACAGAGAGATACCGCCCACATAAGTGGGTAAGGGTGGAAAGGTGAGGTAAGAGCTCACCAGCAATCAGGTGACTGATTGGCTATGTAAACCCCACCTGGAGCAAGACCAAGTAGGGACAAAAAAGCGATTGCCCGTCGTGTCCCGTGGTAGGTTGCTTGAGCCCCCTGGTAACAGTGGGCCTAGATAGATGACCATTTAATACAGAACTCGGCTTATAGATTTGCTCACATATCAATATGAAAACTCAAGGGTTATTGCCCTTGAGTTTTTCTGTTTTTTGGTGAAAATGCAAAATGACCTTTAGTGTAGTCTTAACCCCTTAGAATTAGTTGGTGGAAGGGTACCATTTTATAGCTTTAATGCAAGATGTTTTTAAGGATATAATTATAGATGGATGATTTGATTGGACTACTTTATGGTAAAATAGAATGAAAAAGGAGAAATTATTAGAATGAAAGTAAGTATGAAAAATAGTGGTAAGTTTCTCCTAGAGGCGGAATTAATAGATAAAAAAAATAGGAAAGGTAACGTACGGGTCTTAAGATAAACAGAGGGGAGATAATGAAATGGAGGAGAGACAAGGCTATGTGTTAACTAAGAAACAAGCACGTCAGTTCCTGCTATTGAAGCATGGATTAATTGATGGTTATAAATTTTCAGGAGAAGAAGGGGTAAGTGATTATATTAGACAGGTAGGCTGTATTCAATTTGATCCAATCGATGTTTGTGGAAAGAATGCTGAGTTGGTACTACAATCGAGGGTTGAGGAGTTTTCTAAGGAAATGCTATATAAGCTTTTATACATAGATCGAAAACTTATTGACTATTTCGATAAAAATATGTCTATATTTCGTATTGATGACTGGAAATACTTTTCACGCCATAGGGCACATTATGCAAAGGCAACCAGAAGTAGAGAAGAAGTGAATAAGGTAGCTGACGAAATAATAAAAATTGTTAAAGAAAAGGGTTGTGTATCATCAAAGGACATCGATTTGAGAAACAAGGTTGATTGGTCATGGAGCCGGACTACATTGGCGAGGGCAGCATTAGAGACACTTTATTTCAGAGGAGTCCTGATATTACACCATAAAAAAGGGACTATTAAATATTATTCGTATGCAGACGAGTATATTGCTCCGGAAATTTTAAAGGAGCCAGACCCGAATAAAACACGAGAGCAGCATCTGGATTGGTGGATTGCTAGAAGAATCGGAGCAGTCGGAATGTTTTGGGATAAGCCTTCAGACGCTTTGCTGGGCATTGATGGTTTAAAGGCAATGGAGCGCAGCAATACCTTTAAAAGATTATTTAACAATAATAAAATAATGAAGGTTGAGATTGAAAGCATTAAAGAGCCATTTTATTGTTTAATACAGGACAAGCATTTGCTTGATATGGTTCTAGAAAACCGAAAATTCTTGAAAAGAACAGAGTTTATAGCACCACTGGATAACTTGTTATGGGATAGAAGGCTAATAAGCAAAATTTTCGACTTTGATTATAAATGGGAAATTTACACACCGATTCACCAAAGAAAATTTGGATATTATGTATTACCGGTTCTACACGGAGAAAGATTTATTGGAAGGATAGAGGTAATCAATCGTAAAAAAGAAAAGGCGCTTATAGTGAAAAATCTGTGGTTTGAAGAGGATATTAAAGATTGTAGCCTCTACAATGAGGACATACGAGGGTGTCTTGAAAGGTTTAAAGCCTTTAATAACTGTAAGAGCATTGATTTTGAAACAAAAATTTTATAAAGGTAGCAGAAATAAGAATCAGAAATGGGATGCCACTATGAAGAGGCATCCCATTATTCAGTTTAAATCAATATTTTACAGAAGAAATAGACTTGAGGTAACCTGCCGCACGTTTGCGCTATCATTCCTCTAATGCTGCTTCTATTAGGCCCACTAACAAAACAAAAAATAACCAACTTTCCTGCAATACCGCCTAAGGATGAGTGGCTAAGTCAAATACGGTTCCAGTAGTATGATCCAGAGACGAAGAAGTATGTAGTGATGATATGCCTAGTCTAAATAAAGCTTCAAGAAGGATAGATATACTATGAAGATCGAGATGTTGAGAAATTAGAATAGCATTGTTTTTTATTTTCAAGCCCTTATATTAAAAATAACAATGATGGATCAATTTTTTGTTTAAAGGAAATAAAGTAGGGTAATTTACTTTATGGATAATAATTATTTAATAATAATAAATAAAAATAGGAGGCGTTATAAAAAATGGCATATTTTAATGATCCCTACGGTATAAAGAATTTAAAGGTAAAGGCAATGGAAAAAAGTAGGCAAGAGAAGAAAAACCTTCTTTTGCTTGAGGAACTAACTAAGGAATTAAGGGAAATTGGAGGCAAGCTAGATCAGCTGGAAGAAGCACTGAATAGCTAGTTTTCAATAAAACATAATTGTATATCCAATACCTTTGGTGTTGGATTTTTTGTGGGCTTTTGACTAAAGGGATAAATATTTTCCATAGAATTAACTTTATGATAGAATAGACAATAGACAGGAGTCTCTGTATTTCCGAGGAAATGATTGGAATATTATGTAAAATCATAATCAACTTAAGTGGAGGATAACTTATGAAGATAGTTTCATGGAATGTTAACGGCCTTAGGGCATGTATTGGAAAGGGTTTTATGGATTATTTAAAAGAGGTAGATGCAGATATTTTCTGTATTCAAGAGACAAAGCTCCAGGATGGGCAACTGGATTTAAGCCTGGAGGGCTATTATGACTATTGGAACTATGCAGTTAAAAAGGGATACTCCGGAACTGCTGTATTTACAAAGAAAAAACCCCTTTCGGTTCAGTATGGTGTGGGAATTGAAGCCCATGATCAGGAGGGAAGGGTAATTACTTTGGAATTTGAATCCTTCTATTTAGTTAATGCCTATATCCCCAACAGTCAACGGGGACTGGCCAGACTGGATTATCGTATGACCTGGGAGGATATGTTTCGTGATTATCTTAAGCAATTGGATGGAAAAAAACCGGTCATACTTTGTGGAGACCTAAATGTGGCCCATCAGGAAATTGACCTGAAAAACCCCAAAACCAACAAAAAAAGTGCAGGCTTTACCGATGAAGAGAGGGCTAAAATGACCACACTTCTTGAGAATGGTTTTATCGATAGCTTTCGAAGTCTTTATCCTGACCTTGAGGGAGCCTATACCTGGTGGTCATATTTAGGTAGGGCTCGAGAGCGGAATGTAGGTTGGAGAATAGATTATTTTATTATTTCTGAAAGACTAAAGGACCGGCTGAAGGATGTAGAAATACATGACCATGTCATGGGTAGTGACCATTGCCCCGTTACAATTTTGGTTAATATCGAATGAAGTTAACCTAGTTTATAATATCAAAAATGGTTCCGCCCCCATCAAAGGAAATTGTAAACTGTAGTCGAACACCAGGGCGGATATGGATGGTCAGCTCTGCTCCAGGAGCGATCCTTCGGGTACCGGGGGAATATTGGAAATCAAAGGGAATATCTGCTTTGATTAATAGGGTTTGAAGGGTATAAATCTGGGTTAACTTAATACTCCCCGATTTCATAAGATTTAAAAATAAGTCAGTAGATAGTAATGTCAATAGTTCTTTACTAAAATCTGCCATTTCCTTCCCCCTCCAATCAAACCCATCTGACGTATTTTATCATATGCAGTAGTACCTGATAACAGTGATTCATCTTAAATAAAGTCTTTCTTTAAAGATAGGAAGGACGATTCTGTTGAAACCTATATATGGAATGTTCTCTTTTAATTGAATTACTATTAAGTGAACTTAGATTATAAAAGCAGCCCTTATTCCTGGGCTGCTTTTTCAATGTACTTATGGCAGGCAAGGGCCAGCTCATTAGCTGCAAGCATACCTGTTTGAAGGGATCCCTGCTGCCATGCCCTGGATACCGAAACATGTTCGCCGGCAAAAAATACCCTGTTATCATATTCTGGTTCAGTAGCTACCTTAGAGAACAGCCTCTTTTGCTGGGGATTATAAAAGGCAAATCCACCCAGGGCCCAGGGGTGGTTGCTCCAGGACAGTGTTCGATAATCCAATACAATTTCATCAAGATACCCCACCGGTAACCCATGAACTGCCTCTACCTGGCGTTTGACCAGCTCGAAGCGGTAAGGTTCAGAATAATTTCCAAGGCGAAGGGCATCCTGAGTCCAATTATAGCTGGCAATCAAGACTCCAGGTAAATTTGGGTCGGCGCCAGGCCGTAGATCCCATATACAGGGGGGCGATTCAAAGCAGCCGTATTTTCGATTTAACTCCTGATCGCAGATAAAGATACCTTGATTAGATGGGTACCAAAGGGTATTAAGGACCATATCTGTAGCCGAACCGCCTCCAACAATACGCCTGTCAGGAGGGCCCTCCTCCCAGAAACGTTTTTTACAGAGCATAATCGTTTTTTGTGATGGAGAATAATTTAGCATCCGGATTGCCTGCATTTTGTTACTGCTGAAAATAGGGTTCAACTCCAGCATCCTTACATTGGAAAAGGGAAGGGCACAAATGATGAAATCAAAGGTTTCCTCCTGGTTTAATGCCAGGCCTTTTTGCTTATAATGTACGGTTACGGGGCCCCCTTGGTGGAATTGACTTAATCCGGTAACCACGTGTCCAGGCTTCCAACGGATGTATCCAAGGTCGTCAGGGTCAGTCTCGTCAGCATATTCTAGGGGCCTGGGATTTAATAGGGAATGATAAAATGCCAAAGGCAGATTAACCATTCCTCCTGGTATTTCATAAAGAAAGGAAAAACTGGCCGGATATAGCTCGTGTAATATTTCAAAGGAACTCTGATTCAAATAGGCACCCATAAAGGGGTCAACACTACTGAGCATTTCAATTGCTCCATCACTTAAGCCCTGCTTCTGCATAAATTGTCTAACATTATAGTAGTCTGCTTCCAGAATTTGCGCTGCATAAAGGGATTTTACCTGCAAAATTTCCTTTCTGACCTCAGGTGACATCTCCAGCAAAAAGCGATCAAAAACCTGAGCCTGCAGTTCAGGCCACAAGGTAGCCCGTTCCTCGGGGGTCATATTAAAAACCGGGTAAATGTACTGCTGAACCTCTTCAGGTCGATTTCTAACCCGAATACTTCTAACATATCGAAAGGCATTTTCGTTGGTTTGAATAAAGGGCCTGGTGTTCAGCTTGAAAAGATCAATATAGTGCCAGGTGCTTTCATGGCTTACTGGAAAACGCATGGCTCCCAATTCGCCGTATAGTTCCTTTGACTCATCAAAATAGTGGGTATAGACTCGCCCGCCTATCCGTTCTTCCTCCGCTTCAAATAGGGTGATGTCAAAGCCCAGCTTTCTTAATTCAAAGGCCGCAGACAAGCCTGCCAGCCCTCCCCCTAAAATCCCTACACGAATGTATTTACAGGAGCCAGGCGGTAATATGGTTGTAATATCGGGTGGGGGACTAAGCAAAGAAATAATATTTTTTAAATCTTCAGGGCGCCCACTTAAATCAAGAACAAATTCAAGCAATTTGTATCGATCCTCTGGAGTTGGATTATTAGGCTGAAATGGTATAACGGTCATGTAGCACCTCCTAAATTTTCATTGTTAATATATATGTTGTTTATTGGGTAAATAGGCTTAGTAATCTTGATTTCTTGTGACGAGCTTTATTTTATCCCTTTGGAGTTATAGTTTTTTTAAGAGTTGGAATAATAAGTAATAACACTATTATAGAAAGGGTTGTTGCCAGTGCAACGCTTCAAAAGAAGAGCCATGATATTAATCATTCTAATGTGTCTGTTAATAAGCGGGTGCAGAAGAGAGGCACCGGGTGAAGACATTGGGCAGGAGGAAGGAGAAAAGGTTCCGGCTCCGGAAGAGATGATTTTGTCAGCTGAGAGCTGGAAAGAGGAATTTCCTTTAATATATGAATCCTTTATCAAAACCTCCCGTCTACAGGATCAAAAGGTTGAGGATACAGAGCTGGGGGGGCTGCATCCTATCGATTATTTAGAGAAATATCCCAATATTGCTACTTTATATGAAGGAATGGGCTTTGCAAAGGAGTATTATATTGCAAGAGGTCACTATTATTCTTTGGAGGATGTGATTAATACTTCAAGGCCCAAGCCAGGAGCTTCCTGTCTGGCTTGTAAGACGGCCGATTATGAAAAGCTATATGTTAAAAATGGGGAAGCCCTTTTTGCCATGGATTTTCAAGAAACATCCCAGGTGGTTGACCATGCCATCAGCTGCTATAACTGCCATCGAAATGACCCCGGCAGAGGTATTCAAGTGACTTCACCCCATTATCAAGAAGGAATCAAGCTGCTGGAACAGGAGCCAAAGCCCGGTACCAACGCCTGTGCCCAGTGTCATGTGGAATATTACTTAGATCCCGATACAAAGGCTGTGGTGCTGCCCTGGGATCAGGGAATTGAAATTGATGAAATTGAAGCCTATTATGATGAGCTGGACTTTAGCGACTGGACTCACCCCCGTACTGGAACACCCTTGATTAAGGTTCAGCACCCGGAATTCGAAATGTATACCGGCAGTATCCATGACAGCTTGGGGTTATCCTGTGCAGACTGTCACATGCCTGTGGTGGTGGAAAATGGTGAATCCTATAAGTCCCATTGGGCTAAGAGTCCGTTAAAAACCGTGATAGAATCCTGTGGAAGCTGCCATGGAGACGATGCTGAGGCAATAGTGGCCATGACCCAGGAAATACAAAAGGAAATTCACGACTTAGAAGTAGAAGTGAGCGATCTTTTGGTACAGCTAATTAATAATTTTGCCACGGCATTGGAAGAACAAAGACTAAATGAATCAGAAATTAAGCAGCTCAGAGAGCTGCATCGAAAAGCACAATATCGTTGGGACTTTGTTTTTGTTGAGAATAGTACAGGCTTCCACAACCAACAAAAGGCAAGGGAAGCCTTAGAAAAGGCCAAAGAATATGCACAGCAGGCCTTGACAATATTACAGGAAGCTCAATAAACAACATCTTGATTAAAGGCTGTCACTGTCAAAGTACATGTGGCAGCCTGTTTTGTATAAGGAAATGGTGGAAGAAAGCCGGGGTAATTTTCATTGAATAATTTAGTTGATCGGGTGTAAACCGTATATTGACCGGGTATCATTCCTATGGGCATATACACATTAAATATGATATAATGTTCTGGAGGCTGATACAGGAAGGTGAATAACGTGAAGACAAAGAACCTGTTATACGTAGCAACATTTCTCTTTCTTCTAATATTTATTACTGGTTGCCAAGGCTCAGGAAAAAATGACCTGGAGGAGGAAAATAATCAGGATAATCCTCCTATTGAGATGAATCAAGAAAATAGTCAGAAGGCCACAATGGAAGAGCTAAAGGAAATATTAATGGAATCTGTGGGAATTGAGCTGAAGGATACTGATAATCAAGCAGTGGGTATGTTACAGGAGAGGCAGGATATCATGTCCTTTGTGGACACGCTTTTCTCTTTTCCCCATCAAGAGGAGTATCCCGATGACACGCTGCAAAATGAAGTGATTGGGCCTCTATATTTTTATAGAAGCCAGGGAGACGACATATATGGACTCGTTAAAGAAAAGTATATCTATATAGAAGGCTATTATTTTTTAATTGAAGAAAATAATTTAAAAAATATTGAAAAGCAGTTTGAAAAAAATATTATTAAAGCCCCGTCGGGCGATGAACCATAAATGAGATTACTTTAAGATCCCCAATGTTTGGGGATCTTTATTCATATATGGAATCAAGAAAATTTTTAAGAATTTTTGCCGTAATTCCCCATATCATCTTTTCACCGTAGGGATAAAAATAAACAGGGTAGTTTCCGCTTCTCCACTCATATTTTTCACCGTTAGAGATTAAGTGATAGGGAAAGTTCTTCTCTGGAGAAAAATTCACTTTAACATTATGAATGATGGGCTGCTCCTTTAAAAGATAATCCAGGGGAACCGTAAAGATTGATGAAACTTCATCCTGATTATAGGGCAAATCCTTTATATCAGAGAGATTAATGAAGCCCCAAAAGGGATAAATCAGTACATTAAAGGGAGTAATCAACCGGTCCAGGGGGCCCATTACCTCAATTAAGCTACGATCGATATTCAGCTCCTCAACGGTTTCACGTATGGCTGTTGTCATGGGTGATTCACCTGGTTCAATTTTTCCCCCTGGAAAACAAATTTCTCCCGGCTGACTCAGCTGTTGTGAGCGCACTTCGAATAAAAGATGAAGACTTTGATTTAATTCTAAAACAGGAATATAAACTGCAAACATGTTGTTCACATCTAAGTAACCTACTTTCTCTTTGACAAAGGAATTAATTAGATTTTGTCTGTTCATTTGCTACGACTCCTTAAAATTCGTTTATTCATTTAGTATAACATATGATAGATAACAATAATCCAATTCAAGATGATTTAATAAATCAGGCCGCTTTTGAAAGGGGCTAAAACGATGAATAGTAAATTAAAACAAGCATATTAATTAATATATACGATGAAAATATCATTATTGCCAAAAACTTTTTATTTACAAAATTGAAATTGATGATATAATAATTTAAATTAAGCATACATTCTGAAAAAAATATTTTTTTTGTAAATGTTAATTTTAGGGGTGAACCGATCGTAATTAAATATTAAATATAATTAATATGTAAAAAAGTCATTGAATATTTTCCAAAATTTGATTAAAATGATAAAAAGTCAGAAAATTGCTAAAAAAACTAATACGAGAAAATATTACAATTTATTTATACTACATAAAATTTCCAATGCACGTTAAGGGAAGAAAAAACAAGTATTGATAAAAAAATATTTTTTTCCGTATTAATTTTTTTTAAAAAAAAAGAGGACATTTGTAGAATTCATCGAATAATTATAAAAATGCAAATAGCCAAAAATCGTTGAAATTTGGCAATAAATAATTTTATGTTTGTTTAAAAATGTAGTGTTTTTTTGTTACACTACTATTTTAAAAATAAATATTAAGGGGGAAAAAAGAATGATAAGAAAGAAAAGCTTGTTATTACTACTGGTGTTCACACTGGTAGCGTCTATGTTCTTAGCTGCCTGCGCACCTAAAGAACCAACTGTAGTAGATGGGGATGATCCTACAGAACCAGGAATAGTTTATCCAGGCGCTGAAAGAGGAAATGTATTAACCGTTGGTGGATCAGCTCCCAATGGTGAGTTTAACCCACTTACCTACAATAGTGCTTATGATAATTACATTAATGAGCTAGTATTTGATTATTTGTTCCAGAAAGAGAAGGATGGTTCTCATACAACAGAAGGTGGGCTGGTGGAAAGCTACACCGTTTCAGAGGATGGAACAGTCTATACCTTAACCCTTAGAAAAGGTATTAAGTTCCATGATGGAGTAGATTTTACTGCCGAGGATGTTGCCTTTACCTACGATGTCGTTGCCAGACCTGATTACAAAGGAAGAGGATTCAACGATATAAGTATTATTGTTGGAGCCCAGGCCAGAAAGGATGGTACGGCAGATAGTATTGAAGGAATTAAGGTGATTGATGACCATACATTGGAAATCACTTTAACTAAAGCAACTGCCGTAACCTTGAGAAACTTAAACACCATGGTCCTTCCAAAGCACATCTACGATAAGCCAACGGCTGAAGAAATGGCGGCTTTAGATAGAACACCCATCGGTACCGGGGCCTTTATATTAAAAGATTACGTTGTTGAGCAGTATGTTGAATTAGAGGCCAATCCAGATTACTGGCAAGGGGCCCCAAAATTAGATGGAATTATATATAAGGTGGTTGCCAGGCCCAATGAGCTTTCAGAATTTGAAATTGGCTCCATTGATGCGGTAAACTTTGAAAATACCATAGAAAACTACGAAATTATTGAAAGGTATACCCATGGTGAATTGATTAATAACTGGAACAACGGCTATGCCTTTGCTTCCTTTAACTTTACCAATCCGATCTTCCAGGATGTAAAGGTTCGTCAGGCCTTGGTCTATGGTTTAGACAGACATGGCTTTGTTCAATCCTTCTTTGGGGGCCTTGGCGGTGAAGTGGCCCACGCACCAATTTCACCGGTATCCTGGGCGTATCCTTCCGGATTAAATGAGTACAAATATAACCCTGATAAGGCCAATGAGCTGTTGGACGAGGCTGGCTGGGTAATGGAAAGCGACGGCTTCAGGTATAAAGATGGTCAAAAGCTTGCCTTTACATGGACCACCTACAATGAAGCCGTATGGGCTACCCAAATTACTGCCCTGGCTAAGGAAAACTGGAAGCAAATCGGGGTTGATTGTGAAATTGTCTTAATGGACTTTAACTCCCTGTCAGCTTTAATATCTGATCCTGCCAATAAGGATAAATGGGATATGTACAATATGGCCTGGAGCTTAACCACCGACCCGGATATGCAGTCTACCTACAGTAAAAATACCTTCCCTCCAGGAAACAACAGGGGCTACTATTATAATGAAGAAATTGAAGAATTAATGGAAAAGGGTATATTAGAGCTTGATCAGGAAAAACGGAAGGAAATTTATCGGGAATTAGCTGAGAAGTTTAATGAAGATCTGCCCTATATTTACGTTTATGTCAGAAAGGACCCATGGCTGGTAAACAAACGTGTTAAGAATTTTGATCCCAGTGAATTTGTGTACTGGTCAGATAATGCCCATCTGATTGAAATTGTTCAATAGTCTAAATAGAAAAGCTAACTTTATTAAAGGATATGGCCTGGTTATTACTGGGCCATATCCTTGATAAAAGTCTTTACTAAGGGAGGAATAGACTTGGGTAAATACATTCTTAGACGTATATTGCAGCAGATTCCTATTCTTATTGGTGTCAGTATTCTGATCTTTGCAATTATACAGTTAGCCCCTGGTAACCCGCTGGTTTCCTATTTTTCAGATCCTAATATGACAGTCGAGCAGATTCGCCAGTTGGAGATCGCCTATGGCTTAGACAAACCGGTTTATATGCAATATTTTGAATGGGTCACCAATATGCTTCAGGGCAACTTCGGAAATTCGTACCAGCTAAAGCAGCCTGTATCCCTGCTGATCGGAGAACGATTGGGAACCACCTTTTTTCTGGCCTTTGGTTCCTTAATCATCAGCCTGTTGGTAGCCATTCCCATAGGGGTGATTTCCGCCACAAAGCAATATTCTATATTTGATTATTTCGGAACCATTTTTGCGTTAATTGGAATTTCCATTCCTGGATTTTTCTTTTCTCTATTATTGATACGGTATTTTAGTGTTCACTTACGGTGGTTTCCCATTTCGGGAATGCGAACCGCCGGCGCCAGATTTCCTTTTCCCTATGACTACATTGATATGTTAAGGCATAGTGTGTTGCCCCTGCTGGTTTTAGGGTTGACGGGAGCTGCCAGCTTTATGCGCTATACCCGTTCCAGTATGCTGGAGGTAATTCGTCAGGATTATATTAGAACAGCCAGGGCCAAGGGATTAAAGGAGAAGGTTGTAATTTACAAGCATGCCCTGAGAAATGCACTGATACCAGTTATAACCTTATTGGGCTTTAGCTTGCCAACACTGTTCTCGGGTGCCTTGATGGTAGAAATTATTTTTGTTTGGCCGGGAATGGGTCGGCTTCAATATCAATCAGTATTGCATCGGGACTATCCTTTAATGATGGGAATTAACATGTTCCTTGCCATCTTTACTTTAACGGGCAACCTACTGGCAGACATATCCTATGCCTTTGTTGACCCAAGAATAAGATATGATTGAGAAGGGGGCTAAAGCATGATTAGTGAAAAGAAACTAAAAAAACAACAGCCTCAACAGGAGGGGGCAAAAAAAGAGGATGTAATGGGGCCCTGGAAAATTGTCTGGAAAAGGTTAAGGCGAAACAAGCTGGCAATGCTGGGTTTAGTTGTTATTAGCTTGATGGGTCTGGCCACAATTGCTGCTCCTATCTTGACTCCCCACGGCAGAGATGCGGTTAATATAGTTAAGTCAAATGCTTCCCCCGATAGGGTGAATCTGCTGGGAACAGATAACCTGGGCAGAGATATTTTAACCAGATTATTATATGGTGGGAGAATTTCTTTAACCGTTGGTCTTGTTTCTACTGGCTTTAGAACCCTGATTGGGGTGGTCTTAGGGGGCATTGCCGGTTATTATGGAAAATGGATCGATAATTTGATTATGAGGATTGCCGATGTTTTTTCCTGCTTCCCCTTTTTACCCATGGCCATTACAGCTGTTGCCATATTGGGCCCTAGCATCTATAATGTAATGCTGGTATTGGCTCTTTTGGGCTGGCCAGGCATATGTAGAATTGTTCGGGCAGAGATTTTATCCCTTAGGGAGCGGGAGTTTATGGAAGCTACCACAGCCCTGGGAATCAGTGATTTTAGAAAAATAGTACGGCATTTACTGCCCAATACCATGGCTTCCATTATTGTATCATCGACCATTGGAATTGCAGGGGCAATTTTAACAGAATCCTCCTTGAGCTTTCTAGGCTTAGGGGTTTCACCGCCAACTCCGTCCTGGGGAAATATGCTGACAGAAGCGCAGCAGCCATATGTTCTGCAACATCGATGGTGGCAGTGGATTCCTCCAGGAATTGCCATATTTGTTGCTGTAATGAGTTTGAACTTGCTTGGCGACGGCTTAAGGGATGCCCTTGACCCCAGGCTGAAACAATAAGCTGGAGGTGTGAAAATGAAGAACCTATTGGAAGTCAAAAACCTAAGAACTCACTTTTATACAGAGGATGGGGTCGTACCGGCAGTTGATGGCGTAGACTTTAGCCTGCGATCAGGCCAAACCCTGGGTGTAGTGGGGGAATCAGGCTGTGGTAAAAGTATTACCTCCATGTCAATCATGAGATTAATTCCGAACCCACCGGGAAAAATTGTAGACGGTGAGATTTTATTTGATGATAAAGATATTGTAAAGCTTTCAGAGGCAGAAATGAGAAAAATCAGGGGTAATGACATAGCCATGATTTTTCAGGAGCCCATGACCTCGCTAAATCCTGTTTTCACCATAGGATCACAAATAATTGAGGCCATTATGCTTCATCAGAAGCTCAATAAGAAGGAAGCAAGGGAAAAATGTATTGAAATGCTCAAATTGGTTGGAATACCCCGGGCTGATGAGGTGTTAAATGATTATCCCCATCAATTTAGCGGTGGTATGAGACAACGGGTAATGATTGCCATGGCGTTATCATGTAACCCTAAGCTATTGATTGCCGATGAGCCAACCACTGCCTTGGATGTAACCATTCAAGCCCAAATATTAGAGCTGATGAAGGAAATAAAAGAAAAGCTGAATACTGCAATTATGCTGATTACCCACGACCTGGGGGTGGTGGCTGACATGGCTGATTATATTATTGTTATGTATGCCGGCAGGGTAGTGGAGGAAGCCAATGTTTATGATCTCTTTGAAGACCCTAAACACCCCTATACAGTTGGACTGTTAAATTCAAAGCCTAATTTAGATAAGATTGTCAAAAGGCTGGATGTCATTCCAGGTAGTGTGCCCAATCCCCTGGCAATTCCTCCTGGGTGTGCCTTTAATCCTAGGTGCCCCCATGCTATGGATATTTGCAGAAGGGAAATGCCGTCATTAGATGCCATTGGTAACGATAGAAAGGTACGGTGCTGGCTCTATCAAGAAAATGGGGGGGTGAAGTAAATGAGTGAAGCAACCATGACTTCAAAGGACCTGGTTGTAGTAGAGAATTTGAAGAAGTATTTCCCTATAAAGGCAGGTATGCTTAAACGAACCGTAAACTATGTGCGTGCAGTGGAGAATATATCCTTTACCATTAAAGAAGGTGAGACCTTGGGAATCGTGGGGGAATCCGGCTGTGGTAAATCAACAACCGGAAGAACCATATTAAGGCTGCTGGACAAAACCGATGGTGAGGTTTATTATAATAATAAGTCAGTTTTCTCATTATCAAAGGAGGAAATGAGAAAGCTGCGTACAGAAATGCAAATTGTCTTTCAGGATCCCTACAGCTCGCTGAATCCAAGATTGACTGTAAATGAAATCGTAGGAGAAGCCCTCAGGGAACATGGTATTGCCCGGGGAAAGGCGGCAGTGGAGAGGGTCAAGGAAATTATTGAAAAATGTGGTTTAGCACCATATCATATCCGCCGGTATCCCCATGAATTCAGTGGTGGACAAAGACAACGGATCGGGATCGCCAGAGCCCTGGCATTGAATCCAAAATTCATTGTATGCGATGAACCGGTTTCTGCCCTGGATGTTTCAATTCAATCTCAAATATTGAATTTACTAATGGATTTGCAGGATGAGATGGGTTTGACCTATTTGTTTATTTCCCATGACCTAAGTGTGGTAAAGCACATCAGTGATCGAATTGGTGTCATGTACCTGGGGTCAATGGTTGAACTGGCAAAAAAGGATGAGCTTTACTCCAACCCGTTACATCCTTATACCCAAGCCCTGCTTTCAGCGATTCCGCTGCCTGATCCGAAGGTTAAGAAAAAAAGAATCATTTTGAAGGGCGATATACCCAGTCCTGCAAATCCTCCTAGTGGATGCCGGTTCCATACTCGATGCCCCTACACAATGGAAAAGTGTAAAACGACGGCCCCTTCATTTAAAGAGGTTGCACCAAATCATTCTGTGGCATGTCATCTTATTGACGCTTAAATGTTTATAGTACATTACGAGATCAATGCTTTTATAAATTGTAGATAACCGTTTACGTAATGTATCGCAAGAAAATCTATCAATCAATCCTTCAAAGGAGGACATTATTGATCATGGCATAAGGGGTGATACTGTGGCAAAGGAAAAAGTGCAGAAGGATAGTGACGATCAAGCCTATTCACCGAATTATGAAGGGGAGATGGAATTTGATTGGAAGGATATTGCAGCCTTCATTATCGCCATCTTTCAAGTATTATTCCCCTATGTGCTATTTATTTTTGGTGGAATTGGATTGCTAATGTTGATTTTTTATTATATTATTGTATAATAAGACAAGGGAGCTGATGCTCCCCTTTGTTTTTTTATACAGGGCTTTAAAGGTAAATGGCTTCCAATGATTGGTGTATACAAAATATATAATGTCATTAAATATTACGGTAAAGACACCCTTGCAGCATAAATATTAAATAAATTTAAAAATCATTCATTTATCTTGAATAGGCTAAAAACTGATTATATAATATTCTTATAATTTAAAAAAGTTACAAAGATGCACTTGAACTTTACAAAGGTGCCAAATCACAATGTTGTTTTTAAGTTTTGCCTTTTGGCAAAAGAAATATAAATAAGGGGGAAATTAAATGAGAAACAAAAAGCTATTAGTATTACTAAGTATGATTTTAGTACTAGCTTTAATTGTTGTCGGGTGTGGCCAAACAACAGAAGCACCGCCGAATGACAACGAGCCTGTTGGGGAAACACCATCAGGTAAAGACACAATCGTGGTGGCACAAAACTCTGATGCTAAGTCATTAGATTTACATGCTACCAATGACAATGCTTCATCAAGGGTAACCAAGCAAATTTACGAAACGTTGGTTCATCAAGATGAAAACATGGAGCTTCACGAGGGCTTAGCCACCTCCTGGACAGTGGTAGATGAACTTACCTATGAATTTAAATTAAAGGAAGGCGTTAAATTCCATAACGGCGAAGAGTTAAAAGCCAGCGATGTTAAATTTACAATCGAAAGAGCCCTTGGTTCTTCTCATGTTGCTCACATCGTTGATGCAATTGACCCAGAGGGAATTGAAATCGTAGATGATTATACAATCAGAATTTCTACCGTAGAGCCCTTCGCACCACTTCTTAACCATTTAGCCCATCCATCTGCAGCGATTTTAAATGAAAAGGCTGTTACAGAAGCAGGGGACGACTATGGTCAAAAACCAGTTGGTACTGGTCCTTATATGCTATCTAATTGGGTAACCGGAGACAGCATTGAATTAGCCAGATTTGAAGATTACCACGGAACAGCTGCAAAGGTTGAAAAGGTACTTTTCAGAAATATTGCTGAGCCAACCAGCCGTACCATTGGCTTAGAAACAGGCGAGCTGGATATTATTTATGATGTTTCGCCCACTGATGTGGCCAGAATTGAGGAAAATTCAGAGCTTACCTTATTAAGAGATGATGGTGTTTCTACAACCTATGTTGGTTTCAACGTTCAAAAAGAACCATTTAATGATGTAAGGGTAAGACAGGCAATTAACCATGCGGTTAATATGGAGCTGATTGTAGAAGCTGTTTACCAAGGTATTGGTAAAGTAGCCAAGGGTCCGCTTCCTGCCAGTGTTTGGGGATCAAATCAGGATTTAGTAGCCTATGAGTATGATATTGAAAAGGCTAAGGCCTTATTAAAGGAAGCCGGATACGAAAATGGTTTTAAAACCACCATCTGGACCAATGATAATCAACAAAGAATGGATATTGCTGAGATCGTTCAAAATCAATTAAAGGATATTGGTATTGAGGTTGAGGTTAAGGTTGTAGAGTGGGGTGCTTACCTTGATGGAACAGCTGCTGGAGAGCATGATATGTATATCCTGGGCTGGGGTACCGTAACAGGAGATCCTAACTATGGTCTATATCCACTATTCCACTCAAGCACCTTTGGCGATGCTGGTAACAGAAGCTTCTATGCCAATGATAAGGTAGATGAGCTGTTGGAAAAGGGTAAGGTAACCGTTGAACCTGCTGAAAGAGAGAAATACTATTATGAAGTTCAAGAAATCGTCAGAGATGAAGCACCTTGGATCTTCACTTGGGATAAAGAAGAGCTTTCTGCCACAAGAAGCAATGTAAAAGGCTTTGTTCAGCATCCAGCGGGACATCACTCCCTATACAATGTATATTTTGAGTAGAGGCTAAAAAGGATACTTGCTTGCAGGTATTGAATAGTTAGTTCATTATAATATAGGGTCATAGGTTTATGACCCTATATTAATGTAATAAATGATGGTAAATAAAGGAAGGAGGACATATCATGCATAAGTATATCCTGCGCCGGCTATTGCTGTTGATTCCTGTTATGATTGGAGTAACCTTCATCGTATTTACAATGATGTATTTTACCCCTGGTAATCCAGCAAGAATTATGCTGGGGGAATCAGCGCCGGCCCATGAGGTGGCGAAATTAGAAGAAGAGCTAGGGCTCAATGATCCTTTTATTGTACAGTTTGGACGTTACGTATCAAATGCTGTTAGAGGTGATATTGGTCGTTCTTATCAAACCAAAAGGCCTGTAATGGATGAAATTCTTTCTCGATTCCCGGCCACACTAAAATTGACAGCCTTGGGTGTTTTGGTGGCGGTGGTTTTGGGGATTCCGACGGGAATTATATCGGCAACACGGCAATACTCCTTATTTGATAACATTGCCATGGTACTGGCCCTCTTGGGGGTGTCAATGCCAAACTTCTGGCAAGGTCTAATGCTGGTCTTATTATTTTCAGTGCAGCTTAAATGGTTTCCTTCGTCGGGCTTCACCAGCTGGAAACATATGATATTACCCGCTATTACCCTGGGCACCAGTTCAGCAGCTATTATTACCCGTATGACTCGATCCAGTATGCTGGAGGTAATCCGTCAGGATTATATTAGAACAGCCAGGGCAAAGGGTCAGGTGGAATCAAAGGTAATCAATCAGCACGCCTTGAAGAATGCTTTAATTCCAATTATTACTGTTATCGGTTTGCAATTCGGCTACCTTTTGGGAGGCGCCGTATTGACAGAGTCTATTTTCTCTGTACCTGGAGTAGGAAGACTTATGGTAGATTCCATTAAATCTCGAGACTTTCCCATTGTGCAGGGAGGCGTATTATTCATTGCCATTACCTTTAGCTTTGTTAATTTACTAGTTGATATACTGTATGCCTTCGTAGACCCCAGGATTAAATCACAGTATAAGTAATGTATAGGATAGAAGGAGGAAAGGCATATGTCAAACGTTAAAAGTGTTCAATTGGATAAAAAAGCAGAGGGTTCCCAGCCTGCTCGAAAAAAGAAAAAAAGTCAATGGGTTGCGGTTTGGAAAAACCTATCTAAAAATAAAGCTGCTATGTTTGGCCTTGTGATTATAGGAATTTTAATTTTCTCTGCTATTTTTGCAGATTTTATTGCTCCCTACGGCTATGATGATCAAGATTTATTGCAACGTTTTCAAAAACCCAATAGTAATCATTTACTGGGAACAGATAATTTTGGTAGAGATATTTTAAGCCGTATTATTCATGGTTCCAGAATATCGTTACAGGTTGGCTTCATATCTGTAGGAATCGCCATGATTATTGGGGGGACCCTGGGGGCCGTAGCAGGATATTATGGAGGCAGGGCCGATAATGTTATCATGCGGTTTATGGATATCCTTCTGGCTGTACCTTCAATACTCCTAGCCATATCAATTGTAGCAGCCCTTGGCCCGGGTCTAGAAAATGTAATGATTGCCGTGGGAATCGGTTCGATTCCTTCCTATGCCAGAATTGTAAGGGCATCTGTACTCTCCCTGAGGGATCAGGAATTTATTGAGGCGGCTAAGGCAGTTGGCGCCAATGATTTTAGAATTATTATGAAGCACATTATTCCTAATTCAATGGCCCCTATTATCGTTCAAGCCACATTAGGGGTGGCCAGCGCAATTTTGTCTGCTGCAGGCCTAAGCTTTATCGGACTGGGTATTCAACCACCCATACCTGAATGGGGGGCAATGCTGTCAACCGGAAGACAATTCCTGCGGGATCATTGGTATATTGCAACCTTCCCTGGCCTTGCCATTATGATTACCATTTTTGCGCTTAACCTTCTAGGTGATGGATTAAGAGATGCACTTGACCCTAGACTAAAAAGCTAATTGAATTAGGATAGGAGTGTGATAAAAATGAAGCAAGACAAGAATTTGTTAGAGATTAAAAACTTATCAATTCATTATATAACAGAGGATGGAACAGTCCATGCTGTCGAGGATATGAATCTGGAGATTGGAGTAGGTGAAACCCTTGGACTGGTAGGAGAAACCGGTGCCGGAAAAACCACCACCGCCCTGGGAATTATGCAATTGGTGCCTGACCCTCCCGGTAAGATTATTAATGGCGAAATTTATTTTGAGGGTGAAAACCTGTTGTCTAAATCAGCTTCAGAGCTGAGAAAAATTCGGGGTAATAAAATTTCCATGATCTTTCAGGACCCTATGACCTCCTTAAACCCTGTTATGACAGTGGGAGACCAAATTGCGGAAGTAATTAAGCTGCATCAAAAGGTTAATGCCCAGGAAGCCATTAATCGATCTAAGGAAATGCTTGAAAAGGTGGGTATTCCAGGAGAACGTGTTAAAGATTATCCCCATCAATTCAGTGGTGGGATGAGACAACGGGTTGTCATAGCCATTGCTTTAGCCTGTAATCCTACCCTGTTAATAGCAGACGAGCCAACGACAGCCCTGGATGTAACCATTCAGGCCCAGGTTTTGGACTTAATGAAGCAATTGAAGCAGGAATTTAAAACATCGATGATTATGATTACCCATGATTTGGGAATCGTGGCTGAGGTCTGTGATAAGGTAGCCATTATGTATGCTGGAAACGTAATTGAGTATACCGATAAAAATAGATTATATACCGCACCAAAGCACCCCTATACCCTAGGATTGTTTGGTTCGATTCCAGATATAGAAGAAGACGAGGATCAATTAAAGCCAATAAAAGGTCTTATGCCAGACCCTACTGATATTCCTTCAGGGTGTCCCTTTCATCCAAGATGCCCGAAAGCCATGGCTCAATGTTCAGAGAAAAAACCTATCAATAGCGAAATTGAACCGGGCCATTTTGTAAAATGCCTGTTGTACGAGAATGGTGAGAAGTAGATAAAGGCGGAGGTGAGATAAATGGAAGAACGACTATTGGAAGTCAGAAACTTGAAAAAACACTTTAATACTAAAAAAGGACTCTTGCATGCCGTTGATGGTGTAAACTTTTTTATCAATAAAGGAGAAACCCTTGGTCTGGTTGGAGAATCCGGCTGTGGAAAATCAACCACAGGAAGAGTAGTGCTGAGATTACTGGAGGCAACAGAAGGAGAAATTATTTTTGAAGGTAAGAATATTCTTCAATATAATAAAGAGCAAATGCGGGAAATGAGAAAGGAAATGCAGATTGTTTTCCAGGACCCCTTTGCATCCCTTAACCCCAGAATGAGTGTATCTGAGATTATAGCAGAGCCCTTAGTTGTTAATAAAATCTATCGAAATAAAAAAGATATGCAGAATCGTGTCAGAGAATTAATGGAAACTGTAGGCTTGGCCGAAAGGTTAATCAATGCGTACCCCCATGAATTAGACGGTGGTAGAAGACAGCGGATTGGAATTGCCCGGGCACTGGCTTTAAAGCCTAAGTTTATTGTACAAGATGAGCCTGTGTCAGCGTTGGACGTTTCCATACAGGCGCAAATCTTGAATCTAATGGATAATCTTCAAAAGGAGTTTGGATTAACCTATTTATTTATTTCCCATGACTTAAGTGTTGTTAAACACGTTAGTGACCGGATTGCAGTTATGTATTTAGGTAAAATTGTAGAGCTTTCAGATTATCAGTCTATGTTTAAGAATCCGCTGCATCCCTATACCCAGGCATTGTTGTCTGCCATTCCAGTACCAAGAATCGATGTAAAAAGAGAGAGAATCATTCTTGAAGGGGATGTACCCAGTCCAATTAATCCGCCGGAAGGATGCCGATTCTATGGCAGGTGTCGATATAGACAGGATATTTGCAAAGAAAAAACCCCTGAATTAAGGGATATGGGTGAAGATAAATATGTAGCATGTCATTTTACAGGAAATTTAAAACCAGCCAGCGTGTAAAAGTAAGGGTGAAAGGCCCTTACTTTTTTAATATTCCTTAATACAATTATATCATAAATGTAATAAAAGGCAAGAAAAATACTTTTTTAAAAGATTATCTTCCACTGTAACCCCGGCATAGAATTTAAGGGAGAAAAAAGGGTATCAATACATATAAATAGAATATGCTATTAGGTTATTAAATTGTATTAAGGAGGTTATTACAATGAAAATTTATACCAAAACCGGTGACGAGGGATTAACCAGCCTCTACGATGGAAAAAGAGTTTACAAAGACGATATTCGGGTTGAAAGCTATGGTACGATAGACGAACTCAATACAGCCCTGGGCTTAGCCAGAACCTTTATAGATGATCAGGAAATTGTGGAGATTATTTATAGAATTCAAAGGGAACTATTTGATGTGGCGGGGGAATTGGCCACCAGTGATCGAGATCAATTTCCTGAAAAAATAAAAGAAAGCCATATTGAATTTTTAGAAGAAGTAATTGATCAATACATTAGCAGGGTAGAACAAATTGATAAATTCATTATTCCTGGTACCAATCGGGCTGCCGCCAGTCTTCATGTGGCCAGAACCGTATGCAGAAGGGCAGAAAGAAGAATATTAACCTTAAAACGAGAGGTTTATGTCAGTGATCAGCTTTTAAAATACGTAAACCGGCTTTCTGATGCAATTTATAGTCTTGCCAGGTATTTGGAAACTGATTTCAAATACGTTATCTTTGAAGGCAGCAAAGGGAATAAACCCGAATAATAAAATTAAATATTATGAAATAATTCATATTTTCCTCCCTTCCTATGGTATAATGAGAATATTATGATTAACAAAGGAGTGTTTTCATGAACCATGAAATTGATGAAATCTTATTTTCTCAGGAAACCATTGCCGAGAAGGTAGCGGAATTGGGTAAACAAATTACTAATGACTATGATAAAAGAGAAGATTTAATTACCATTGGCGTTTTAAAGGGTGCTAACATATTTTTGGGGGACTTGGTTAGAAGAATTGATCTACCCATCATGATCGATTTCATGGCTGTTTCCAGCTATGGTCATTCTACTGAGAGCTCTGGAGTGGTAAGAATTTTGAAGGATTTAGATTTAGAGATTGAGAACAAGCATGTCCTGATTGTGGAGGATATAGTCGATACAGGCCTCACTTTAAAATATTTAACAGAAAACTTAAGATCAAGAAATGTAAAAAGCCTAAAAATATGCACCCTTCTTGATAAGCCCTTAAGAAGAAAATGTCAGTTAGATATTGATTATGTTGGCTTTGAAATACCAGATGCCTTTATTGTAGGCTATGGAATTGATTACGCAGAAAAATATCGAAATTTACCCTATATAGCTTCCATTAAAGAAATTAATAAATAATTGATTCCTCCTTGAATAGTATTTTTAGATTTATTCCATACTAAATCTAAAGATTAGTTTAAGGAGGTTTTTTATATGAGCCAACCGGTAGATTTTGAACAGGTAAAGCAACGATTTATTGCAGCAGATGTTGATGGTAAAATAGAAATTTATACCACAACCCAGGGATTAACTGTAGAGCAATTTAAAGAACTACTAAAATATTTTCCCCTGCAGCATTTAGACAAGCTGGAACGGGCAATGGGTTAGAGGTAGTGATGGGGAGGAAGCTATGAAACAAAAGCGAATTGCCCTACAAGAGGGGCTCCATCAATTGGCCGCCCAATTAAAAGAAGAAGGGTATCAAATTGTTTCTGTTGACGATGGTGGTGAACCTCTTGACGTAATAATTTACTCCAATAAAAACAAAAAATACTTGGCCCATAATTTGACTGGTGCCATCACCTCTTCAGCCAACAATCAATTTGTTACCATGATCAATGCAGACGAATATAGCTATGAAGAGCTGCTTCGTCAAATAGAGAGCATCCATTAAAAGATAAAATGTACTTACTTTTCATCATATGACCAGAGATAGGTGTTAATCATTAATCTCTGGTTTTTTTATATGTTAACAGGCAAATTGAATAGATTTTGAAGGGATGGCAACAGTACAATAAAGGAGGTTTTGCCATGAATAAAACAAATCAATTACTTCAATTTATTTATAATCAAATTAGAGGATATAAAAAAAATAGAGGGAACAGTCGAAGATTCAAAAGTTATTATATGTCATCGAAGGAAGATACAAGGGAGAATAGTGCCAAAATAATTGATTATTTTGCGGGTAGAATTTTTAGCTTTTTTATGATTTTTGTAATCGGCTTCATAAGGTACCAGCAGCTTTATTTGGCGCTGGCCTTTACCCTTGCAATTATTATACCTTTACACCTTGTCTCGATCCGTATTCGCAATAAGCGTCTGGCCCTTCTAAAAAAACAAAAACGTAGGTATATTGCCAGTCAAAAGGTCTATCATGAGATTATGAACAAAACCCTGGAAGAGCTGGAGGACTATTTTCAAGAGGTTTTTCAGAAGGCGGGCATTGAAAATTTAGAGCCTCGAAGCAGTAATCAAAAAGTAATCCTTTATGAAGGCATATATAATGGAGAGAAGCTGATGATTTCCTGCCATATCTATAAAAATGATCATGAGGTTGAGTTAAAGGAAGTAAAGGAAGTAATGTATCAATTGAAGGTCCATGATTTAGTAAGAGTATTGATGGTAACCACATCAGATTTTACCAAGGATTGTCATCAATACATTGATAATTTACAAAAACCCTATCGGGGACTTTTATTAAGCCGAGAGGGTCTGTTGAAATTAATTGAAAAGAATAATATGTTTCCATCTGAGGAGGTAATTGATGAATTGGTGGAGAATAAGATAAGCAAAAAGGAAGCCCGGTGGGAGAAATATAAGGCTGCTATGCTGGCCAATAAGAAGTCTAAGGGTTATTTTTTGCTGAGTATTTTTCTATTTTTCACTGCCTACTATACTCCTTATCCCCTTTATTATTATGGGGCAGCTGGGATATCCTTCAGCTTGGCCTTAATTACCCTGGCATTGAAATATTTTAATCGAAGGAATCCTGAGGAAGAAAGCTGGAATGATTTTAATAGGATGTTAAAGAATTTGTAAAGGTATTAAATGAGGGACAGGGGGCTTTGTGAACTATGCGGACTGAGGATGAAGGCGCTATTTGAAATTTCTAAATTGGTTACGGAAGCTGATCGTTTTTTTAAAATAAAAGGATAAAATTATTGAACAAATGCTTCAGGCAATTTACTAAGGATTATCTGTGTGCCCACTTGGTTACTGGCTTTTGCTGATAATTAATAGAATCAATTGATTCATTTCATTTTGGTAGTTCCATTGATTTTTTTCGTCAAAAAAAGTATAATGTAATCAAGGAATTAGTGTATACTTCCATATTTTTGTCTACATAAATTAAAAGGAGGAAGCAAGGATGGAAAAAATGATGATACCCGTGGGGATTTCCAACAGACATCTTCACTTAAGTGCAGAGGATATAGAAACCTTGTTTGGAAATGACTATGAATTAACAAAGTTCAAGGATTTATCTCAACCCGGTCAATATGCAGCAGAGGAAAAGGTTGACCTTGTTGGGCCAAAGGGAACCCTCAAGGGAGTTCGGGTTTTAGGGCCTGCCAGAAAGCAAACCCAGGTGGAAATTTCACTGACCGACAGCTTTGCTTTGGGAGTAAAGTCTCCTGTCAGAGATTCAGGAGATTTAAAGGGTAGCCCTGGTGTAAAAATCGTAGGGCCCAAGGGCCAGGTGGAAATCCCAGAGGGGGTAATCATTGCTGGAAGACATATTCATATGCACACCGACGATGCAGCTAAATTTAATGTGGTGGATAAAGATCGGGTGATGGTTAGAACCTTTGGCGAAAGAAGCGTTGTATTTGAAAATGTATTGGTAAGGGTACATGAAACCTATGCCCTGGAAATGCATGTCGATGTAGATGAAGGTAATGCAGCCGCCTTAAAAAATGGTGACATGGTAGAGATCATTAAATAGTAATTAAGTAAAATTTAAAATGCAGAGAGAAGTTTTCTATTTAGGGAAATTTTTCTCTGCATTTTTTATATAAAAAAGCCGGGCCCTGGTAGGCCTGGCTAATCTACACATTGAATCTAAACAATATCACATCTCCATCCTTAACAATGTATTCCTTCCCTTCAAGGCGTACAAGACCCTTTTCCTTGGCGGCGGTATGGCTGCCAGTATTGACCAAGTCCTCGAAGGCCACCACCTCGGCCCGAATAAAGCCCCTTTCAAAGTCAGTATGAATTTTACCGGCCGCCTGGGGGGCCTTTAGGCCGTTTTTAATGGTCCAGGCCCGAACCTCCTTAGGGCCTGCCGTTAAGTAGCTGATTAGTCCCAAGAGGCTGTAGGATGCCTTGATAAGTCGATCTAAACCTGATTCCTGAAGTCCCAGCTCCTCTAAAAACATTTGCTTTTCGTCTTCTTCAAGCTCTGCAATTTCCGCTTCTATTTTTGCACAGATCGCAACCACTTCAGCATTTTCAGCCTGGGCCAATTCCCTTACCTTAGCCACATGGGGGTTTTCGGCAGCATCACTCTGAAGGTCTTCTTCGGCTACATTGGTAACATAGATGGTGGGCTTGTTCGATAAAAGATTAAAGCCTTTCACAATCTTTTGCTGTTCCTCTGTTAACGATAATGAACGAATTGTATGGCCCTCTTCCAGGGTATCTTTAATTAATTTTAATAGCTCAAGCTCATCCAATAGAGACTTATCGGCCTTAGCCAGCTTCTCAGTTTTTAATAGGCGCTTTTCGATCATTTCCAAGTCAGAAAAAATTAGCTCTAAATTGATGGTTTCAATATCCCTTAGGGGATTAACGTCTCCGTCCACGTGGGTAATATTTGAGTCCTCAAAGCATCGTACCACATGTAAAATTGCTTCAACCTCACGAATATGAGATAAGAATTTATTACCCAGGCCCTCACCCTTACTGGCTCCCCTAACAAGGCCTGCGATATCATAAAATTCAATTGCTGCAGGAATTACTTTTTCCGATTGATAAAGCTCCCTCAGCACCTGTAAGCGATGATCTGGTACGGCTACTACGCCGACATTGGGTTCAATGGTACAAAAGGGATAATTTGCAGACTCTGCTCCAGCCTGGGTGATGGCATTAAACAGCGTACTTTTCCCCACATTCGGCAGGCCAACTATGCCTAATTTCATCTAAATCTTCCTTTCTATGTTCAATTATAATTATTTCCCAGCACAGCACAAATAAAATTATACCCTATCCCTTGGTGATTAGCAATAAAGCAGCAGTAATTACTTTTAGCATGGTAGCTTAGATAAAAAAAGCCGGCTTTCCAATTTCATTAAAATTGGTAGGCTGGCAGAATATATTTTAAGTTTTATGTATTAGATTTTTAAAAAGTGTGAAAGGGCCTAGGTCTAGCAAGAAGAACTAGGCTTTTGTTGGGGGAAAAAAACAAAATGAAAAAACATTCTCCTTGTGATTAAAAAAATCAGCAGCATGAAGAGCAATGTCCCCAAAGAAAACCTTCGGTACCTTCGGCCCAGACCTTTTATCATACGGGAGAGTAGGAGCAAATCCATAAAAAAGCCCTCCTTCATCAAATTTTATAATTATAGTATTACATTCTGCATCAATTTATATCCTTAAATTCACTCTTTTTGATTAGGGCGTGTCTGAAAACCCACTCAAGGGCATCTTTCACCGCTTTTTTGCCCCACGCAGCGTTGCTTTTCCTTGACGTACCCCTGGTATGCCTTCAAAAAAGCGCCTTGCTTGGAACAAAAATTCAGTGAAATCTGCACCCTTCGGAGTATTCAGACACACCCTAATGACCCATAATTTGCAAAAAAATAAATTTTATGGGGCTTATAAAAAAGCAATCGAGAGAGAAAATAATGACAGGAGGTGATGAAAATGAAGCAAAAATTAATAAAAGGCCTTAGTTGTTTTTTGCTGCTGTCGGTATTGACTGTGGGCTGCAGCCCAGCGGAGCGTCCTGTTCCTGAAAATCAGACCACACCAGAGGTACAACCTGGGCGGTATGAAAGGGTACAGGAGCCTAATACACCTATGGAGCCTCAGGAAGGTCAGGATTTATCGATTCGAGCAGAGCAAATTGTAAATGAGGTTGTTCGGCTGAATGAAGTACAAAGTGCCACTGTCGTGATTTCTGACGAAACCGCCCTGGTAGGGGTAAATTTAGCCTCAGGGGTAGATGGAGAAATGACGACAGAAGTAAAAAATAAAATAGAAGATGTTGTAAAACAGGCTGATCGAAGTATAACAAGGGTAGCAGTTTCTGCCGACCCGGACATATTCTCTAAAATTGAGAATATAGCCAGGGAGACAGGGAGAGGTCGTCCCATCAGCGGATTTGCCGATGAGATAGAAGATTTATTCAGAAGAATACTGCCTAATGCTTAAGGAATGAATAAAGATGGAGAAATGACTCTCCATCTTTATTCATGGAGGGAGGCTTTAAGACATAAAGATTAACATATAACGAGTACCCTATGGAGTTAATTACCTTAAATTTAATTGCCTATGGGTACTAGGGCGGCTATGGCGATAGGAATGACAAGGGGGGAAATAATGATGTTATGGATTCTGCTACTTTTTTATTTAATTATTTTGGTAATGGTGTTAAATGGTCTATTACAAAGGATTATCATGATAGCAATTTTCGGATTACTGATTAAACTTACACTACATTGGTCTCATGAAAAGTACCCTGTTAAAAAAATTACATTGTGTCTTGTGTCGGCGTATTTTTTAGGAACAATAACATTGCTATTGTTCCAATATAATATTGATCATCAAAGCATGGCGATTAATTATGTAGAAAATAACCAAACTGCAGTCATTCTCATTTATGAAGGGGAGCCTCCCACCTATCAGCTTCCCTATGCCACAAGAAATCTGGTTCAAAATAATCGATTATGGGAGTATCCCCTTTTACCCCTTCAGCTATTTAGGCAAAAGCTACTTTACGAATCGACCAATAGCTTAGAAAATCACTATTATACTGATAATTTCAAACAAAAGCTGTCAAATATACTAGGTAACAACTATCAGGTTTATACGGGGTATTTAAATAACATACCCTATGTCGAAGAAGTGATTCAGCAGGCCATAGAAGAAGGAAACGGCAAATTGATCATTGCGCCTGTATTACTTTCAGAATCAAAAAGTATAGATCGAATTCAGCAGAGTATATTGGCCGTTAATCCCCAGCAATACCGGGTAAAGCTTAAAAGCACACATCCCCTTTGGGATAGTGAAGGCCTGGCACAATCCTTTGTAGAGAGAATCATACAGCAAATCGATTATCGATATAAAAGCAGAACTGGCGTTTTGCTGGTGGGGGGGAGCCACCAGAGGGGAATGGAAGACCAGCTCCATGTCAAACAGGAAATATTATTTCAGGAAAAGGTAAGGGATTTCCTATTGGCAGAGGGATTTCAGCCTCAGCAGGTGACAAGAAGCTTTTTAAACAGGAAGGATATCCATTCACAGCTTAATTTATTAATGGAGCAAGGCGTGAATCAAATTTTAATTATGCAAGTATTACCTGGGGGAGAAGGCATTGAAATGCGACATCAGCTTGAAAAAATACTTAGCCAGAGAAATGACGACTTAAAGGTAGAATTTAGCCAGGTCAGCGGATGGCGATATAACGATCAACTGCTATTAGAGCTGGCCAAACGAATCGAATTGATAAATCTACAAAAATGGGATTAAAGTCCAGGCTTTGACGTATACTACTGAAATAAAGGTATAGGAGGGAAACATCATGAGTCAGTTGATAAGTAAAGCACTTCGGCAAAATATTAATTTACATGTTATTAAGGATAACAAATTCAAAACCAATCTTATAAAGGTATATTTCCAGAGGCCCCTTACAAACAGTGAGGTGACTGATAATGCTTTAATCCCAATGATACTTAAGCGGGGCAGCACCCAATATCAAACCGCCAAGGATATTTCAATTAAACTGGAGGAGCTATATGGTTCCTATTTAGATACTAATATATTCAAAAAAGGAGAAAGACAAATCATTGAATTTACCCTGGGAACCCCTGATTTACGTTATATTGAAGATAAAAATCTATTACGGGAGGCTGTTAAGCTTTTAAATGGAATTCTTTCTCAACCCCTGTTGGAAAATGATGGCTTTAAGGGGCAATATATTGAGCAGGAGGTCAGCAACCTAACCAATCGTATTCAGGCCAGAATAAACGATAAAAACAAATATGCCATGGAACGCTGCATTGAAGAAATGAGCCAGAAGGAGGCCTTTGGTTTATATGAACTGGGAAACCTAGCAGATCTGAAAAAGGTAGACAGCCACAGGCTATATCAGCAGTATCTTCAAATAATAAACAATAGTCCAATTGATATTGTTGCGGTAGGTGATTTAGATCCAGCGGAATTAACATTGATGTTTGGGGAGGAATTGGCCCTTGGGAAGGGAACTGCACCGGCCATATCCAGGGAAACAATCGAATTTCATCCTACTGAGGTCAAAAACATACACGAGAAGCTGGATGTGAATCAAGGAAAGCTGACCATTGGATATAGAACCAATATTCCCTTTGAAGATGAAAAATATCCAGCTGCCATGGTTTACAGCAATCTTCTGGGGGGCGGAGCTCATTCCAGACTCTTTATCAAGGTTAGGGAAGAAAAAAGCCTATGCTACTATATTTACACAAGGCTCGAAAAGTTTAAATCCATTATGCTAATTAGCTGCGGTATTGAAAAGAAGCAATATGATGAAACCCTTCGGGTAATTGATCAGCAGATGGAGGCCATCGCCAATGGTGAAATTACCGATGAAGAGCTGGAAAGCACTAAAAAAGCCATGATTAATTCGGTGAATAGTATGGGCGATAATCAAAATGCCCTGGCAGATTATTATTATAGTCAAATTATTGGAAATCAAATTATTATGCCAGATGAAATGATCGAAAGAATAAAGGCCGTTACAAAGGAGGCCATTAGAAATGTAGCCAGGATGGTGGAAAAGGACACCATTTACTTTTTAAGCAACTAAGATCAAAAATGAAGGGAGATCATCCGATGAATGTCGATAAAATAGTTGGAAAACTTATGAATGAGACAATTTACCGTAAACGACTGAAAAATGGTTTGACAGTTTGCGTAATGCCAAAGGAGGGCTATAAAAAACAGTTTGCCTCCTTTACAACAAAATTTGGTTCCAATGATTTAATCTTTAAAACATCTAAGGAGCAAGACTTTTATCAGGTTCACGAGGGAATTGCCCACTTTCTGGAGCATAAGCTCTTTGAAGAAAAAAACGGAAATGCCTTTGATCGTTTTTCTGCCCTGGGAGCTAGTGTTAATGCCTTTACCAATTTTAATGTTACCTCTTACTATTTTACAACAACAAGTCACTTTTATGAAAGTCTTGATCATTTGATTGATCTTGTACAAACCCCCTACTTCACCAATGAGAACGTTGAAAAGGAGAAGGGAATCATCGAACAAGAGATCAAAATGTATCAGGATAATCCCCAGTGGCGTGTATATTTTAATTTTTTGAAGGCTATGTATCGTAACCATCCTGTTAAGAATGATATTGCCGGCACCGTCGATAGTATTTATCAGATCAACAAAGAAGAGCTATATCGATGCTACCATACCTTTTATCATCCTGCTAACATGCTGCTTTTTGCAGCAGGAGAAATAGACCCCGATCAGGTATTTGAACAGGCAGAGGCCTACTTTTCCAAAAGGGAGCTTTTATCCCAGGAAACAATTGAAAGACAGCAGCCGGTTGAACCTGATGAGATCGGAATGCCCTATATTGAAAATACCCTTTCGGTATCAACCCCACTGTTTAATTTAGGCTATAAAGACCTGAAATTACAAAGTCATGGAGATCAACTTATGAAAAAGGAAACCCTGTTGAGGGTCATTTTAGATATCATTTTTGGCAAAAGCAGCAGCCTTTTTGAAAAACTATATGATAAGGGCTTAGTTAATCAAGATTTTAATGGAGAGTATATCGGCGAGTTGGATTATGGCTATAGCCTTGTTGGAGGGGAATCAAAAGACCCAAAGGAGGTTAAAAGGTATATTGATGAGACTGTTGAAGCGTTAAAGGTAAAGGGAATACCCGAGGAAGATTTTCAAAGAATTTTAAAAAAACAGATTGGTGAAAATCTAAGTTACTTTAATAGTCTAGAGTATGTGGGTAATTCCTTCGTAACATATTATTTCAGAGGAAGTAATTTCTTAGAATATATTGAGGTGTTAAAGACAGCCACCCTTGAAGAAGCCAATGGGTTGCTAAAGGATCACTTTAATCCTTCAAATCAAGTTTTATCGGTAATTAAGCCTTAATTTGACAAGCCAAGGCAATTTTCATATAATGAATTAAAAGCCTGGGCTTATGGGCATGATAGGAGTCAGCGCTGTTACGTAAACGATAATGTTTCAGTCTGACTTTTTCCCTTTGTGCTCAGGTTCAGTTATTTCAACTTTCTTTAAGGAGGGGTTATGAATGGACCCAATTGCCTTTACGGTATTTGGAATAGAAATTGCCTGGTATGGTATTTTAATTGGATTAGGAATGGCACTGGGGGTAGTGGTGGCTACTCGTCGAGCCAAGGCTGAAAATCTGCCCGAGGATATAATCATTGATTTTTGCCTTGTGGCGGTTCCCTTTGCTGTTTTATGTACAAGATTATATTACGTCGCTTTTAATTGGGACTACTATGGACGTTACCCCAGTCAAATTTTTAACTTCAGACAGGGGGGACTGGCTATTCATGGCGGAATCATTGGGGGCGTCTTGGCTTGTTATTTTTTCTGTCGTTATAAAAAAATTGGGTTCTGGAAAATGGCAGATATCTGTGCTCCAAGCTTGATATTGGGTCAAGCTATTGGTAGATGGGGAAACTATTTTAATCAAGAGGCCCATGGCGGCCCCACCGATTTACCCTGGGGAATTATGATAGATGGAGTAAAGGTGCACCCCACTTTTTTGTATGAGTCACTTTGGAACCTGGCAGTCTTTTTCTTTTTGCTTTACTACACTAAGAAAAAGAAATTTGAGGGCGAAATTTTTATCTATTATCTAATTTTATATTCTCTGGCCAGATTTTTCATTGAAGGATTAAGAACAGACAGTCTGATGATCGGACCCCTACGTACCGCCCAGGTAATTAGTGTGCTAATGATTATAGGGGGGCTTGCTCTACGAATGATACTGCAAAAAAGAAAAAAGGCATTAAATTAGCTTGGTAAAAATATCTATTATTATACAAATATGGAGAAATTATAAGAAAAAGTAAGAATGGACTAGATAATTATATTTAATAATCCATAAATCCCCTTTGACAAATAATAGCCTTTACTTTAAGATAAAAAAAGTTACGCAAGATAAGTCCAGTGGGGTGAGGAAATGATTAAGCAACAGATTATTTTGATGCAAAAGAGATTAAATGAGATGATGGATAAGCATGTAGATTATAAAGAAATCTATCGTTTAAGCACAGAATTAGACTTACTGATTGTTGACTTTTATCGAAAAAAGGGTGCCTAGTATTTTTCTAAGGCAGCATTAAGTATTCAACCACCTGAAAAAACAGGTGGTTATTTTATTGATAGGAAAGACTCTTACTTAAAACAAAATTTAAATTAAAGAGGATTTCTGTATATAATTTTAATTTAAGTCGTCCTTTAAATTTCCAAGGGACGGCTTTATTTTTTGTATTTTCACCTGGTAAAATCTAGGCCTTAAGCATTATCTCATAAGTTGGGACTTGAAATTATATATAATTTAATAAATTTATAGCAGGAATTTAGAAAAAGGGATAGAAATAATAGAAAAGTGGTATGCAGTGGTATGAAGTGGGATAAAAACCCCAGGGGTGGGATAAAAATGTTTTTTGGAGAGTATCATCACACAATTGATACAAAGGGTCGTGTCAGTATACCCGCTAAATACAGAGAACAGTTGGGAGAGAGCTTTATTTTAACAAAGGGCTTAGACAACTGTCTGTTTATCTATACCCTTGAGGAATGGAGGGTTATGGAAAATAAGCTAAAGCAGCTCCCCCTTACCAATAAGGATGCCAGAGCCTTTGTAAGATTCTTTTTTTCAGGTGCCACGGAATGTGAACTGGATAATCAGGGAAGAATAAGAATTCCCAATAACCTAAGGGAATACGCCCACCTCGAAAAGGAAGCGGTTATGATAGGGGTTGCCACCCGTATCGAGGTGTGGAGCCTGGCTGAGTGGCAGGAATATAACAGCGATGCTAATTTAAGCTATGATGAAATTGCTTCAAAAATGGCAGAGCTGGGAATCTAAAATGAAGGTGATAAAATGAATTTTAAACATGTTTCCGTACTGTTGGAGGAATCAATTGAATATTTAAACATAAAGCCTCAGGGGACTTACGTAGATGGCACCCTGGGGGGCGGCGGCCACTCCTTGGAGATTGCCAAAAGACTTAATGAAAAAGGCCTGCTGATTGGAATTGACCAGGATGAAAATGCCCTAAAGGCTGCCGGTGAAAGGCTTAAAGATTATACTGATCGTTTTAAAGCCGTAAGAAGCAATTTCAGTCATCTGTCAGATGTACTGGAGCAACTGGAAATTGCAGAAATAGACGGCCTATTGCTGGATTTAGGTGTTTCATCCCATCAATTGGATGAAGCGGAAAGGGGCTTTTCCTACATGCATGATGCTCCCCTGGATATGAGAATGGATAACCGCAGTCCATTGACTGCCAGGGAGGTTGTCAATGGTTACAGTGAAGAAGCCCTCTATCAAATTATAAAAGACTATGGTGAAGAAAAATGGGCAAAGCGTATCGCCCAATTTATTGTAAACCACAGAAGATCAGAACCTATAGAAACCACCTATCAGCTGGTGGATATAATAAAAGGGGCCATTCCCAAGGGAGCCCGAATGGATGGACCCCACCCGGCCAAAAGAACCTTTCAGGCCATTCGTATTGAAGTCAATCGAGAACTGGAAATTATCGAAGAAACCATTATTGCGGCCACTCAATATTTAAGACCGGGTGGTAGAATCTGTATCATCACCTTCCATTCACTGGAGGACAGGATTGTAAAAAATGCCTTTAAAAAATTGCAAAATCCATGTGTTTGTCCCCCTCAGTTTCCAGTTTGCCAGTGTAACAAAAAGCAGGAGCTGGAAATTATCACAAGGAAACCGATCGTTCCCTCTGATGAGGAATTGGAAATAAACCCAAGGGCAAGAAGTGCCAAGCTAAGGGTGGCGGAAAAGGTATAGAATTGTTCTAAATGGGAGAAAGGATGAATAAATTTGGAAGTAATAAGAAAAGAATATCCCCAATTACAGCCCGAAAGACGAGAGAAGCCAACACCTAAAAAGAAAGGTATGCCCCAAAAAAGCTACCGCTTGGAAAAAGCAGCTGTTGCTTTATCAATTTGTGGGCTTTTGGTATTGAGCTTATTTCTCCTATTAAGATACGCTGCCATAACGGAGCTAAGGCATCATGTTCATGCTCAAAATAATACCCTTGAGCAAATGGAAATGCAAAGAGAAAAACTGAAAATAGAGCTTGAACGGGTTTCAAAGTCAAGGGCAATTGAGCAGGAAGCATTAGAACGGCTGAAAATGCAGTATCCTTCCCCCGAAAATACCCAATACATTGTCATCAATCAAACCAAGGTAGATCTTCTGACCAATGAATTAAATAATCGCATAAAACTGGAAGAAAACCTGGAACAACCAAGGATAAGCCCATTAAAGAGGGTAGTTCATAAATTTACAGCCCTGTTGAATTTTTAAAGGAGGAAGAGCTTTGTCTCAGCCTAGTATATCAAGTAAAAAAAGATTGTTGTTTATATTTATCGTTGTAAATGTGGTGATGTTCTCTTTAATCGTTCGCCTTGGCTGGATTCAAATCGTAAACGGCGAAAGGTACAAGGAGCTTGCCAATGCCCAGCAGACCAGGGATATTCCCATTCCTGCCAAGCGAGGAATCATATATGATCGCAATGGAAAGGAATTGGCAATTAGTGCCAGCAGCAATACGGTATATGCCAAGCCTAGCGAAATAGAAGATGTAGATAAAACAGCCAAGGAATTGTCGGTAATATTGGGTCTTGATGAAGAAAAGCTAAAAACCGATTTAACTAAAAAAAGCTATATTGTTACACTTATTCGCTGGATCGATGACGACCTGGCCCTGAAGGTTCGTCAGGCAAAGTTGAAGGGCGTTTGGATTGCTGATGATAATAAACGATATTACCCCTATGGTAATTTTGCTTCTTACATAATAGGTCATATTACCAATGACAATAGGGGGATGGCCGGCATAGAATTGGAATACGATAAGTATTTAAGCGGTTTACCCGGTCGATGGATCAAGAACACCGATGGGGCAGGCCGGCAGCTTCCCTTCAGTGTTGAGCGATATCATCCTCCAGAGGATGGTTTAAGTGTCGTTTTAACCATTGATGAAGTAATACAGCACTTTGCTGAAAAGGCAGTGCAAAATGCCCTTGAAGTTAACCAGGCCCTCAGGGTTTCAGCCACAGTAATGGACGTTAAAACCGGAGAAATATTGGCCATGGCAATTAAGCCAGACTATGATCCCAATGAGCCCAGAGTACCCCTTGATGAAGCTTTAAGGGCCCAGCTGGAGGAATTGACCGATGACGAAAAGCTCAACGAATGGTATGCCATGTGGCGAAATCCAGTCATTAATGATACCTATGAGCCAGGCTCTACCTTTAAGCTGGTTACTACCTCTGCTGCCTTGGAGGAAGGGGTAGCCACTCCCCAAAGCACCTTTTATTCCAGCGGTACCATCAATGTTGCAGGTCGAATCATTAAAAGCTGGCGTTGGTATAATCCCTTTGGGCATCAAACCCTAACAGAAGCAGTACAAAATTCTGATAACCCGGTATTTGTTGAATTAGCTCAACGACTTGGAGCCGAAACCTTTCATAAATATATTAATGCCTTTGGATTTTCAAACACAACAGGAATTGATTTGCCCGGCGAGCGGAGTGCAATTATGTATTCGGTGCCCCAAACAGGGCCGGTAGAACTGGCCACCATGTCCTTCGGGCAAAGTATTTCGGTAACACAATTACAGCTACTAACAGCCGTTGCTGCCATAGCCAACGATGGAAAATTGATGCAGCCAAGGCTTGTGAAGGAACTGATTGATCAAGAGGGTAAGGTGATTCATCAATTTGAAGAGACCTTTATTCGACAGGTTATTTCAGAAAAAACTTCAAAGGAAATGCTTGAAATTATGGAATCTGTCGTTTCAGAGGGAGGAGGAAATTCAGTCTACATTCCGGGCTATCGTATAGGCGGAAAGACAGGAACGGCTCAGAAGGCCAAGGATGGAGGCTATCCAGCCGGACTGTACATCTCCTCCTTTATAGGCGTTGCTCCCATAGATGATCCAAAGCTGGCTATTTTGGTTGTAGTGGATGAGCCCAATGGAGCAAGCCATTTCGGTAGCACCACGGCAGCACCGGCGGCAAAGGAAATCTTAGAGGAAACCTTAAGATATTTAGATATTCAGCCCAGCTATAATGAAGAAGAGGCAAAGGAGCTTGTAAAGCCTAAGGTCACTGTTCCGGAGGTACGGGATATGTCTCTGAGTGAAGCATCGAAAATATTAGGTCAGCATAACCTTCAATATGATATAGAAACCGTTAATGAAGAGCATCAGAATGATATTGTGGTCGATATGTTTCCCAAGCCGGGGGCATCAGTACCGGAAAAATCAATTATTTTGCTCTACACAAGGAAAGGTACCGATTCAGCTTCTGTTACCGTACCAGACCTGACAGGAAAGACCATCCGTGAAGCCAATACAATTCTCTCTAATCTTGGGTTAAGATTAAAAATTACAGGAAGTGGGCAGGCGACGAAGCAATATCCAGAGATGAATGAACAGGTTGAGGCTGGAACCATTGTGAGTGTAGAATTTAATTAAGCCTATTTCCATAAAATTTAATACTAGAAAATATAAGCTAATGGATTTATAATGAAATGGGCAACTAAAATTATTGGGTAATCAACCTTTAATTTTATGTTGCCTTTTAAAAAGCTCAAGAAACGTTAATAATAGCAATAGAAGGGATGGATACCTATGATATTAAAGGAATTGATTCAGGGGCTGGATATCGTCAAGCTGGACGGAAATGATGATTTAGAGATAGACAACATACATAATAATTCAAAGGATGTTACAGAAAATAGCTTATTTATATGTATTCGGGGCTTTCAAACGGATGGACACCTATACGTAAGTGAAGCCATTCAAAGGGGAGCAAAGGCGATCCTCTGCGAAGTACCGATTCAAGCGGAAGATGCAACCGTGATACGGGTAAGAGATTGCAGAAGGGCCATGGCACAAATTGCAACGAATTTTTATCATCGACCCAGTGAAATATTAGATGTAATTGGTGTTACGGGAACCAATGGAAAAACTCAATTACTTATATGATTAAGGCAATATGGAGGAAGCGGGCCGAAGGCCTGGATTAATGGGGACGCTGGCCACGCTGATGGGAGATGAAAGGGTCGTTCAATCCAGAACAACACCAGAATCAATTGATATTCAGCGGCAATTTAGAAAAATGCTTGATTTATGGACTGGATAGCTGTGTCATGGAGGTTTCATCCCATTCCCTGGAGCTTAGCCGAGTGGAAGGGATTGCCTTTAAAATTGGTATTTTTACCAATCTCACACCTGATCACCTGGACTTTCACCTAAATTTAGATAATTATCGAAGGTCAAAAAAGAAATTATTTTATCAGACCCAGACTGGGAATATTATTAATATTGATGACTCCCATGGTCAGATCATAGCAGAAGAAATCAGAAATTTAGCAGTTCCCCTTTATACCTATGGAATAAATCAGTCAGCTGATTTTAAGGCAGAGAATGTCAAAATCGGCCTTAAGGGTGTCAGCTTTGAGGTGGTGGGGCCCGATTTCAGGGAAGCCTTTACCCTTAAAATCCCAGCCCTTTTTGCTGTTTACAATGCCCTGGCGGCCATATCGGCCTGCTATGCCCTGGGGATACCTGTTGAATCAATGGTTTCAGCCCTAAAGCAGTTTAAAGGAGTAAAGGGAAGGTTTGAAGTGATCGAAGAAATCAAAAAGGCAGCAGTGATTGTAGACTTCGCCCATACGCCTGATGCCCTGGAAAATGTTTTAAAAGCAGCCAAGACCTTTGCAAAGGATAATAGATTGATTACCGTATTTGGCTGCGGTGGCGATCGGGATAAAACAAAAAGACCCGTGATGGGTGAAATCGCCGGAAGATACAGCGATATATCGATTCTAACATCTGATAACCCTCGAACCGAGGATCCTAATCAAATAATAGAAATGGTTGAACAAGGGATTCAAAAATCCAAGAGCTGTTATTATGTAAGGCCAGATAGACGGGAGGCCATTAAATTGGCCCTTAAGACAGCCCGTAGGAATGATATCGTCATTATTGCAGGAAAGGGTCACGAGACAACCCAAATTGTAGGGAGCCAGGTGCTGCCCTTTGACGACCGGCAGGTTGCAATTGAAATCGCTAGAGAGGAAGGAATTGAGTAATGCTGCTGACCGTTGAACAAATCATCCAAGCCACAGGAGGCCGTCTATTGCAAGCTGGAAAAAACCCTTCAAGTCTGGAATTTCCACCGATACCCGAACCCTTAAAGTAGGACAGCTTTTTATTCCCCTCGACGGAGCAAATTATAGAGGGCATGATTTTATTCCCAAGGCCAAGACCAAGGGGGCATGGGGCAGCCTTTGCTGCAAAGGACAACCAATTAATTTGAAGGAACTGGAAGGAATTTTTGTTATCGAAGTGGAAGATATCCTGGTTGCCCTGAGAAAAATCAGTACTTATTATCGTAATCAGTTTCATATCCCCTTTGTGGCGGTAACCGGCAGTACAGGTAAAACCAGCACGAAGGATTGATCAGCAGCATCCTGTCAGAAAAATATCAGGTTCTAAAAAATATGGGTAATTTAAATAACCAAATCGGTTTGCCCATGACGCTGTTCAACCTGTCAAAAAGCCATGAGGTTGGTGTATTGGAAATGGGGATGTCATCCTTTGGTGAAATTCATAATCTGGTTGAAGTTGTCAGGCCCCATGTGGCGGTGATCACCAATATTGGTATGTCTCATATAGAACACTTAGGAAGCAGAGAGAACATCCTGAAGGCGAAGCTGGAAATAGCCGGCTTCCTGCAAGGGACCGATTATCTGCTGATCAATGGAGATGATCCCTATCTTCAAAAAGTAAAGGAGCAGCAAAGATCCTATCAGTGCATATCCTATGGATTATCGAAGGAGAATGACTTTTATCCCCAACGGGTAATTGATCATGGTGAAGCAGGCTTCACCATCTCCATTAAAATAATGGAAGAAGTTCATGATTTTCAATTTAAATATCCTGGTATTCATAATGTTTACAATGCTCTGGTAGCCTATGGATTGGACTGAACTTTAAAATGACCCCTGAGGAATTACAAAAAGGTCTGAATCATTATATTCCTTCAAAGATGAGGTTTGAAATCCATGAAAAACATAATCTTAAAATCATTAATGATGCCTATAATGCCAGCCCGGATTCCATGAAGGCATCCCTTAAGGTACTTGATGATATGAAGGGAAAAAGAAAAATTGCACTGCTGGGAGATATGTTTGAAATGGGCAGTTTTTCAGAGGAGGGTCATCGCATGGTTGGCCGGGATTTTGCAAATACCAATATAAATATATTGATTTCTGTAGGAAACATGGCCCGATGGATTGCAGAGGAAGCAGAAACCTTAGCAAATGAAAAATTGATTATCTCAGTTTCTAATAATCAACA
>NZ_BAAHXS010000002.1:0-13504 GCF_054658015.1 Alkaliphilus crotonatoxidans
TTGGAGATACAGAAAACAATTTAAATATGCGTGGTGCCTTTTTACATGTTATTAGTGATATGCTTGGTTCAGTTGGTGCCATAATAGCTGCATTGCTTATCATGTTTTTTGGATGGGGTTGGGCAGATCCATTGGCAAGTGTATTAGTAGCTGCTCTTATTTTAAGAAGTGGTTACTATGTAACCAAAGATGCTATTCACGTTCTTATGGAAGGAACTCCTTCAAATGTAGACGTAGAGGACATTATTACCACAGTTAGTAAAACACCAGGAATACACTCTATTCACGACCTACACATATGGTCCATCACAAGTGGTTTGAATGCAATGTCTTGCCATGCTGTCGTTGATAAGCAATTAACTATCGCCGAAGGTGAAAATATTCTTCGGAAAATAGAACATGCACTTGAACACAAGGGGATTACTCATGTAACCATCCAAATGGAAACTTTAGCACATAACCATGAAAATTCAATCCTTTGTGAAGCAAAAGGTGAACCAGCCCATGATCATCATCATCATTAATTAGAAAAGAAGAGGCTGGGACATAACCCTCCTCTGAAATGAAAAAGCCTGTGAAATTTTACTCATAGTAAAATTTCACAGGCTTTGATTTACTTTTTTGAAGAAAAATAAGGATCACTTCTGATAAAATAAAGTCACCACAACAAAATCTAATCAGAAAGAAGGATCCTTATGTTTAAAGATTATACCATGAATCAAATCGTTTTACCTTTAGATTTAGAAGTAAAATTACAAAATAATGATATTGCCTTCCATGTCCATCATTTAGTGGAAAGTATCCCTCAAGAAGCGTTTGAACCATTTCTTCGAAATGAAGGTTGTCCTGCCTATCATCCACGCATGATGCTTAAAATTATTCTATGTGCCTACACTCAATCTGTCTTTTCAGGGCGTAAAATGGAGGCCCTATTAAAAGACAGTATCCGTATGATGTGGTTAGCTCAAGGGTATGAACCAAGCTATCGTACAATTAACCGATTTCGCGTTCAACCAGAAGTAAAAGATTTAATTCGTCAATGTTTCATCCAATTTCGCTGCCAATTGATCGAAGAAAAACTGATCGATCAAGAAGCGATATTTATCGATGGTACAAAGATTGAAGCGAATGCGAATAAATTTACGTTTGTCTGGAAGAAAGCGATTGAGAAATTTCATCAGAGTTTAATTGATAAGTCAAACCAGTTGTACAATGAGTTGCTTGAGAACGAAATCATACCCCAAATTGAACGGGAAAGTGATGAACAGCTATCATTTGGAGAGCTCACTCAAATGGTTCAAAAAGTAGACGAAGTAGTGACCGAATATGATAAACAAATTGAAGAATCTTCAGACGTTACTGAACGAAAAGCCTTACGAAGTGAACGAAAATACCCGAAACAAGTGCGTAAACAGTTGATTGATTTTGTCTTGAGAAAACGGAAGTACCAACAGGATTTTACAATCTTTGGACCACGTAATAGCTATTCTAAAACAGATCTAGATGCGACATTTATGCGAATGAAAGATGATTATATGAAAAACGGGCAATTGAAAGCTGGTTACAATGTACAAATCGCAACGGAAGGTCAATATGCGCTTGCTTATAGTTTATTTCCAAACCCAACAGATACACGTACGTTAATTCCATTTTTAGATGAGATAGAGCAACATTATTTCGAGTTACCGAAACATATTGTTGCAGATGCAGGTTATGGTAGTGAACAAAACTTTAGTGATATTCTCTCAAACAGAAACCGAGAAGCACTGATAACATATAACATGTTTTTGAAGGAACAAAAGAAAAAGTACAAACAAAATACATTTAATCCTGATAACTGGGTATATGATCAAGAAACCGATACATATACGTGCCCTAATCAGAAACGTTTAGAATTTCAATATCATTCTGTCCGAACCGACGCTACAGGTTTCCAAAGGAGTTTCAAAATCTACGAGTGCGAAGACTGTTCAGGATGCCCATTCCGTTCATCATGTACCAAGGCAAAAGAAGGAAACAATCGAAAACTAATGGTGAACAAAAAATGGGAACAGCAAAAAGAATATGTGAGAGCGAAGCTTTCAGAAGAGAAAACGAGTGCCATCTATCGAAAACGCAAAACCGATGTGGAACCAGTTTTTGGATTCTTGAAGGCTAATTTGCGTTTCACTCGATTTTCTGTACGAGGAAAATCGAAGGTGGAAAACGAAATGGGCCTCGCATTAATGGCAGTGAATTTAAGAAAATTCACTGCCATTAACTAAGATAATAGAAGAATTAACACGAAAAAAAAGAGAAAAGTGAATTTGAGTACCTCAAATTCACTTTTCTCTTTTTTAGAGGCTAGTTATGTCCCAGCCTTGTATATTAAGCACATGAGGTTCGCTACCTCTAGTGCTTTTTTTAGTATAGTTTTTTATACTAAAAGCAACGCTGTGGATTAGTAACTCAGCCTACAGTACTTTTTTTAGTAACTGGTTTTATAGAGACTCTAACCACAGCTCTTTGTTTATCTGTTAATTAGTTAGATAACGCTAGACGTTTGATTTCGTACAAGGATACAGAACAAGGAGTGCGTGGCTTGAAAGCACAGCGTAATATATTTTAGAAAGAAGGAATTATTCATGATTTATGTGGGGATTGATGTAGCTAAACAGAAACATCAGATAGCCATTCTTGATGATGGAGGGGAAATCTATCGCGACAACTTGGTCATACAGAATAATTATTTAGGATTTCAAAAACTCCATGAAATTCTTAGCCATATTCAAACAGAAACAGCGCAAGAATGCCAAGTAGCACTGGAAGATACAGGCCACTATTCTCTTCCTCTTCTACAATTTTTAAGAAAGAATAGGTATCTAACTTATTGTTATAATCCTATCTTAATCAAAGAATTTTCTAAGGTACATACCTTGAGAAAAACCAAAACCGATAAGATTGATGCTTTAATGATTGCCAAAAAGCTAATGGTGGATTGGGAAAAAAGAGAAAAAAAACAAAACCAAACTTCTATGGAGCTGAAAGAATTAACCCGGCACAGGCGAAGACTTGGAAAACATCAATCTTTTCTGAAAACCCAATATACACGGATATTAGAAAAAGGCTTTCCCGAGTTGGCGACATATGGGCAAGTGAGACATTCCGCTTATATGATAAACATATTAAAAAAATATCCAAGTCCAAAGAAAATAGCCGCAGCTCATTTAAAGACACTTTCTTCCCTTTTAGGTGCAAATAATAGCCAATTGTCAGCCTCAAAACTACAACAATTAGCAAGCGAAAGCATTGGATACCAATCTGAGGTGGCAGAATTAGAATTAATTCAGACGATCGAACAGCTATATTTGTATGAAAAACAAATAAAAAAAGTCGATAAACGTATTCAGGAAATAATGGATATACTCGATTCGCCAATCGTAACCATTCCCGGAATATCTTATCGACTCGGTAGTATTATCCTAGCAGAAATAGGAGATATACACAACTTTAAGACCCCTAGTCAGTTATTGGCTTTTGCGGGAATGGAGCCATCCATTTATGAATCTGGTGAAGGGAAAGGGAAGGGAAAGATGGTTAAACGCGGCTCTCCCTATTTGCGGTGGGCCATGTATCACGCCGCGCGATTGGTTGCCATCTATTCCCCAACATTTAAGAGATATTATAAAAAGAAGCAAGCAGAGGGAAAACATTATAATGTGGTGATTAGTCATATAGCTAAGAAACTAATAAGGGTTATCTTTCATATACTTCGAAAAGAAGAACCATATAAAGAAGCCATATAATAACCCCTATTTTTTAAACGAGGCCATTATAAGGCTTCTTTGTCATGCTTACATTTCTATCTTAAAAAACGATTAACTTTGTCTATTTACTGCTTGACTTTATATAGTTAGTCTCTTGTTATATATTAAGGGGGATAAATACAATGTTGGACACACTAGTTATTGGAGCGGGCCAGGCTGGTATTTCCATGGGTTATTATTTAAAAGAAACGGGTATGAATTTTCTTATTTTAGATAAAGGAAAAGAAATAGGGGAGAGTTGGAAGTCCAGATATGATTCCTTGATTTTATTTACTCCTAGAATATATAGTTCTCTACCTGGTTTTGCAATGGAAGGAGATAAGCATGGGTTCCCTACAAAAGATGAGGTAGCTTCTTATTTGAAACAATATGTTAAAAAGTTTGAACTACCTATTAAATTTCAAACAGTAGTAACAAGTATAACAAAACAAGAAGAGGAATTTGTAGTATGTACAAATAGAGATACGTACACGACACGTAATCTAGTTATTGCCACAGGTCCCTTTCAAACACCTATGATACCGTCATTCTCCAGTGATTTATCTAATGAGATTTATCAAGTGCATTCTTCTCAGTATAAAAATCCACAGCAGTTAAAGGATGGGAATGTCTTAGTTGTAGGCGGTGGAAATAGCGGTGCTCAAATAGCAGTTGAACTATCCGAAGAAAAAGAAACATACTTGGCACATAGTAATAAATTAGTATTCTTGCCATTAATTTTTAAACAAAAAAGCATTTTCTGGTGGTTTGATAAATTGGGAATTTTAAGTGCAAGTAAGAATTCTTTATTGGGAGGGTTCATCCAAAAAAAGGGTGATCCTATATTTGGATTCGAACTGAGAGATGCCATTAAACGAAATAAGGTGAAATTAAAAGAAAGAGTAATGGTTATAAATCGCGATAAAGTAATATTTAAAGATTTATCATCACTAGAAGTTAACAATATTATTTGGGCTACTGGTTTTACAAATTCATTACCTTGGCTGAACATAGATGATTTATACAATAAGGATGGAAAACTAATTCATCAACGAGGCGTTACCAATATTAAAGGTCTATATTTTATAGGTTTACCGTGGCAGCATAGACGTGGTTCTGCTTTACTTCAAGGAGTTGGATACGATGCAGAATATATAGTTGCAAAAATAAAATAGAAAAGTTGTTTAAGGGAAGAGGATGGACTTTACTTGTATAAGATAAAGTGGGTAGAGTCCTCAATAAAAAATAAATTAATTGACAAAGAAAATGTTTTTCAGATATCCTTTATATATGCATATCTGTTCATGTAAGAATATATTTATGTATAGGAAAAGAAGGTGGGGGAAGTGATGAGGAAAGAAGTTCTCTCTTTGTTATCGGATGAGAATATAAAAGGAGTTTCTCAACTATGCAAGGTGTTAACCAATCCAACAAGAATAAAAATCTTATCTTTAATTTACAAAAAGGACTTAACGGTTAACCAAATTTCCGATCGACTTAAAATGTCTAACTCAATGGTTTCTAACCAGATAAACTACTTGAAAAATATAAATTATATCGAGTGCAAAAAAGGTACAGAGAACTTTTATAGGCATGACGATGAGAAATTAATTGTTACCATTAATCGACTTTTAGAGCAATCTTGTTAAAAAGGTTGCTATTAAAATAAATAAAAAATATAAAGAAACCTGATAATCCCAGTGGACTATCAGGTTTCTTTATTAATTACTCATCGTTCTCAAATTTTTTATAAATGTATTGAGAAGGATCGATAGGGGTAAAGTTCTTAGGTGTATAAAATCTTAATAAATCACCATTAACCACTTGGTCTGAAAGGGATAGGATGTTAGCAACCTTTTTTTGAGTTTCAATGGCTTCTTCAATTTTATCAGCTTCTAATAACTCTCCTGTCTCCGAGTTATAAAAATTGTCATCAACTGAGGAAATGGTTGGGCTAACAAATTCACCGTTTCTAAAAGGTACAAGTTGATTATGTTCTTCTGACAGTAAGTCTGAACCAAATTGAATATACTCTTTTGTATCCATACCAAGAAGGTGTAGAAGAGTAGGCAATAAATCTATCTGACCCCCGTACTCTTCTTTAATTCCACCTTCTTGTCCAGGTACACGGATAAATAGTGGTACACGCTGCAAGCCAGCTGATTCAAATGGAGTTATTTTTTTCCCTATAACCTTTTCCATTGCTGAGTTATGGTTTTGGGAGATACCGTAATGATCCCCGTACATAATTATAATGGAATTATGGTATAGACCAGAATCCTTTAGGTAATCAAAGAAATTTTCAAGTGCTTCATCTGCATAGCGGGCAGTTTGAAAATAATCATCTACTGACTTATCACCTGTATTATTTGCTTGGATAGTAGTTTCTTCTTGATTTATGGAATAAGGATAGTGATTAGAAACAGATATAAATTTTGCGTAGAAAGGTTGTTTCAAAGAATTAAGCAATGGAATGGATTTATTAAAAAAGGGCTTGTCCATAATTCCATAATCAGTCATCTGTTCCTCGTTAATGCCACTATAATAGCTTTCATCAAAAAAGTTGTTATAACCTAATGATTTATACATCTCATTCCTGTTCCAAAAACTGCCTGCATTTCCGTGGAATACTGCTGAAGTATAGCCTTTCTGCCCTAGAATACCCGGTGCTGCTTGGTAGGTGTTCCCACTTTTCATGGTAAAGGCTGAACCACTAGGTAAGCCATATAGAGAATTTTCTACCATGAATTCTGCATCAGATGTTTTTCCTTGTGCAGTTTGATGGAAAAAATTTTTAAAATATAAAGTATTTTTTTCCTTCGTTAATGAGTTTAAAAATGGAGTAACTTCTTCTCCATTTAATTTGTAGTTAATAACAAAGTTTTGAATCGATTCTAAATGAAAGTAAATTACATTCATGCCTTTGCCAATACCATAATATTCTGGATTAGGTTTTGCATAATTTGATTTAGTATAATTTATTACTTCCGTCATTTCATCACTTGATGCCATGACCCTTTGGGCAGATGCTTTTGAACTCTGTATGCCATCATAAATAGTGTAGTTATATAACCCCAGATATTTTACAATGTAATTTCGATCGAATCCCCTTGTTAACAATTGTGGTCTGTCAACTTCAGCTAAAACGAGGTTTAAAATAGAAAAAATCATAGTAACTGTAAAAATACCTAGTTTAGTTCTTCTTCTAGGTTCTTTCATATCTATTTTAACTAACCGAAAGACTAGGAAAAGAATAAGAATTAATAAATCTAGAAAAAACAGAACATCATAAGGTTTTAATAATGATAATATACTACCACTTACATCTCCAAAATTTTGAGTTTGGGTTAATGTGGGCAAAGTAATAAAATCGTTGAAAAATCGGTAATAGAGAACATTTACAAAGAGTAACAAAGATAAAAATAGATACATGGAAATTAAGATTAAGTACTTCTTTTTAGCTTTAAATAACATTGAAATACCTAAAAAGAATAATGCTGAACCGAGTGGATTTAATAGTAATAAAAATTGCTGCATTAAGTTGGAAATTCCTAAGTCAAACTGAGTGAACTGGACCAGATACGTTTTTATCCAAAGAAAGAAAACTGATAAGAGATAGAAAAATAAAAAACTTATCTCTACTCTTGTTTCTTTTATAGAGGAGACCCTCATTTTTACACCACCTAATTTAAGAAATATTAATATTAAAAAATGTTTCAAGTAATTATAAGCTTTATCTAAACATGCTTACATGAACATATATAATTATAGAGTATAGAAACAAAAAATTATAGTAATAACCAAACTGTTATGGAATAAATTTCCTTCAATATTTTGTCACATTCCTATGATTTTTATTGTGTTAACATTATGAGAGTAGTGTAATCTAACTTAAAAGGTATAGTTAACACTAAAATGAATAATTGCGCATATGTTTTTATTTAAATATGCTTAAATGTTCATGTATGCATTATTCAGAAAGGAGAAATCAACTTTAATTTTACAAGGAAAGGAAAATAAATATGAAATTAAAAAAAATCTTATATTTTGCAACCTTACTTAGTCTTGTTGTTTTAACGGCATGTGAGCCCTTAATGGTTTTAGATCCAAAGGGACCGCAAGGTCGAATAACTGCAGATGTCATTAAAATTTCCATTTGGACAATGGCAATCGTAGTTATAGTAGTTTTGTCTTTATATTTTTATATGCTTTGGAAATATAAAGCTTCTAAACAATCCAAGGACTATGAACCACCTCATATCGAGGGAAGTATTAAATTAGAAATTATATGGACTGCTATTCCCATTCTGATAGTGGCATTCCTATCTTTTATAACCATTAAGTCAACCTATGAGGTAGAAAATGTACCTAAAGGATACAAGGAAGAGCCGTTAGTAATTTACGCTTCATCTTCCAACTGGAAGTGGCATTTTAGTTATCCAGAAGAAAATATAGAAACCGTTAATTATTTGTTCATTCCTACAGATCGCCCGATTCAGTTTAAGTTATATTCTTATGGCCCGATATCAAGCTTTTGGATACCGCAGCTAGGTGGGCAAAAGTACGCAATGGCAGATATGCTAAACACATTAAATTTAGCAGCCGATGTTCCTGGAGAATATATGGGACGTAACGCAAATTTTACTGGTGAAGGATTTGCTCAACAAACCTTTAATGTTCAAGCAATGTCAAAGGAAGAATATGAAAAGTGGATATCAGAAGTAAAGGATACTGCTGACACGCTAACAGAAGATAAATTTGAGGAGCTTTTAAATCCTGGACACTTAGGTCAGTTGACTTTCAATGGTACTCATTTAGGCTTTTCACCACCACCTCATGATATGAAAAAATCTACTAGCGAAGAGAAAAACGAAGACACAGAAAATACAAAAGATATGGACATGGAGGATATGGATATGGAAGGAATGGACCATTAATTATATATTCTTCAAATAAAATTATTTTTTCTTGAAAGGAGTACTATTACATGGATTTTTTTGATAGGTTTGCTGTTCCCAATCCTGGGCCAACAATCTATGCTTCAATGGTTGCTATAGTCCTTACCATGATAGGCATCCTAGTATTTATTACGTATACAAAGAAATGGGGATATCTATGGAGAGAGTGGCTTACAACTGTAGACCATAAAAGAATAGGGATTATGTATTTAATCTCCGCATTACTAATGCTCTTCCGTGGTGGAGCAGATGCCATTATGATGCGGGCACAAACAGCTGTTCCTGATAATAATTTATTGAATGCTCAGGAATATAATGAAGTATTTACTACACACGGTGTAGTTATGATTATATTTATGGCGATGGCTTTTATAATGGCACTTATGAACTTTGTTGTACCATTACAAATTGGCGCAAGAGATGTAGCCTTTCCTAGGCTCAATGCCGTTAGTTTCTGGTTATATTTCTTTGGAGCTATGTTATTTAACATATCTTTCGTTGTAGGGGGGTCTCCAGATGCAGGATGGTCTTCTTATTTTCCACTAGCGGGTACAGATTTTAGTAAGTCAGTAGGTACCAATTATTACATGATTGCTTTACAAATTTCTGGGATTGGTACATTGATAACAGGTATTAACTTTGTTACTACTATACTAAAAATGAGAGCTCCAGGAATGACTCTTATGAAAATGCCGATGTTTACTTGGTCAGCATTGATTACAAACTTAATTATTGTTTTTGCCTTTCCCATTTTAACAATAGCGTTAATTATGGGGACAATGGATAGACTTTTTGGTACTAACTTCTTCACAACCACTGATGGTGGGATGGATATGCTTTGGGCAAACCTATTCTGGGTTTGGGGACATCCTGAAGTATATATCCTCATATTACCAGCGTTCGGAATATACAGTGAAATAATACCAACATTCGCAAGAAGAAATCTATATGGTTATAAGTCAATGGTAATTTCCATAGTGGCTATATCTGTTCTGTCCTTTTTAGTTTGGGTTCATCACTTCTTCACTATGGGACAAGGCGCTTTGGTTAATAGTATTTTCTCTATCACAACTATGGCTATTGCTGTACCAACCGGTATCAAAATATTTAACTGGCTGTTTACGCTTAGAAAAGGGAAAATTGAATTTACAGTTCCTATGCTTTATTCTTTAGGATTTATTCCTATTTTCACAATTGGTGGGGTAACAGGAGTAATGCTTGGAATGGCCAGTGCTGACTATCAATACCACAATACCATGTTTTTAGTAGCTCACTTTCACTTAGTTATAATTCCTGGGGTTGTATTCGCAATGCTTGCTGGTCTTACTTATTGGTGGCCAAAGATGTTTGGATACATGCTAAACGAGAGAATTGGAAAATGGGCGTTCTGGTTTATTTCGATAAGTGTTTGTGTAGCCTTTTTCCCAATGTTCATATCAGGTTTAGATGGACAAGCTAGAAGAATGTACACTTACTCTGAGTCAACTGGTTTCGGTATCTGGAATATGATTTCCTTTATAGGAGCTCTAGGTCTTTTAGTAGGATTTGTTTTAATAGTTTACAATATTTTATACAGTTACAAAAATTCACCAAGAAATATTTCGTCAGATCCATGGGACGCTCGCTCGTTAGAGTGGGCAACTAAATCACCTGTACCAGAGTATAATTTTGCAATCACTCCGACAGTTGATTCAACCGAGGCCTTCTGGGATTCCAAGAAAAAGGGATACAAACTATTTAGAGGTAATATTGAAAAGATTCACATGCCAAATAATAGTGGCATGCCATTTATTTTTGGATTCCTATTTTTTATTTGGGGCTTTGCATTTGTATTCGCACTTTGGATACTTTTAATCCTAGCAACAGTAGCTATATTTATTTGTTTAGCATTGCGTTCCACTGAAAAAGACAATGGAAGGTATATCTCTAAGGAAACAGTAGAAAAAATTGAAGACTCGTTGGGAGGTCCAAAATAATGAAGATTGATAATTCATTGCCTCTTGAATATAGTACCCAACAAAATCGCTTAAACATTCTTGGTTTTTGGATATTCCTTGGTGCAGAAATAGCACTATTTGGAACGCTTTTTGCCTCGTATTTTACACTTGTAGATCGGACAGGAAGCGGGCCAACTGGTGCAGAAATATTTGAAATTACACCTGTTGTTATTGAGACAATATTGTTATTAGGAAGTAGTTTTACAATAGGATTAGCTATAAATGCGATGAGACTGAAGAAACAAAAAGCTATGCTTGCATTTTTTGCGGCAACTCTTGTACTTGGTTTAGCATTTTTAGGAGTGGAAATTTACGATTTTGTTGTCTACATTCATGAGGGAGCAACTTTACAAACTAGTGGCTTTACTGCAATCCTATTCACTCTTTTAGGAACGCATGGAGCTCACGTAGCGTTCGGTATTTTATGGGGTACATTAATCATACTACAAATAAAAAGAGATGGGATAAATGAAAGGACAGCCAATAAAGCATTTATTTTCTCTCTTTACTGGCACTTTATAGATGTTGTCTGGATATTCCTTTATAGTTTTGTATTCTTGAAAGGGATGATGTAAATATGAGTGAATTATTTCCTAAAAAACATGTTATGGGCTTTCTCTCTTCTTTAATACTTACCGCCATAGCATTGACTGTTTATTTTTTTGACCTTTCATTTGCTATGGGTTCTACCATACTGTTAATAACAGCTTTTATTCAGGCTTTGGTACAACTAGTAATTTTCATGCATGCAGGTGAATCAAAAGACAAAAAAGTCATATACACTAGTATATATTATGGTCTATTTATTGCGATTGTAACTGTTTTCGGAACACTGCTCGCTTTAATATGGGGATATTATTAAAAAAGAGTACTACTTTACTCTAACCCGTTCCATTTTATAAAATTTAACAACTTTTAGATCAATAATGATAAAAATACAAAAGGCATGGTTAATACCATGCCTTTTGTGTTTTAATTAAAAAATAATTATCTTTTACTTTATTGAACAAATATAATTATTGTTCATGTGTCCAAGTAACTGATTGACCAGTTTTAGGACATGATGGAAACTTGTCTCCTTGCTGTAGCACCACATGTTCGCCATCCGCATCTATATAATGTCCAGACTCCATAACAGTATCTCCTGTTTGATGAGTGTGACTAGCATGTGTCCAAGTTGTTTCCTTTCCTGTATTGGGGCAATTCGGAAAAGTATCTCCTTGAATTAGTTCCTGTTTTGCTCCGCCTGCATCTATATACTGGCCAGATTCTTTTACAGTTTCCCCTGAGTGATGATGATCAGTAAAGTGACTCATAATTCATACCTCCATTTTTAAAATTCACTACAGACGTTATTTTTTTCTGTTAGGTATTAAAATATACATTCAAAGATTTCATTTACCATGTAACTCTAGAGTTTTTGAGTTATAGTTTGAAAAATTTGGTACAATTTTTTTAATTTTTAATTTTTAATTTTGCTGTTAATTATATACTCCGCCTTTTTAATGTGAATATAATTTAGTTTTAATGTAATTATAATTGTTACTAAAGGGAGTTAATCTATACTATAGTTGGTTAATAACATTTAGAGCATCTAAAGAAGGGTGTTTGAAAAAATATGCTATAATAGTAAGAAATTATTACCAAGGAGTAAGAATTTATGGAACATTTAGGTGAAGATAAAGATTATAATGGTTCTACAACGGATTACTATAATAATAAATTAGATGAAGAAACTCTTTTTATCGTTTCTCAAACTTTCAAGGCTCTTTCTGAACCAACAAGGATTAAGATATTACATCTACTTTCAGATAAACCACACTCAGTAAACGAAATTGCTGAAAAGTTACAAATGCTGCAATCTACAGTTTCACATCAATTAAGTTTTTTGAAAAATCTTCGCCTTGTAAAATATAGAAGAGAAGGAACGACCATTATTTATTCATGTGATGATGAACATGTTATGAGTGTTTTAAATCAAATGATAGATCATGCCCAACATTAACAATTCCATAAAGGAATGTGTTATTCAATTTGAAGGATGGGGATTTTTCCTTCCCCATCTTCATCTAAGGATAAAATATAAATTGATATTGACACAAATGCAATTGTGTACATATAATTTATATATGATTATATGTATATCTGTTCATATATTTACAATTCGGAAATTGGGGTATATCTATATAGGAGGGGTACATCTATGGGAGAAGGAAAACATCAATTAAAAAGGGAATTTACCTTAGAAGGTTTAGATTGTGCAAATTGTGCCATGAAGATTGAGAGAGGTGTTTCTTCTATAAACGGGGTTAAAGAATGTAATGTTAATTTTGCAACCCAGACTATATCTTTGCAATACGATAAAGAGCAAGAGGTAGAGATATTAACGAAAGCAGAAAAAACAATTACTCGTCTAGAACCCCATGTTAAACTTTTAGAGAAACAAAAAAGGCAGAAGAAAAAAGCTCAATCACACTCAGGTGAACATACCCATGAACATGTCCATGATCATAATCATAATCATGATCACGACCACGGGCACTCACATGCTCATGGGCATACCCATGAACATGGAAGTAATGATCTAAAGAAAATGATTAGCAGGTTAATTATAGGAGGCATTATTTTTGGATTGGGTATCTTTGCTCCATTAAGCGGGACTTTAGAATTGGTAACATTCTTAATTGCTTATCTAATAGTGGGTGGAGATATTGTTCTTCGAGCTATAAAGAATATAACTAGAGGACAGGTGTTTGATGAACAC
>NZ_BAAHXS010000003.1:0-330271 GCF_054658015.1 Alkaliphilus crotonatoxidans
TAAATCCAGTCGTACATCAAAGCCCGTTACCAATAGACCCTCAGGTAAAAAATAACAGCCCAGTAGTCCCTTTGAAAGCCTGAGCCATAACCAGAGGGCTGTCATTGCAATGATAAAAAAAATCAGCTTGATGGCAATGATTTCATTGACGTAAGGGCGACGGAATAATGGTAAAATATATATAATTAATGGTACAATATAATAGATAGCCTGGTCAGAAATAGAAAATCCCTTAAGGGGTAGAAAAAGTATGGAATTTAACCTTCGATAACGCCTTAGCGAAAGGAATTTCAAAAGGCCTTGAAGGGTGCCAAGAAAAACCAGGCAAAGGATTAAAACTATACCAGCCACCAATTCATTAATGACTGATGGAGAGACAATCCCCTGGAGCAAACCCTGGAATAACAAATACACGAGCTTATAAATAAGGGGATAAACCCAAAATAAAACCAGTGAAGATAAAAGAAATTGTAGGGTGCGGTGGGTACTAGACATAGGAACCTCCTCAAATCTATCATTTATATTTTTATGCTATTGTATCGAATTAATAAAAAAACATCAATAGAAATTCCAAGGAGGAATTAGGCTTTGTTTGATTTAAAGGAACAGTTAAAAATACTGCCAGATCGACCTGGCGTTTATTTAATGAAAAATATAGAGCAGGAAATTATCTATGTAGGGAAGGCCATTTCCTTAAAAAATCGAGTAAGACAGTATTTTCAATCCTCAAGGAATCAGCCTCCCAAGGTAAGGGCTATGGTGGCCCATATTACTTCCTTTGAGTATATTGTCACCGACAGCGAGCTGGAGGCACTGATTTTAGAATGTAATTTAATTAAAAAGCACCGTCCTAAATATAATGTTCTATTACGCGATGATAAAACCTACCCTTATATAAAGGTCACCCTGGGGGAAAGCTATCCCCGAATTATTAAAACCCGCCGGGTTGTAAAGGATAAAAGCAAGTATTTTGGACCCTATACCAATGTGGGGGCCCTTAATGAGACCATCAACATTATTCATCAGCTTTATCCCATCAGAAGCTGCAACAAAAACATCGAAAAAATGATTGAACGGGGAGAAAGGCCCTGCCTTAATTATCATATCAAAAAATGTATGGGTCCATGCAGGGGGCCTGAAGGAAAAGAAGAATATAATCAAATGATACAGGAAATCATCATGATTTTGAATGGCAAGGAAGCTGAATTAATTAAGAAAATTCAGGAGAAAATGAAGGAAGCATCAGCCAATATGAATTTCGAGGAGGCGGCCCGGTATCGCAACCAGCTATGGGCCCTGGAAAGCACCCTGGAAAAACAAAAAATAGTGACCGATCAGCGGGTAGATCAGGACGTCATCGCCCTGGCCGAGGCAGATCATTATTTTCTGGTCATTGTATTTTTTATCCGGGAAGGTAAGTTGATTCATCAAGAAAAATTCACCATAGACCGAAACGAAGAGGAAACAAGGGAAGAGGCCCTGACGGCCTTTGTGAAGCAGTATTATGGCGAAAATACCCATGTGCCAAAGGAAATTCTACTGGAGCATCAGCTGGAGGAGGCCCCTGTATTAGAGCAATGGCTTTCCGGTAAAAGGGGCAGTAAGGTTGAATTAAAGGTACCGGTTCGGGGGGATAAAAGGAGACTACTGGAAATGGTTCAAAAAAATGCCCAAACGGTTCTTAATCAAACCGAAACGATTCAACGGGCCAAACCCCAGGAAAGAACTGAGGAGCTGAAGGAATTGCAGGCCCTGCTGAATTTAGAGGAATTTCCTAATCGGATTGAATCCTATGATATTTCCAATATCCAGGGTCTACAGTCGGTGGGCTCGATGATTGTCTTTGAAGGGGGGAAGCCCAACAATAAAAGCTATCGTCGGTTTAAAATTAAAACAGTTACAGGCCCCGACGACTACGGCAGTTTGGAAGAAATCTTAACAAGGCGCTTTACAAGGGGAATCAGGGAAACCCAGGAGATTATAGAAGGAGCCATGACATTACAGGAAGGAAAGTTTTCAATCTTTCCGGATTTAATCCTGGTAGATGGAGGCTTTGGTCAGGTTACCAGTGTGAAGAAGGCATTGGCAGCCCTTTCACTGGATATTCCCGTATGCGGTATGATTAAGGACGATAAGCATAAGACCCGGGGCCTGGCCTATGAGGGGCAGGAAATCATATTACCTAAAAATACTCCCCTCTTTCGCTTGATTTATAAAATTCAGGAGGAGGTACACCGATTTGCCCTATCCTATCATAAAACCCTGCGGAAAAAGGATATGCTCCAATCAGAGCTGGAAAATATCAAGGGAATTGGTGAAGCAAAGCGAAAGGCCTTGATGAAACACTTTAAAAATATAAAGGGAATTAAAGAGGCTTCAATTGAAGCCTTAATGGAGGTAAAGGGCATTACCCGGGCCCTAGCCGAAGACATTCAAGCCTACTTTAATGAAGAAAATCATCAAGACGGAAACAAAAAATAAATAATCAAAATGTTCTGGGAGGTACTATGAAGTATATAACTGTGAAAGATCTAATTGAAGATTTACAGCTTGAGGAAATTAATCATCCTAGCACTGAAATACGCCATATTACCACGATGGAATTAAATCGCCCAGGGATTCAGCTGGCCGGCTTTTTCTACTATTTCGCCTATGAGCGAATACAAATCATTGGCAAGGTAGAGCACTGCTATTTAAGTACCCTCTACCCCGATATCCGGCAGCAGCGATTCAATAAGCTCCTTTCCTACGATATACCCTGTGTAATTATCAGCAGAAATTTGGAGATTTATGATGAATTGCTGGTGGCGGCGGAAAAATACCAGCGAAAGATCTTAAGAAGCGGGCTGAACACAACCAAGCTAACCAATAAACTGGTAAACTATTTAGAAGATAAGCTGGCTCCCACCATCACCCTCCATGGCGTATTGATGGATATTTACGGAGTAGGGGTTCTGATAACTGGAAAAAGTGGGATTGGAAAAAGTGAGACGGCCGTTGAGCTGATCAAACGAGGGCATCTATTGGTGGCCGATGATTCTGTTGAAATAAAAGGTATTGGTAATGACCTGTTGATGGGGGGAGCCCCAGAGCTGATTCGCCATATGATTGAGGTTCGGGGAATTGGTATTATGGATATTAAAAGCCTCTTTGGGGTGGGGGCCATCAAGGAGCAGACCCAGATAAACCTGGTCATCAGTCTGGAGGAATGGGACCCGAATAAAAGCTACGATCGCCTGGGATTAGATGATTCCTATCGGGAGATATTGGGAGTGAAGGTCAATGAGGTGGTGATTCCAGTTAAGCCGGCCAGAAATGTGGCCCTTTTAATTGAGGTGGCTGCACGAAATTACAGGCAAAAGGAAATGGGCTATCATGCCGCCAAGGAATTCAATGAAAGGTTAATGAACCACCTTTCTGATCGAGGCTAAGACCCGTAGCCTTACCAAGATTACATGAATAAGGGGGAAACAGAAATGAAATTAATTGGAATTGATTTGGGCGGAACGGAAATTAAAGGTGGCATTTTTGACTGGGATGGTGGACTATTATTAAAAAAGAGCGTTAAAACCCCGGTGAAGGAAGGCGAGAGGGGGGTGGCCAAGGCTATTCAACAGTTAATCAATGAAATGGTTAATGAGTCAAAAAGCAGCTATCAAGAGGTAAAGGGAGTTGGTGTGGGAATCCCTGGCCCCTGTGACCCCAATGGCCTTGTCTATACGGCTGTTAATCTGTACTGGCAGGAGGTACCTTTGGGGGAGATGTTAAGGGATATGCTGGGACTGCCGGTCTTTATTGAAAATGATGCAACGGTTGCAGGCATTGCCGAAGCCGCCAAGGGTGCCCTGCGGGGGGCTGAAAATGGTGTGTTAATTACCGTGGGTACGGGAATTGGCGGCGGGTTAATTATTAATCGTCAGGCCTATAGCGGCAGTCATGGAATTGGCAGTGAGCTTGGCCATATGATCGTAGGGGAGGCAGACTATGACTGTAATTGCGGCAGTAATGGATGTCTTGAAACCTTTGCCTCAGCCACGGCCCTCATCAAATATGCACAGAAGCTGATAAACGAAGGGAATAAAAGCAGCTTAATGGATAGAATTAACGGTGACCTGGATCAGCTGTCAGCAAAATACATATTTGAAGAGGCTAAACTGGGTGATGAAGTAGCAAGTAGGGCCGTCAGCCGTCTTGTAAAGTATCTCTCTATCGGCATAGGGAATTTAATTACCCTCCTCGACCCAGAGGTTGTGGCCATTGGAGGCGGTGTTTCTAAGGCGGGGGCAGATCTAATTAACCGATTAAATGAGGAAGTAGATAAATATATATTCTTTAAAAGGAAAAAACGCTTTGCTAAAATTGTAGTGGCAGAAATGGAGAATGATGCCGGTATCGTGGGAGGCGCTATGCTGGCCAGGGAAAGAATGAATCGGGAATAAAAAGTCAAATATACAAGGTAATTTTTGCTAAGGGGAGCCTGTCAGGGCTCCCCTTAGACTAGCATTAGATACTTACAAATTGGCTGAAATCCTATATTGGCTAAAGAAAATGAAGTAAGTTTGTTAATAAATATTAATGGGTATGTTGATATTTTATTAACAAAACCTATTGAATTCAATGGCTATATTCTATATAATATTGATGTAGTAAGATGACAGTCCTTTGACGGTTTGAGTAGTAAAATGACGAATAAAAAACGCCACCATGCTCAAAAGCCGTCTATTTTTGTCTCGAAAAGTTAAAAAATTAACAAGTGATTAATTTGAGGAGGAGGTTGATGAAAAAAAATCATTAAATATCTCTGATAAAGGGGCCTTTGGGGGTTTTAAATAATAAAAAATATTAATAGATATAATTTATAAAAATAATTCTGAAAAATCAAGGAATTTATAATTATTTATCGAATTAATGCTTAGATATCGTTTTCATTTATTAAGCTCGACCCAATTGAAACAAGTTTCTGTTAAAACTTTGTTGGGCGAATTAAACAAGGAGGGAGTTTATGGCAAAGAACATCTTTACCGAAGAAAATTTTCAAAGATTGGAGGAATCGATTGAGCTTAATCGTAACAAAAGGGGCGCTCTGATGCCGGTATTACATGAAGCCCAAAAAATATTTGGCTGTATTCCCCTTAATGTACAGAAAAAAGTGTCAGAGGGTTTAAAAATTCCCTTAAGTGAAATCTATGGGGTCGTAACCTTCTACTCTCAGTTTACATTGGAGCCCAGGGGCGAATATGTTATTGGCGTCTGTCTGGGAACCGCCTGCTATGTTAAAAATGCCCAGCCAATTATTAATAAGGTCAGTGAGCTGACCGGGGCAAAGGTGGGAGCAACTTCACCCGATGGTAAATTTTCATTAGAAGCCACCCGATGTATTGGTGCCTGTGGTTTGGCGCCGGTGCTAACCGTTAACGAAGACGTATACGGTAGACTAGTGGTGGCCGATATCCCTGATATTATTAATAAATATTAGAGAAGGAAGGGGGCAATGCAATGAAGTCAATTCAGGATTTAGAAAAGATTCGCCAGGAGGCATTGGAAAAGGTAAATATCCGTAAAGATAGAAAGGGAACAAGAATTGTGGTGGGAATGGCAACCTGTGGAATTTCCGCTGGAGCAAGGCCCGTATTAATGGCCCTGGTCGAGGAAGCGAAAAGGAGAAATCTTGACGAGGTGGTCATTACCCAAACCGGATGTATAGGGGTTTGTCGTCTTGAGCCCATTGTAGAGGTATATAAGGAAGGAGAAGACAAGACTACCTATGTAGAAATGACCGAAGAAAAAGCCAGAAGAATCATTGCAGAGCATATTGTCAACGGTAGAGTCATAGATGAATATACCATCGGAGCCTACGAGAAATAAGATGCATGTATTTGAATTTAACCAGAAGAAGGGGGTTTAATCAATGGAGCTATTCAGATCCCATGTCCTTGTATGTGGTGGTACGGGATGTACATCCTCAGGATGTCAAAAAATAATTGATAAGCTGGAGGAACAGCTTGAAGAAAAGCAGTTAGCCTCAGAAATAAAGGTGGTCAAAACCGGATGCTTTGGCCTATGTGAAGCAGGACCCATTGTCATTGTGTATCCCGAGGGGGCCTTTTATAGCCGTGTCAAGCCCGAGGATGTGGAAAGAATTGCAGAGGAGCATCTGTTAAAGGGAAGAATTGTAACAGATTTATTATATAAGGATGCCGTTAAGGAAGGGCAGATAAAAGCCATTGACCAGGTTGATTTTTACAAAAAGCAACAGCGTGTAGCCTTGAGAAATTGCGGTGTGATTAATCCTGAGGCCATTGACGAATATATTGCTTTTGATGGCTATAAGGCCCTGGCCAAGGTATTGACTGAAATGAAGCCCGAGGAAGTAATTGATGTCATTAAAAAATCAGGCCTGCGGGGACGGGGCGGCGGCGGCTTCCCTTCTGGCTTAAAGTGGGAATTTACAGCTAAAGCCCAGGGCAAGGGAAAATTTGTTGCCTGTAACGCCGATGAGGGTGACCCCGGTGCCTTTATGGATCGTTCCGTGCTGGAGGGTGACCCCCATGCAGTGGTGGAAGCCATGGCTATTGCTGGTTACGCAGTAGGTGCCTCCATGGGCTATGTCTACATCAGAGCAGAATACCCCATTGCAGTTCACCGCCTGCAGATTGCCATTGATCAGGCAAAGGAATATGGACTTCTTGGAAAAAATATATTTAATACAGGCTTTGACTTCGACTTAGAGATTCGTCTGGGGGCAGGGGCCTTCGTATGCGGCGAAGAAACCGCCCTGATCAATTCAATTGAAGGCCTTAGGGGAATGCCCAGGCCAAGACCGCCCTTCCCTGCCCACAAGGGGATTTGGAATAGACCCACCTTGTTAAACAATGTTGAAACCTATGCCAATGTACCCCAGATCATTTTAAAGGGAGCCGACTGGTTCGCTGGCATTGGAACTGAAAAGTCCAAGGGAACCAAGGTATTTGCCCTGGGAGGTAAAATCAACAATACAGGTCTGGTGGAAATCCCCATGGGAACCACCTTGAAGGAAGTAATCTATGAAATTGGCGGCGGTATACCCAGGGGCCGGGCCTTTAAGGCGGTTCAGACGGGTGGACCCTCCGGAGGCTGTATACCAGTGGACTATTTAGATACACCCATCGACTATGACAATTTAATTTCCCTTGGTTCCATGATGGGTTCCGGAGGAATGATTGTCATGGATGAGGATAACTGTATGGTGGATATCGCAAGATTTTTCCTTGATTTCACCGTAGATGAATCCTGCGGAAAGTGCCCGCCCTGTAGAATTGGAACGAAGCGAATGCTTGAAATTTTAGATAAGATCACAGAAGGCAAGGGAGAACCCCAGGATATTGACAACCTGGAGCGATTGGCAAAGAGTATTAAATCCTCCTCCCTGTGCGGACTAGGGCAAACCGCGCCTAATCCTGTACTGTCAACTTTAAAATATTTTAGACATGAATATGAAGCCCATATCCATGAAAAAAGATGCCCCGCCGGTGCGTGTCAATCCCTGTTGAGCTATAGTATTTTGGAAAACTGTAGAGGGTGCACCCTTTGCAAACAGATTTGTCCTGTTGGTGCCATTAAAGGGGAGCGAAAGGCCGTCCATGAAATTGATAAGGCTGTTTGTATAAAATGTGGGGCCTGTGTTGAAAAGTGCCCTGTAAAGGCCATTGTTAAAAAATAAAGCCCTAGGAATGTCGCCAAGAAAGGAGTGTTTTAAATGGAAATGGTAACAATCACCATCGATGGTGTTCAGGTAACAGTACCCCAAAATTATACAGTATTAGAGGCGGCCAAGGCTGCTGGAATCGATATACCCACCCTCTGCTTTTTAAAGGAAGTCAACGAAATTGGAGCCTGTAGAGTCTGTTTGGTGGAGGTGGAGGGAAGCCGTGGTCTTCAAGCCTCCTGTGTATTCCCTGTGGCCGACGGTATGGCTGTTAAAACCAATACCAGGCAGTTAAGGGATGCCAGAAAGGCTACCGTAGAGCTGATACTTTCCAATCATAACCGTGAATGCTTGACCTGTCAGCGAAATCGAAACTGTGAGCTTCAAACCCTGGCAGAAGAATTAAATATCACTGAAATCCCCTTTATAGGTGAAAAGACCCCTACTACAATAGATAATTTTTCAGAATCTGTTGTAAGGGACAGCAGTAAATGTATTCTTTGCGGTCGTTGTGTCAACACCTGTAAAAATGTACAGCGGGTAGGCATACTGGAATTTACCAACCGTGGATTTTCAACAGAGGTGGCCCCACCCTTTGGTATGAGCATGAAGGATACCCCCTGTATTCATTGTGGTCAATGTATCGTAGCCTGTCCGGTGGCCGCCCTCAGAGAAAAGGAAGATATTGATCGGGTATGGGATGCCATAGAGGACCCCGAGGTTCATGTGGTGGTTCAAACTGCCCCGGCCGTTCGGGCGGCCCTGGGTGAAGAATTTGGTCTGCCCATTGGAACAAGGGTAACGGGCAAAATGGTTTCGGCTTTGAAGCGACTGGGCTTTGATCAAGTTTTCGATACCAACTTTGCCGCCGACCTGACAATTGTTGAAGAAGGCCATGAATTGCTTCATCGATTGCAGCAGGGAGGAAAGCTGCCCTTGATTACCTCCTGTTCTCCAGGCTGGGTTAGGTTCTGTGAGCATTACTACCCAGAATTTATTGAAAACCTTTCAAGCTGCAAATCTCCCCACCAGATGATGGGAGCCATTGTAAAAAGCTATTATGCGGAAAAAAATCAGATAGATCCCGAAAAGATATTTGTCGTTTCAGTAATGCCCTGTGTGGCTAAAAAGTCTGAATCCGCCAGGCCAGAGCTGAGGGTGAAGGGATTAAGGGATGTAGATGCTGTCATCACCACCCGGGAGCTGGCAAAGATGATTAAGCAGGCTAGAATTGAATTCCTCAAGCTGGAGGACAGCGACTTTGATCCCGCCCTGGGAATCTATACTGGTGCAGGAGTAATCTTTGGAGCCACCGGCGGTGTGATGGAGGCGGCCCTTAGAACCGTAGCCGACATTTTAGAGGAAAAGGAGCTTGAATCCATTGAATATAATGGAGTGAGGGGAACCGAAGGCATTAAGGAGGCAGAAATTACCCTGGGGGGAGAAAAAATTAAAGTAGCTGTAGCCCACGGAACTGCCCAGGCCGCCAGATTGCTGGATATGATCAAGGCAGGAGAAAAGGAATATCATTTCATAGAAGTGATGGGCTGCAGCGGCGGCTGTGTAACAGGCGGAGGCCAGCCCCATGTACCTGCCAGGGTCAAGATGAATATGGATATTCGTGTTGAAAGAGCCAAGGCCCTTTATGAGGAAGATAAAATTTTAACCATCAGAAAGTCTCACGAAAATCCAATTATTAAAGAACTGTATGACAACTATCTGGAAAAGCCCAATAGCCATCGGGCCCATGAATTACTGCATACCCACTATACTGTCCGGGAAAAATACCCGACGGATGAAACGGAATATGAAGAAGAAGGCTGTTTAGCAACCTCATAGAGCCATTGAATCTGACCGGTGGATTTAATCCACCGGAAGGAAGGCCATAGGTCTGATTGCCAGGAAAGCCTGGTAAAAGGAAAAGGAGAACTGCTTTTAAAAGCTTCCCTGCCTATGGGAAGCTTTTTTTAATTTTTATAAAGGGGGAGCCAATGGTGGAAAAAAGGATTGGTGTAGTGGCCATTATTGTAGAGGATCGAAGGAATGCAGAGAATGTAAATCGGATTTTAAGCGAGTATGGAGAAATAATTGTGGGAAGAATGGGGGTCCCCTATCGGGAACGGGGAGTCAGTGTTCTGTCTGTCATCATTGACGGTTCCACCGATGAGGTGGGGGGATTAACAGGAAAGCTAGGAAGGTTGCAGGGCGTTACGGTAAAAAGTGCCTTAACCAAAAAATAAGAAAGCTCCAGGGAGGAATTAGAAATGAATACCCATGACATCATTAATGAAGAAAAAATCAATGGTCTAATGATCAGGGGCAAAAAATTTAATGCAGTTGATCTTAGGGAAATTATTGAAAGATCAAAGGATTGTCAGGGCCTATCGCTGGAGGAGGCAGCAGTCCTGTTGCAAATTGAAGACCCAGACCTGTTGGAAGAGCTCTATGGGGCTGCCAGGCATGTAAAAAATGAAATCTACGGCAAACGGATTGTGGTCTTTGCGCCCCTCTATACCAGTAACGAATGTACCAACAATTGCCTATATTGTGGATTTCGGGCGGCCAATAAAAGCCTTCAACGTAAAACCTTAACCCCCGGGGAGGCCGTAGCAGAAGCCAAAGCCATAGAGGGCCAGGGCCATAAGCGAATTCTAATGGTTTGTGGTGAAGACCCCAAGAAAACCAATATCAATCATATTACCGGTATATTAAATAGAATTTACCAGGAAACCGACATCAGAAGAATCAACGTCAATGCCGCCCCCCTGTCGGTTACAGATTTCAAAAAGTTAAAGGAGGCTGGAATTGGCACCTATCAAATATTTCAGGAAACCTATCATCGTGAAACCTATCGGCAAATGCATCCTACGGGTTCAAAGTCAAACTATGATTATCGATTGCTGGCCATTGACAGAGCCTTTGAAGCAGGTATTGATGATATAGGAATTGGGGCGCTATTGGGGCTATATCATTATCAGTTTGACGTATTAGCCACTTTATTCCACGCCAATTATATGGATCAAACCTATCATATCGGCCCCCATACCATATCAGTACCACGGCTTAGGCCTGCCCTGGATTCAGCCCTGAAAAAGGCTCCCTATGCTGTTTCAGATCAAGACCTTAAAAAAATCGTTGCCGTCTATCGTCTAGCCTTGCCTTATACCGGCATTATCCTTTCCACCCGGGAAACGCCTCAGCTTAGGGATGAGCTGTTAAGCCTGGGAGTATCACAGGTATCGGCAGGCTCCAAAACCAGCCCCGGAGGCTATGAACAGGAATATCAAAGGGCTTCTCAATTCGAGACGGCCGATGAAAGGAGCTTGAACCAGGTCTTACAGGTCATCTGTGGCCAGGGTCACCTGCCCAGCTTTTGTACCGCCTGCTATCGAACCAAACGAACAGGGGAGGCCTTTATGGAGCTGGCCAAGGATGCACACATCCATGAATTTTGTCAATCCAATGCCATTTTAACCCTACAGGAATATTTGTTGGATTATGCTGACGACGATACACTTCAGCAGGGCAAAGCATTAATTGAAAGGGAATTAGAGGAGATTGATGATGAAAAAATAAGGTGCCTGACAGAAGAAAAATTGGAAGCCATTCGATCAGGGAAACGGGATCTTTATTTCTAGTGGAGAATAATGGAGATGGATAAAATGAAGACTTCAGAAGAAAAGCAAATTATTGTCTGCGGCTCCAACAGTCAAATGCTGAAGGCAGAAGCACTACTAAGGCGGGCCCAAATCAGCACAGATCTGGTGCCTACCCCTAGTCATCTTGGCTCAATTTGCAGTACCTCCATCTTAATCGGTAAAAATGACAGTGCAGCTGTAGAAGACCATATAAGAGGAACCGATATCAGCTATCGAATTTATGATTATCAGACAAAAAAGCTGTCGGGTTTAATGAAGACCCTTATGAATCAAGGGGTCCGGCAAAGCTTTCTTAAAATCATGGAAAAGCTGGAGGCCGGGGAGGAATTATCAAAGGATGAAATTGTAAGACTTTTAGATACACAGTCGGAAAGGGAAGAAGAAGTGCTGCTTGCTGCTGCCGATCGAATGCGCCGGGAAATTGTCGGGGATCGGGTGGAAATCAGGGCTGCCATAGAATTTTCAAACTACTGTAAAAAGAATTGTCATTATTGTGGTATAAGAAAGTCCTGTGCAACCCCAAAACGATACAGAATGACAGCAGACGAAATACTGGCCCAGGTTCATGAAATCCATCAACTGGGGATTAAAACCGTCATATTACAATCAGGTGAAGATGATTATTACAATACAGAGCGGCTCATTGACCTGATACGGCGAATAAAACAAGAAACTGCCATGGCCATTACCTTGAGTATAGGAGAACGAAGCTATGAAGAATATAGAGCCCTGAAAAGGGCCGGGGCCAATAACTACCTGTTGAAGATAGAAACCACCAATCCAAAGGTTTTTAAGAGTTTGCACCCAGATGATGATCTAAAGGAGAGAATGGAATGTACTCGATGGTTGAAGGAGCTGGGCTATGTTACGGCCTCGGGGAATATGGTGGGCTTACCGGGGCAAAGCCTGGAGGATATTGCCCAGGACATTATATTTTTTAAAGAAATGGGAATTCATATGATCGGTATTGGCCCCTTTGTACCCGCCAAGGGGACCCCCCTGGAGCAGGCCGAAACAGGCAATATAGACCTGACCCTCCGAACAGTGGCAGTGACCCGGCTGGTTTGCAAAAATGTTTATTTGCCAGCCACCACAGCCCTGGCCTCGGCTGACCCAGAGGGGCAGGTAAAGGCCCTGAAGGCAGGGGCCAATACCATTATGTTGATTTCAACTCCCTTAAAATATAGGGAGAGCTACCAGCTCTACAGCAATAAAAATATGATTAATATTCAATCGGCCATAGACGCAGTGAAGGGGGCCGGCAGACTCCTTCCTAAATATTTGAAATGGAGGAATGAACAATGAACCAAACCCCCAGGGCAAATAGGCTGCATATTGCCATATTTGGCAAACGAAATGTGGGAAAATCAAGCCTGATAAATGCCTTAACGGATCAGGAAATTGCCATTGTATCAGAGGTGGCAGGAACCACCACCGACCCGGTATACAAGTCCATGGAGCTTTTACCCATAGGCCCGGTATTAATTATTGATACCGCAGGAATTGATGACATAGGGGATTTAGGGGCACTACGAATTGAAAAGACAAGGTCAGTATTAAATAAAACCGATGTGGCCTTGCTGGTAGTCCATTGGGAAAGGGGGATTCAGCAGGAGGAAAAGCAGCTAATAGAGATGCTTAAGGTCAGGAATATTCCCCTATTGGTGGTAATTAACCAGATAGATACCAGCCCAAAGGATTATCAGCCCAATTTCCATCAAGAACTGCCTACAGTGGCTGTCAGTGCCAAAACCAAAGCAGGAATCCATCAATTAAAGGAGAAGATTATTGAAATTGCCCCCCGGGAGCAGGAACAGAATTTAGTAGATGGATTAGTGGAGCCAGGGGACCATGTGCTGCTGATTACCCCTATTGACTCGGCGGCTCCCAAGGGAAGAATGATCCTACCCCAGGTTCAGGCCATCCGGGCCATATTGGATAAAGGGGCCTATATGACCATCTGTAAGGAAACAGAGCTGGCCCAGGTGGTAAGGGAATTAAAATCTCCCATTAGTCTGGCCATAACAGACTCCCAGGCCTTTCAGCAGGTTTCTGAAACTTTACCCATGGAAATTCCCCTAACCTCCTTTTCCATTCTATATGCCAGACAAAAAGGAGATATTAGAGAGCTGGTAAAGGGGGTCGAAGGCTTAAAAATGCTGAAGCCCCAGGATAAGGTCTTAATTGTGGAGGGCTGTACCCATCACCAGCAGAAGGACGATATTGGTACCGTAAAGATTCCCCGGTGGCTGAAAAATATGGCAGGGGGAGAGCTGCAATTCCACTGGCTAAAGGGAAGTGCCTTCCAAGAGGATTTAAGGGACTATCAATTGGTGGTTCATTGCGGTTCCTGTATGCACAATCGGAAGGAAATGCTTTATCGAATCAACTGTGCAAAGACTTCGGGGGTGCCAATGGTCAATTATGGTATATTAATTGCCTATGTGACAGGAATTCTGGATCGTGCCATAGCCCCTCTCATGAAGAACTAGAGACAAACCGATTAATATTAGCACAAACCTTCAATCAATGAAGGGGCGTGCTTTTTTTGTGAAAAGAAATTTCAAAAAAATTGTTAAATATAATTCAAATTTTTTTATTTATTCTTATGACAGTTCCTTGATAATAATTGATGATTAAATTTATTTATCGTAGAAAAAAGTGTAAATTGTCAAATAAATAAACAATTTAACTATTTTCTGAGTTGAATTTTGTATTATGTATACAGTATATAACCAATACAACCCTGATATATACAGTTAAATAATTAACAAATATAGATTTTTTTTGATTAGTTTGTGTCCGTTCTTATGCTATAATTAAAGATGTAAATATATAGAATTGCTAGTTATTTTTGATAATAGACTTCATTACTAGCAATATTTGAATCAAGTAAAGGAGGGACAATATGGCGAGAAACATCTTAACAGAAGAAAATTTTAAACAGCTGGAAGAGGTTATTCAGCTGAATCAGAACAAAAGAGGTGCCCTGATGCCTGTACTGCATGAGGCTCAGAAAATTTTTGGGTGTGTTCCCCTGGCGGTTCAGAAGCAGGTATCTGAGGGCTTAAAAATACCATTAAGCGAGATATATGGTGTGGTGACCTTCTATTCTCAATTTACCCTGGCGCCCAGAGGTGAATATGTCATTGGTGTATGTCTTGGTACGGCCTGCTATGTCAAAAATGCACAGCCAATTATTAATAAGGTCAGTGAGCTGACAGGAGCCAAAATTGGTGCCACTTCAGCAGACGGTAAATTTTCATTGGAAGCCACCCGCTGTATTGGTGCCTGTGGATTGGCCCCTGTATTAACAGTGAATGAGGATGTATATGGTAGATTGTCAGTTAATGATGTACCTGACATTCTAAAGAAGTACTAGGTAAGGGGGACTAAAAATGAAGTCGATTGAAGAATTGGAAAAAATCAGGCAAGAGGCACTGGAAAGGGTTCATATACGCAGAGATGGCAAAGGAACCAGAATTGTGGTGGGGATGGCTACCTGCGGTATTTCAGCAGGAGCCAGGCCTGTGCTGCTGGCCTTACTGGAGGAAGTAAAAAAAAGAAAGCTGGAGGATGTGGTGGTGACCCAAACAGGCTGCATCGGGGTTTGTCGTCTTGAGCCCATTGTAGAGGTCTACAGAGAGGGAGAGGGAAAAACAACCTATGTAGAAATGACACCGGAAAAAGCCATCAAGATAATTGTAGACCATATTGTCAATGGAAGGATCGTAGATGACTATACCATTGGAGCCAGCGAGAAATAATCAGCTTAAAATATTTTAAAGGGGGGTTAAATAATGGATTTATTCAGATCCCACGTGTTGGTGTGCGGTGGTACAGGCTGTACATCCTCAGGGTGTCAAAAAATTATAGATCAGCTCGATGAAGCATTGAAGGAGCATCAGCTGCAATCAGAGGTAAAGGTGGTTAAGACGGGCTGCTTTGGGTTATGTGAAGCTGGGCCCATTGTTATTGTCTACCCGGAAGGAGCCTTTTACAGCCGGGTGAAGCCGGAGGATGTGGATAGAATTGCAGAAGAGCATTTACTAAAGGGCAGAATTGTAACTGAGCTGTTATATAAGGATGCTGTCAGGGATGGTCAGATCAAGGCCATAGATCAAGTAAATTTCTACAAAAAGCAACGGCGCATCGCCCTTCGGAATTGTGGTGTAATTAATCCTGAGTCAATAGAAGAATATATTGCCTTCGATGGCTATAGAGCCCTGGCCAAGGTGCTAACGGAAATGAGCCCCCAGGAGGTAGTAGAGGTTGTAAAGGAATCCGGACTAAGGGGCCGGGGCGGTGGAGGCTTTCCCACCGGCTTAAAATGGGAATTTACTGCCAAAGCTCAGGCCGATCAAAAATATGTGGCCTGTAATGCCGATGAGGGAGACCCAGGGGCCTTTATGGATCGTTCCGTATTGGAAGGAGACCCCCATGCCCTGGTGGAGGCCATGGCCATTGCAGGCTATGCCATCGGTGCCGACATGGGTTACGTTTATATTCGGGCAGAGTATCCAATTGCTGTTCATCGGCTTCAAATTGCCATTGATCAGGCTACGGAATATGGACTCTTGGGGAAAAACATATTTGGTACTGATTTTGAGTTTCACCTTGAAATTCGCCTGGGGGCTGGGGCCTTTGTATGTGGCGAAGAAACTGCCCTGATCAATTCTATTGAGGGAAAAAGGGGAATGCCAAGACCAAGACCGCCCTTCCCGGCCCATAAGGGTATTTGGAATCAGCCAACCCTTTTAAATAATGTTGAGACCTACGCCAATATACCCCAAATCATTCTAAAGGGGGCCCAATGGTTCGCCGATATTGGAACGGAAAAATCTAAAGGAACCAAGGTGTTTGCCCTGGGGGGCAAGATAAACAATACAGGCTTGGTTGAAATTCCAATGGGAACCACTTTGAAGGAGGTTATCTACGATATCGGAGGAGGGATTCCCAATGGAAAGGCCTTTAAGGCAGTTCAAACAGGAGGCCCTTCAGGGGGATGTATTCCGGCAGATCATTTGGATGTTCCCATTGACTACGATAACCTGATCAAGCTGGGTTCCATGATGGGCTCCGGTGGAATGATCGTTATGGATGAGGATAATTGCATGGTGGATATTGCCCGATTTTTCTTGGATTTTACCGTTGATGAATCCTGTGGAAAATGTACCCCATGCCGAGAGGGAACCAAAAGAATGCTTGAGCTTTTAGAGAAAATTACCGAGGGGAAGGGAGAATTGACCGATATCGATAAGCTGGAGTCCCTGGCCAAGGGCATTAAAGCAGCTTCTCTCTGTGGTTTAGGCCAAACAGCACCAAACCCAGTCCTTTCAACCCTTCGCTACTTCAGACATGAATACGAGGCCCATGTCAAGGAAAAAAGATGTCCTGCGGGGGTATGTCAGGCCCTTTTACAATATCGGGTCATTTCAGAGGAATGTAAAAAATGCGGTATTTGTGCTGGTAAGTGTCCCGTTGGCTGTATTGAAGGTGTAAAGGGCAAAGAGGTCTATTTCATCAAACAAGAGGACTGTGTTAAATGCGGTGCCTGTATGGCGGCCTGTCCCTTTAAAGCCATTTCCAAGGGCTAAAGGTTCCGGTTAGTAAATCGATCAGAAGGAGGATAAAGGATGATCACCTTAAAAATAAATGGACTTGAAGTACAGGTACAGGAGGGTACAACCATACTTCAGGCGGCAGCAAAGCTGGGAATTAAAATTCCAACCTTTTGTCATGACCCGAGGCTGGTACCCCATGGTTCCTGTAGAATTTGTGTTGTTGAGGTGGAGGGAGGGCGAAATCTACCCACCGCCTGTACCACTCCTGTTCAAGCGGGAATGTCGGTCTGGACAGAAAGCGACAGTGTTGTTGAAGCGAGAAAAGAAATACTAGATTTACTGCTGGCCAATCATCCGCTGGATTGTTTAACCTGCCAAAAGGCCGGCCGATGTACTTTGCAGGATCTTTGCTATCAATATGATATTAAGGAAAGCTCCTATCGGGGAGAAGTGAAGGAATTTGAAATAGATGATTCAAATCCCTTCTATATCAGTGATCAAAATAAATGTATTCTCTGCGGAAAATGTGTTTATGTTTGCTCACAGCTTCAGGGAACCGACGCCATCGGCTTTGCCGAGCGGGGTTTTCCCACCCATATTGCTACACCCTTTGATAAAGGTCTGGCCCATTCCACCTGTGTATCTTGCGGTAACTGTGTTTCAGTTTGCCCTGTGGGGGCCCTGATGCCTAAAAGCAAGGAGAAGTTCAGATATTGGGAAACCAAAACCGTTAGAACCACCTGCTCCTATTGTGGTGTGGGCTGCCAAATGGATCTTTTTGTTAAGGAAAATCGTGTCGTGGCGGTGGAGCCCGCCATGGGCCCTTCCAACCAGGGACTGCTTTGCGTGAAGGGTAAATTTGCCTTTAATTTTATCAATCATCCAGAACGCTTAACCAAGCCCTTGATCAGAAGGGATGGCAAGCTGGTGGAGGCCACCTGGGAAGAGGCCTATGAAGTGATCGTCGGAAAAATTAATGAGGTTAAGGAGCAGTATGGCCCCAAGGCCATTGCCGGTTTCTCCTCCGCCAGGGTTACCAATGAAGAAAACTACCTGATGATGAAATTAATCAGAGGGGTTATCGGCAGTAATAATGTTGACCATTGTGCCAGACTATGCCACGCCTCCACCGTAGCGGGCCTGGCCACCACCCTGGGTAGCGGAGCCATGACGAACCCCATTCAAGACGTAATGAAGGCTGATGCCATATTTGTAACGGGCTCTAACACCACCGAAGCCCATCCCGTTATGGCCACCTTTATTAAACGTGCTGTTAAGGAAGGAAAAAAGCTGATTGTGGCTGATCCAAGGGAAATAGAATTGGCCCATTATGCCGATGTCTACTTAAAAATAAAGCCTGGTACCAGCGTAGCCCTTTCAAATGCCATGATTCATGTCATTTTGGAATCGGGACTGACAGATCAAGACTATATAAAAGAACACACAGAAGGCTTCGAGAATTTAAGAGAACTGGTAAAGGAATATACACCGGAGCGAGTAGCTAAGATCTGCGAGGTTAGTGAAACGGATATTCTAAGGGCGGCAAAAATTTATGGTGAAGCTCAGCGGGCCAGCATTATCTACTCCATGGGAATTACCCAGCATATTAACGGTACCGATAATGTGATGAGCCTTTCTAACCTGGCATTAGTTACGGGGAACCTTGGGAAGGAAGGCGGCGGGGTAAACCCCTTGAGGGGGCAGAATAACGTACAGGGAGCCTGTGATATGGGGGCCTTGCCCAATGTCTTTACCGGGTATCAGCAGGTAAGCAATCCGGCCACCATAGAAAAATTTGAGGCCGCCTGGGGCACAAAGCTGTCTGACGAGGTGGGGTTAACGGTGACTGAGGCCATTCCTGCGGCTGAAAGGGGCGACATTAAGCTGCTTTATATTATGGGGGAAAACCCAATGGTTTCAGACCCTGACACAAAGCATGTACAAAAAGGGCTTGAAAAGGCATTTTTAATTGTACAAGACATTTTCCTAACCGAGACGGCTGCCCTGGCCGATGTCGTGTTACCGGCGTCAACCTTTGCAGAAAAGGATGGAACCTTTACCAACACTGAAAGACGGGTACAGAGAATCCGTAGGGCTGTTGAATCTCCGGGGGAAGCCAAGGCCGATTGGGTGATCCTGATGGAGCTGATGAATTTACTGGGCTATCGTAAAACATATCCCAATCCGGAAGCTATTTTCGACGAGATCAGGGCAGTGACCCCTCAGTATGCCGGTATTACCTACGATCGTATTGATCAGGCAGGAATTTCGTGGCCCTGCCCCACTGAGGATCACCCCGGTACACCCATTTTACATGTGGGTAAGCCTGCCAGGGGAACAGCTATCCTAAAACCTGTTGAATGGATAGAATCCGTTGAACTGGGTGACGAGGCTTATCCCTACGTGCTGACCACCGGTAGAATACTGTATCAATACCATACCCGAACCATGTCAGACAAAACCAGGGGGGTACACCAAATTGCCCCAGAGGCCTATGTAGAAATTCATCCTGCCCTGGCAAAGGAGAAGGCCATTGACGATGGAGATTGGGTAGCGGTATCTTCTAAACGAGGTACCATTACCATAAAGGCCAAGGTAACGGATAAGGTGGCCCGTGGAGTCGTCTTTATCCCCTTCCACTGGGCCAATGGTGCCAATGTTTTAACCAATGGAGAGGTGCTGGATCAATACTGTAAAATACCTGGGTTAAAGGTTACCGGTGTTAAAATAGAAAAATTAGCATAAATTTGGTTTTAACCAGCATCCCAGGGGACATGGCCTTTGATATTCATAAATTCGTTTTAATTAGACAAAATTCGTGATATAATTAAAAATAGTTAAATTAAAAACAATATTATTTCCGAGCTATTCTTTCTAAGGTAGACACTATGAAAAATAGCCCATGGGTATAGAAAGAAATTTTTATGCCTCCCTTTTTGGAAAGGAAATAAGCTGGTGTATGATCTTATTGAGCCAGTCCTTCCTTGAAGGACTGGCTTTTGATCAATTAATGTAAGGCTTATTCATTTTATTAATGGGGTGAGGTAATGCAGGATATTTATCAACGAAAAATTAATTATATGAGAATTTCCATTACTGACTTGTGCAACCTGCGCTGTCAATACTGTATGCCCGAGACGGGAATTCCCAAAAAGCATCACCGGCAAATGATGACCTTTGAAGAAATTGTTGCGGTGGTCAGGGCTGGGGCCAAGCTTGGTATTAATAAAATCAGACTGACCGGTGGTGAGCCGTTGGTAAAAAGAGATATTGTTAAGCTAATTTCAGAAATTGCCAGTATCGACGGAATTCAAGATGTGGCTTTGACCACCAATGGTTTACTTTTGAAGGATATGGCCCATGACCTGAAGGCGGCGGGATTAAAACGTTTGAATATTAGTATTGACTCCTTAAAGCCCAAAAGATACCATGAAATTACCAGGGGCGGAGATTTACACCGGGTGATGGATGGGATACAAGAGACCCTGAGGCTGGGACTAACCCCTGTCAAGCTTAATGTTGTGGCCATTGGCGGTATCAACGAGGATGAAATAGATGATTTTGCTCGCTTGACCCTTCAAGACCCCATTGACGTCAGGTTTATTGAGCTGATGCCCATGGGGGAAGCCAGTCAATGGGCCCAGGAACGTTTTTTATCCAATGAAGAAATTAAAAGTAGAATTCATGGTTTAATCCCCTTAGAAAAAGACAGTTCAGGACCTGCCATCTATTATCAGCTTCCCGAAGGAAAGGGAAGAATTGGCTTCATAAACCCCATTAGTGCTCACTTTTGCGGCAGCTGCAATCGTATTCGATTAACCAGCGACGGAAAGCTGAAGCCCTGTCTCCATAGCAATCGTGAGATAGACATTAGGGAAGCCCTAAAAAATACCCATCATTCCCTTGAAGAAGTGATAGAGAGCGCCATTTTAGCGAAGCCTGAAAGACATCATCTGTACACCCAGGAGCAGGAAATCAGCCTTCGTAATATGTTTGAAATAGGGGGCTGATGCACTTGAGGGTAGAGAAGATATTCATAAAGGGAGCCCATGGGCTGGAGGCCAAAGGAGAAACAGAGATCAATGCTTGTCTATTCCAGGGAAAGGTAGCCCATCGTCAAGTGAGTCTGATGGGAGCAGATTCCTTTAAAAGGCTGAAGGATGACGGCCTAAAGGGCTTTTGTCACCTGAGGTTTTTTCCCAATTTTGTATTGTTTGGCCTTGAAATAGGACAGGTTGAAATAGGGCAGCAATACCGCCTGGGAAACGCTATTATCGAGGTTAGTGAAGTGGAAAAGGAATGTCATAGCCATTGCCCCGCCTTTCGTGATGGGTATTCCTGCGGCTTAAACCGGGAGATGTTTTTTGCGGTCATTGTTCAGTCGGGCAAGGCGGCCCTGGGAAGCAAATTTCAAATAATTGAATAGGTCAATTTTGTGTGAACCCCCCTCTGAAGATGGGGGTCTATTTATTTTTATTTCCCCCACATCCCAATGAATAAAGGTTTTTTAAAGGGAATACATTAGAGAAGGGGGGATGCTATAGTATGAAGAAAAAAAAGCGTAAACTCAGAATAAGGCCCATTTTGTCGATGATCCTTACCGTCTTTATTGTAATGGGGCCTTACTATTTTCTGGCACATCGGCCCAATCTTATAGATCAGTCAAACTCCCCTGAGGAAGGTCCGCAATGGACAGGTATTATCAGTTTTTGGGATTATCCACGATTAGATCAAAAAACAGGCAGCAGCTATGGATGGATTAGTGAAAAAATAAGGGCCTTTGAAAAGGCCCATCCAGGGGTCTATATAGATTTTAACGGACTCACCTGGGATAAGGGCCCGGAAAAGCTGGAGGCAGCCCTCGAAAGCAATCATATGCCGGATATTTTACCTGTGGGAAGCGATTATCGCCTGATGAATCAGGAAATTTTACAGCCCCTTGAACCCTTTTTAACGGTGGAGGAAATCAGGAGCTTTGATGAGAAGGCCCTCAGGGCCGTCACCTATGACGGAAAGATTTGGGCAATGCCCTGGATGATGACCACCTATGGGATGGTGTTAAATGCTGATTTGTTCCAGCAGCGGGGGGTGGAACTTCCCCAGGATGGCAGCTGGACCTATGATGAATTTGTTGAAAAGCTGAAGGAATTAACCTATGATTCCAAGGGAAAGGGTACCCTTGATCATTTTGGAATAAACAGTTTTATTCAGGCAGATTATTATAACCTTTGGGGAATCATATTAAGTGAAGGGGCAGAAATATTTAATCAACAAATGGAATATGTATTCAATGATGAACGGGCCCTGGCGGGAGTTCAAAAATTGATTGATCTTAAGGAAAAATACCAGGTGACCCATCCTAATTTTGGCGTAAACAATTCCAATCAAGCCTGGACCACCTTTTATCAGGATAAGAACATAGCTGTTATTCCTACAGGAACCTGGTCCATTAATGTATTGGAAAATCTAAAGAATGAAGGAAAGGGCTTTAACTATAGCGTTGCATCCTACCCCACAGGAAGCTTGGGTCAGCCTGTGGTTATGGGGAACATGGTAGGCTCCTATGGTGTGACCCTTCAGGATGACCCTGAAAAGCTAAGGCTATGCATTGAATTTCTACAATTTTTGGTAAAGGATGAATACCAGAGCCAATTAGACCGATTAGGGGTGTTTCCGGTGAAAAAGCACATTGGTAATATTTATGAGGGAGACCCCCATATGGCTGCTTTTTACGAAAATTTGCAGCATACCATTATATTGCCGCCCCATCCTAAATGGCGCCAGATTGATGAGATTTTACAGCAGGAAATTTTAAAGGGCCTCAAGGGAGAGAAAAGTCCTGCTCAATTGTTAAAGGATGCCGAGGTTCAAATCAGACAGCTTTTGGTTCAGTATCCATAGGACCAATGTAATTGACCGGAAATACAAAAAAAGATATACTGAAAATAAAATACTAAAGACCATTCAATTGATAGCTTAGGAGTGAATTAAATGGATAAATATAAATTGCAGGAATTATTTACAGAATTTATGCCCCAGGATTCAGTTCGGATAGATGAACCCATGAAGAAGCATACCTCCTTTAAAATTGGGGGCCCGGCGGATCTTTTATTGCTGCCCCGGGGAGAAGAAGACCTGGTGAAAATTTTAAAAATAATAAAGGATCAAGATGCCCCCTTCTTTGTCATGGGAAATGGCAGCAACCTTTTGGTAAAGGATAAGGGGCTTCGACAGGTGGTTATTAAAATTGCCGATAATTATAAAGAAATTAAAATAGAAGGAACCACCATTGTTGCCCAGGCAGGTATACTGCTTTCCACATTAGCCAAGAAGGCCCTGGCAGCAGACCTGGGAGGATTGGAATTTGCCAGTGGCATACCGGGCACTCTGGGGGGGGCTGTGGCCATGAATGCAGGGGCCTATGGAGGTGAAATGAAGGATGTTGTAAAGGGCTGCCGTGTCCTCGACCAGGAGGGAAATCTGCTTTACCTTCCCAAAGATCAATTGGAATTAGGCTATCGAACCAGTATCATTCAAAAAAATCATTATATTGCCCTTTCTGTAGAGCTGGATCTGTATCAAGGGCATTATGAGGAAATTAAAGAACGGATGGATCAATTGACAATACAGCGAACCACAAAGCAGCCCCTTCATCTGCCCAGTGCAGGCAGCGTCTTTAAGCGGCCTCCGGGCTACTTTGCAGGAAAGCTTGTGGAGGATTGTGGTCTAAAGGGAACACAAATCGGAGGGGCCCAGGTTTCAACCCTCCATAGTGGATTCATCGTGAATGTGGGAAATGCCACTGCAGCCGATGTCTTAGCACTAATTGAATTGATTCAAAAAGAGGTGAAATCTCGCTTTGATGTGACCCTGGAGACGGAAGTGAAAATTATTGGTGAGGCGTGAATACAGCAGGATAAAAAGGAGCTTTTAATATGAGATTTGTTATTATTACCGGCCTCTCGGGGGCAGGAAAAAGTCAGGCAGTAAAATATATGGAGGACTTTGGCTACTTTTGCGTTGACAATCTTCCTCCGGGTTTAATTCATAAATTTGTAGACCTTTGCCAGCAGACAAAGGGGAAAATTGATAAAATTGCCCTGGTAACCGATATTCGTGGGGGTATGTTCTTTGACGATTTATTTGCTAGCCTAGAGGAGCTGGAGGAATTGGGTTATCCCTATGAAATATTGTTTTTAGAGGCCAAGGACGAGGTACTGGTTAAGCGTTTCAAGGAAACCAGGCGGAACCATCCCTTGGCTGCCTCAGGTTCTATTCTCGAAGGGATTCAGCTTGAACGGGAAAAGCTGAAGGAGCTAAAAAAGAAGGCCACCCATATTGTCAACACCACCAAGCTGATTCCGGCTCAGCTCAGGGAAGAACTGAAGAATATCTATCTTGAGGGAAACGAAAGCAATAACTTGATTATTACAATCCTTTCCTTTGGCTTTAAGCACGGTATTCCCCTGGATGCCGACCTGGTTTTTGATGTTCGATTTCTTCCCAATCCCTATTATATAGAGGAAATAAGGGATTTCACAGGCAACGATCAGGTAATACGGGAGTATGTGATGAATTCCCCCGTCAGCGTAGCCTTTTCACAAAAACTCTTTGACATGGTAGATTTTTTAATTCCCCATTATATCAAAGAGGGGAAGAATCAGCTTGTCATAGCCATTGGCTGTACCGGCGGCAGACACCGTTCAGTGACCATTGCCAATGTCCTTAATGAACAATTAAAGGAGAAGTGCTACCGGGTCATCATGAATCATCGGGACACAGCCCTTAAGGAAAGGAAAAGGGAGTAGCTATGAAAATATCCGATTGGCTTAAACCCGGTTTACAAATAAAGCGCTGGTTTTTGATAGGGCTTTTAGGTATGCTTCTTGTGGCCATCGCCCTTTCTTATCCATTACATCTTGCGTTTTCAATATTTCCATCCATCGTTAAGGTACTGCTGGGTATTTTGGGCCTTGGCCTAATTGTCTTTGCCTTAAAAAGCGGAATTAGCTCCCTGCTCAAGGTTTGTCATGACCAAAACGTGATGCAGGGAAGATTAGATCGGAATAAAATCAATAAGCTATTTTATGACAAGAGAATCTTAATCAGGGGGCCAAAAATTGTGGTAATTGGCGGAGGAACCGGCCTTTCGGTACTACTACGGGGCTTAAAGCTGGTTACCAGCAACATTACGGCCATTGTTACGGTGGCCGATGATGGCGGAGGCTCTGGCAAGCTTAGGGAAGATTTAGGAATGCTGCCTCCGGGAGACATAAGGAACTGTATTTTGGCCTTGGCTGAAATGGAGCCCACCATGGAAAAGCTGCTGCAATATCGTTTTGAAGAGGGAACCCTAAAGGGCCAAAGCTTTGGTAATTTACTAATTGCCTCAATGAACGGCATCAGCAGCAATTTTGAAGACGCCATTAAAAAGATCAGTGAGGTTTTGGCTGTAACGGGAAGTGTCTTGCCGGTCACCCTGGATGATGTTACCCTGTATGCCCGGTTAAAAAACGGTATGATTGTTAAGGGAGAATCCCAAATACCAGTTAAAAGCCTGGAGGAAGACAGCCCTATAGAAAAGGTGTTCATCAAGCCCCAGCAGCCCAGGGCCCTCCAGGAAGCCCTAGAGGCCATTGAAAATGCCGATGTGGTCATTTTGGGACCCGGGAGCCTTTATACCAGTATTATTCCCAACATATTAATTGAGGATATCCGGAAAAGCCTGGTGGAGACCACAGCCATGAAGGTTTATATTCCCAATATGATGACCCAGCCCGGTGAAACAGACGGCTATACAGTGAGTGACCACGTTGATGCACTGTTGGCCCATTGCCCCCAGCTAACCATAGACCATATTGTCATTAATCAGGGTAGAATTCCCCAAGAAATTAAAAATAAATACGATTTAGAGGGAGCCCATTTGATTTTAACCGAGAAGGATGAAATCAGGGACCTCAGGGAAAGAAAAATTAACGTAGTGGAGGAAAATCTGGTGGACATCAAAAAAGATTATGTCCGACATGATGCCAATCGGCTTTCCAAGCTGATCATCGATTTGGTGGAGCAGCATCGGCTTACCCCGGAAAAGAGTGGTTTATTGAATTTATTACAGCTTATGGGACTCAGCAGGGAGTAGCTTGCTGGGTTTTTTTATGTTCAAAAGCTTTAGCAAAAATCCTTATTTCGACATTATTTTTGGAGAGACAATGCTATACTGACTTCAAGGAATGCTCACAAGGAGGATAAAATACCATGAAAAATAGAACTAGATTCGTAATGGGGATTTTCGCCTTAGCCACCATCGGACTGGCTGGGATATCCTTGAAAACCACGTTACCTATGTCAGGTAAATTGGCAATAATAAAGGATCAGGAGCTTACAGGAAAGGAAAATATACCAAATGTTGAAACCTTTGAAGTCTTAATGGAGAATATTCCCGAGGGGGAAATAGAAAAGGTGGTAGAAGAAGAATTGCGGCGGTTTCGTGAAGCCAGCAATCATCACATTGCATCATCCCTGGGAATTTCATTGGAGGACTATCAGGAAAAGGAAATCTTCGGATCGGAAAAAGAGATTAAAAACCTATTACAATTACATCAATTAAACGCTGATTTATCCCTTGAAAAGGGAGATAGAAAACCCGCCTACTTTTTTAAAAATCCATCTGAAGGTGTCGTATTAACCCAGAAGGCAGGCGGGGTCAATGTAGCTTATCATATTCTCTTAAGGGAAGATGAAGGCTGGGTTATTGAAGATGAAAGGACGGTTCAAGGTACGCCGATGGTTTTAAAATTTACTTATGGTGAAAATACAGAAGGAACGCCTCGACTTGAACAGTGGCCTCAGGGAGCGGATTAGGCTACGGAGGGCCGATGGTATTCAAAAGCTTTAAATTAATATTTATATTAAAAACAACCCCTGATTTCAAGGTATAAGAGAACAGCCACGACAGCATTTATTAAATTTATGCTGGTGCTGAGTCTTTAAGCCGCAAGAAACAGGGGTTTTAAAGCGTTTTAAGGCCTTGTATGGGGTTTCATTAACAATTGAAATCAAAGGGTGATTATGGTAATTTAATATTAAAAGAATATTTCAGCTTGAATAAATGAAAAAATAAATAACGAAGCACTAGAGCGATTGATATAATAAAAGAAGGATAGAAATGGCAAAGGAGTGGAAGGTGTGAGAGAAGAAATTAGCGCGGGTGGAGTCGTGATATTTGGTAATGCCATTTTAATGTTAAAAAAGTATAATGGAGATTGGGTGCTTCCAAAGGGAAAGGTTGAAAATGACGAGGCCTTTGAACAGGCTGCAGTACGGGAGGTTTTAGAGGAAGCCGGTGTAAAGGTTGAGGTTATCAAATACTTAGATAAAATACATTATACTTATAAAAATAGCTGGGAAGATCATGATAAAATTAATAAAACAGTCCATTGGTTTTTAATGCATTCCAAAAATTTCGAGTGTATTCCCCTAAAGGAAGAGGGATTTATTGATGCCAAATTTATTCATGTTAACCGGGCCGTTGAACTGGCTAAATATCAGGATGAAAAGGAAATCATTGAAAAGGCCATTGAAGATTATTTTAAGACCTCACAAAAGTGAGGTCTTAGAAAAACTATTATTCAGGTTTAAAGGTAGAACATAGGGCTTCGTCGGAGGTACTGGCACCGTGACCGTTCTTAGGGTTCACCTCAATTTTAGGTGCGAAGCAATAATCCCTATCATTGAATCTACAGTTGTTCACGTGACACATGACTTCCATTTTATCATGTTCAGACATCAATAACACCTCCATCAACATAGATTATTTTACCGCAATTATATTTTGTGTAATAAAGATAAAAATATAATAAGAAAACATTCTTTTAATTACCTATAATTTCTCTAAAGTTAACTATGCTAAAGACAAAGTACAGAATTTTAAAAAACTTAAAGGTTGTGATGAATTATGTCATTTTCTTCTACCACAAAGGGCGAGCTGGCAAGAATTAATTCTGAGGATAGCTGCTGTCAATTGGCAGAGCTGGCTGCTTTAATCAGAATGAGCGGTACCCTTCAGCTGGCAGGATCAAATCGTTTAAATTTAAATATTACCACAGAGAATCCGGCCATTGCCAGAAAAATATTTAAGCTGATTAAGGATTTATTTGGTATCCATACCGAGGTGATGGTACGAAGAAATCCCAGGCTAAAGAAAAACAATCATTACCTGAGTGTTATTACCCATCAAATGGGGAGCGATCGAATTCTTCAGCAGGTGGGAATTTTAAAAAGAGAAGAAGATTCCTTTGATATCACCTATGAAATACCAGATCACATGATTCAAAAACAGTGCTGTAAGCGGGCCTATTTAAGGGGAGCTTTTCTAGGCGGCGGCTCTGTTAGCGACCCTGAAAAAACCTATCATCTCGAATTTGTCAGCAACAGCCTTGAGCATAGTGAGGCAGTTCAGGAGATAATTAACAGTTTTTCATTAAATGCTAAAATCATACAAAGAAAGGGCAGCTATGTGGTGTATTTAAAGGAAGGAGACCAGGTGGTGGATCTCTTAAATATTGTTGGTGCCCATGCAGCTCTGTTGGATTTGGAAAATATCCGAATTATGAAGCAAATGAGGAATGATATTAACCGAATCGTTAATTGCGAAACCGCCAACCTTAGTAAAACTGTCAATGCTTCCGTAAGACAAATTGAAAACATTGAAATCATAAAGGAAACCGTGGGATTAGATAAGCTGCCTGATAACCTCAGGGAAATTGCAGAGGTCCGATTGGCCCACCAGGAGGCCAGCCTAAAAGAGCTGGGGCAAATGCTAAGTACGCCTATCGGTAAATCAGGAGTGAATCACCGACTGCGGAAGATTGAAGAATTTGCCCAACGACTGATAATAAAAAATAATGAGCGTACCTATTAACATCCCCCACAGAGCATAAATCTGTGGGGTTTTTATGTATTAAAAATTATTTATCGAAATTTAACATAGCCTGACTTATATGACGTCGAAGAATGTCCTATTTTTATTTAGTAAACCGTGAGTATTGAGTACTATATTTAATACTTAGTTTGATTTTGTTGGTGAAAATAAAGGAATTTAAAAAAAATTGTGGAAATAACTATTATTGAACATGGAAATATTCCATATGTTATCTTTCATTGTATACAATTTTCCTGAACAGTATCTCCAAAGTGGTTGTGAAAACAGCAGAGGAGGGTTAAGGTGCTAAAAGTAAAATTATCTTCTGTTAAACCAGGCATGTGTTTAGGCAAACCGATTTACACTTGTGATGGTAAATTGTTAATTGATCAGGGAGTTTCATTAAAGGAAAGTTATATCAATAAATTAAAGGCCTTAGGCTATTTTGATGTCTATGTGGCCTGGGAGGGTTCAATGAAGCAGCATATCGATATCTTTCTTGAAGACACTAGAAAAGAGGTACTGATCCTGGCCAATGAGTCTATGAAGACATTCCATATAGCCAAGCAAAAATCAGTAGAGAAGCTAAGGGAAATCATCGGTCAGCTAATAGAGGATTTATTGTTAAATCAAAGCACCCGTATTTATTTAACCGATATCCGGGCCATCGATGAATATACCTTTGGTCACAGTGTTAATGTCTGCGTATTTTCATTAATGATGGGATTGATGCTGGAGCTTAATAAAGAAGAACTGTTGGAATTAGGGATTGGGGCGATTCTTCACGATATTGGAAAAATCACCATCAATCAGGCGGTTTTAAACAAGCCTGCTGAGCTTGAACCCCATGAGTTTGAAATCATTAAGCAGCATCCTCTAAACGGATATAATCTGGTCAAGCAGTTAGAAGGATTTTCAGAGGCGGCCTGTGGTGTAATCAGAGATCATCATGAACGCTTTGACGGAAGCGGGTATCCCAATGGCCTGAAGGGAAAGGAAATTCATCTGTACTCCCGTATTGTAGCCATTTGTGATGTTTACGATGCCTTAACCTCTAATCGTGTTTATAAGCATAAGATAACTCCCCATTATGCCATAGAATATTTAATTTCAATGGGAAATCATCAATTTGATTATGATTTGATCAAGGTATTATTAAAGCAGGTGAATATTTACCCGGTAGGCACCCATGTCAGGCTAAAGTCTGGAAAAGCCTGTGTGGTGGTGGCAGATAATGCCGGCTGGCCTACCAGGCCGGTGGTTGAAATAAAAGAGAGCTTCCCCAAAAAAAGCTACAGCCCACAGCGAAAGATTGATTTAACCAAGCAGCTTAACGATAGTATTGTTTCTACCCTTTAAACAGATCATTTTCCTTTCCCCTTGAGACCTAACAGGTCTTTTTTTTTTATTCTTCGACGTTTTTTCGACGCTGTTTCGATATAATCAATCTAAAGGGGCCAACGGTATAATCATAGATTGCTAAACCCATAATAGCATTACCATGAATTGCATAAAGATAAATTGTTGGTCTTTCAGATTTTAGATAGGGAAGGAAGGATTAAGATGATTGATAACCGGCGAATTGACCAAGCCATGACCATTAAGCTGGATCATGAGCTGCCAGAAATGCCTGCCTTTGTAGAGGGAATACGCAGGGCCCCGGACAGAGGCTTTAAGCTTAGTCCCCAGCAGACGGCAGTAGCCCTAAAAAATGCCCTCAGGTATATACCTGAAGCCCTTCATGAAAAGGTGGCACCAGAATTTTTAGAGGAGCTTTTGACCCGGGGAAGAATTTATGGGTACCGTTTTCGGCCCGAGGGGAATATCAAGGCCAAGCCCATTGATCAATACAAGGGAAACTGTATCGAAGGAAAGGCCTTCCAGGTGATGATTGATAATAATTTAGACTTTGATGTGGCCCTTTACCCCTATGAGCTGGTAACCTACGGTGAAACAGGAAAGGTATGTCAAAACTGGATGCAGTACAGACTGATCAAAAAGTACCTTGAGGTAATGACTGATCACCAAACCCTGGTGATTATGTCGGGTCATCCCCTGGGATTATTTCAATCCAAACCCGATAGTCCCCGGGTAATCATCAGCAATGCCCTGATGGTGGGGATGTTTGATAATCCCAGGGATTGGGATATCGCTGAACAGATGGGGGTTGCCAACTATGGGCAAATGACCGCCGGGGGCTGGATGTATATTGGACCCCAGGGAATTGTCCATGGAACCTTCAATACCCTGTTGAATGCCGGACGTTTGAAGCTGGGGCTGGGGCCCGATGAGGATTTGAGGGGTAAGCTCTTTGTTTCATCAGGCCTAGGGGGCATGAGTGGTGCCCAGCCAAAGGCAGTGGAAATCGCCAATGGTGTGGGAATTATAGCAGAGGTGGATGCCTCCAGAATTCAAACAAGACACCAGCAGGGCTGGGTTAAGGTGGTTTCATCCAATTTAGACGAAGTCTTTAAAATTGCCGCAGCGTATCAAAATAAACGGGAGCCCATTTCCATTGCCTATCATGGAAATATCGTAGAGCTACTGGCTTATGCCGTTGAAAAACAGATTCCCATAGACCTGCTTTCCGACCAAACCTCATGTCATGCCGTTTATGAGGGGGGCTATTGCCCTCAGGGCATTACCTTTGAAGAAAGAACGAAAATGCTTCAAACAGACCGCCAGACCTTTAACAAAATGGTTGATGAATCTTTAAAGAAGCATTTTGAGTTGATTAAGGCCCTGGTAAACAAGGGTACCTATTTCTTTGATTACGGCAATGCCTTTATGAAGGCAGTTTATGATGCCGGGGTAAAGGAGATTTCTAAAAATGGTATCGACGAAAAGGACGGCTTTATTTTCCCCTCCTATGTGGAGGACATCATGGGGCCAGAGCTTTTTGATTATGGTTATGGGCCCTTTAGGTGGGTTTGCCTCAGCGGAAGTCACGAGGACTTAAGGAAGACAGACCGGGCCGCCATGGAGCTGATCGACCCCAACCGAAGGGGGCAGGATCGGGACAACTATGTATGGATACGGGATGCTGAAAAAAATCAGCTGGTGGTGGGAACCCAAGCTCGTATTTTATACCAGGATGCCGCCGGTAGAACTAAAATTGCCCTGAAATTTAATGAAATGGTGAGGATGGGGGAAGTAGGGCCCATCATGCTGGGACGAGATCATCATGATGTCAGCGGTACCGATTCTCCCTTCAGAGAAACCGCCAATATTAAAGATGGCAGCAACATTATGGCAGAAATGGCCACCCATTGCTTTGCGGGGAATGCCGCCAGGGGAATGAGTCTGGTGGCCCTGCACAATGGCGGTGGGGTTGGTATCAGCAAATCCATCAACGGAGGCTTTGGTATGGTTCTGGATGGCAGTGAACGGGTCGACCGTATATTGCGCTCTGCCATGCCCTGGGACGTAATGGGGGGCGTTGCAAGACGGGCCTGGGCAAGGAATGAAAATTCCATTGACACCAGCATTGAATTCAATCAAAATCATGAAAATCTTGGGCATATTACCCTGCCTTATATTCCCAGGGAGGATTTAATTGAGGGTTTGGTTAAGGAAGTATTTAATAAAAAATAGAATAAAAATGTAAAGGGGAGACTGTGGTATGAAAAAAATTGTACAATGTGTACCAAACTTCAGTGAAGGTCGGGACCTTGAAAAAATCGAGAAAATCATTGAACCCTTCAGGGGAAGGGATCAGGTAAAGCTTTTGGATTACAGCAGGGATGAAGACCATAATCGGTTGGTGGTAACCCTAGTAGGGGAACCGGAGGCTTTGAAGTCAGCGGTGCTAGAGGCCATGGGAAGGGCCATCGAGGTTATTGATATGACAAAGCATCAGGGGCAGCATCCCCGTATGGGAGCCATCGACGTCGTTCCCTTTATTCCTGTAAAAAATGTCAGTATGACCGAGGCGGTGGCCCTGGCCAAGGAACTGGCCAAGGAGGCAGCGGAAAAATATCAGCTTCCTATCTTCCTATATGAGAAGGCGGCCAGTACTCCCGATCGAGAAAATCTGGCCAAGGTACGGAAGGGTGAATTTGAGGGGATGGCCGAAAAGCTAAAGGAGCCCCAATGGCAGCCTGATTTTGGACCAAAGTCACCCCATCCCACCGCCGGGGTGACCGCTGTGGGGGCCAGAATGCCCCTGGTGGCCTTTAACGTAAATTTGGCAACGGATAATTTAGAAATTGCCAATCATATTGCCAGAAACGTCAGACATATCAGTGGGGGTCTACGGTATTGCAAGGCCATTGGTATTGATCTGAAGGAGAGGGGAATTGTACAGGTTTCCATGAATATGACAGATTATACTAAGACAGCCCTTTATCGAGCCTTTGAGCTGATTAAAATTGAGGCCAAAAGATATGGGGTCAATGTGGTGGGAAGCGAGATAATCGGCCTGTTGCCCATGGAGGCCCTGATTGATACGGCAGTCTATTACCTGGGGGTAGAAAGCTTTTCAATGGAACAGGTGTTAGAAACAAGAATAATGGAGTGATGAAGATGAAAAAAGGCAGTCTGCTAATTAAGGGAGCTTCGGAATTAGTTACCTTAAGCGGCTCTACAGCCAAGGCAGGGGCGGAAATGTCTGCCCTTAATGTAATCAAGGATGGAGCCCTGGTGATTGAAGATGGAATCATTGTGGCGGTGGGGGAAACCCACGATATTTTAGGGCAATACAATGAGAAAGATTACCAGGTTATGGATGCCAGGGGAAAGGCGATATTACCCGGTTTTGTCGATTCCCATACCCATCTGGTATTTGGCGGGTACCGGGCAGAGGAATTTTCCTGGCGCCTTCAGGGGAAAAGCTATATGGAAATCATGGAACGGGGAGGCGGTATTTTAAGCTCTGTTAAGGCCACAAGGGAGGCCACCCATGAGGAATTGGTCAAGTCAGCCATGAAGCGCCTTGATTCGATGCTTTCCTTTGGAGTAACCACCGTTGAAGGAAAAAGCGGCTATGGGCTGGACGAAGAAACAGAATTGAAGCAGCTCAGGGTCATGAAGGAAATCAATGAAAAGCACCCCATTGATGTGGTGCCCACCTTCCTGGGAGCCCATGCCGTTCCCGCGGAATACCGGGGCAAAGAGGATGAATTTATAGACTGGATGATGGCGGTATTGGAAAAGGTATCGAAGGAGGGCCTGGCGGAATTCTGCGATATTTTTTGTGAGGCAAAGGTTTTTAGCGTGGCCCAGTCCCGAAGGCTCCTGACAAGGGCCAAGGAGCTGGGACTAAAGGTAAAGCTCCATGCCGATGAAATAGTACAGCTGGGTGGGGCTGAGCTGGCGGCAGAATTGGGAGCTGTATCGGCAGATCATTTGCTTCAGGCTTCAGACAGGGGAATTGCAATGATGGCAGAAAAGGGTGTGGTGGCCACCCTGCTGCCGGGAACCGCCTTCAGTTTAAAGGAGGATTTCGCCCGGGCCCGGAGCATGATTGAGGCAGGCTGTGCAGTGGCCCTGGCTACAGATTTAAACCCGGGAAGCTGCTTTACCGAATCCATTCCTCTGATCATAGCCCTGGCAACCCTTTACATGAAAATGACCACCGAGGAGACCATTACGGCCCTAACCATTAATGGAGCCGCCGCCCTGGATCGGGCCGGCACCATCGGCAGTCTTGATATAGGAAAAAAGGGAGATGTCATTATTTTAGAGTTTCCCTCCTATCATTATCTGCCCTATCATATTGGGGTCAGTACCGTAGAGAAGGTAATCAAACAGGGAACCTTAGTTTTTGATAAAGAAAGGGGAGGAAGGATAAAATGCTAGAAAAATTAAGTCTGGAAGAATTTTTGTTAAAAACCGCATCCAATGAACCGGTACCGGGGGGAGGTAGTGTAGCTGCCATGGCCTCTGCCACAGCGGCGGCCTTGACTGAGATGGTGGCGCAGCTAACCATTGGAAGGAAAAAATATGAGGCCGTTGAAGGTGAAATGATGAAAATACAAAGGGCCGCCCAGGAATTGAGGAAGGAGTTAATAGCGGAGATTAATCGGGATGCCGATTCCTTTAACAGTGTCATGGAGGCCATGAAGCTGCCAAAGGAGACGGAAGGAGAAAAGCAGGCCAGGGGCCAGGCCATTCAGAAGGCTACCATCCATGCAGCTCAGGTTCCCCTAGGGGTGGCAGAAAAGACCCTGTCCATGATGCCTATTATTGAACAGGTGGTGGAAAAGGGGAATCAAAATGCCGTTACCGATGGGGCTGTGGCTGCCATGATGGCGAGAACTGCCGTACTTTCGGCCCTCTATAACGTGAAAATCAACTTAGCCTCCATCAAGGACGAAGCCCTTGCGGTTGAAATGAATCGACAGGTAGAAGAAATGGAGCAGGGAGCCCTGGATTGGGAAAAGAAAATTTTAAGTAAGGTTAAGCTATAGAGAAAAAAGCCGGCACTTTTAATATGCCGGTTTTTTTATGCCTTGTGTTTTTCATCAAGTCGGAAGGAAAGGCCGGCGAAAGAAAGAATACTATACTATAATAAGGAAAAGAGGTTCAATTGGAAGGAGGGCAAGGGATGGCTGACATAGAAGTAAAATTATTTCAAATCCCCATGGTGTATTATGGTCAAAGGCCGATTTCCTTTCCCTATCGAAGGGCCGAGGCCCTCTTTTACTATTTGGTGGTGAAGGGAAGGGCCACCCGAGAGGAGCTGATGGGGCTCCTTTGGGAGGAACAAAGTGAGAAGGCCGCCAGAAAAAATTTAAGGGATACCCTGTATAAAATCCGGCGGGCCTTTGGAGCCGACGTTGTAATTTCGCCTCAAAAGTCTATTGTCCAGCTGAACCCCGATGTAACGATCCATTCAGAGCTTAGCCACCCTTTGACTAGGGAGGAAATTGACTGGCAGCCCGGTGAATTTTTGAAGGGGTTTTCCTTAAAGGATGCAGAGGCCTTTGAAACGTGGCTTCGGGATACCAGAGTCTATTTTCAGGATCAATATGCCCGTGGACTATTGGAAGCAATCGATAAGGCCCTGGCGGGTCGAAGCTATACCCGGGCCGAGGGGCTGGCAAAAAAGCTGATATTATTGGAGCCCTATGATGAAAGGCCCTATCAGAGGCTGCTGGAAATCTACGGTCTTCAAAATAATTACGCTAAGGCAAAGGCCCTGTACAATCAATTGGAAGGGCTGCTGAATTCAGACCTGGGCATTACCCCCTCCCTGGAAACCAGGCGATTGTTTGAACAAATTAAACGGCCAGTCGGCCCCCTATTGAAGGGAAAAGAGCAGCAGGAGCGTCACTTCTTCTATGGTCGAGAAAGAGAGCTTGGTATACTGCACCAACAATTTAATGGATATATGGAGGGAGGAACCTCTCCAAGGCTTCTCATTATTGGTGAAGCTGGGGTTGGTAAAACCAGACTTAAGGAAAAATTCCTCGAGTCCATTGTGAAAGAAGATAGCTACATTTTTCATGCCAACTGCTACCAGGCAGAGGAGAACTATCGATTAAAACCGTGGAATCCTATTATTTCTAGAATTTCAGATATTTTAAGGGAGGAATCCATTACCATTCCAATCCGTTGGCAGCATTTAATTTCGGCGCTTTTCCCGATTTTTGACGGCCTCAACAGTCCCCAGGAAAAACATAGCACCAACTACCAGGCTTCACCCCAGCTCCAAAGGGCAGAGGAAGCCATAATCAGGCTATTGATGGAGTTATCGGGAAAGCGAAAAATTATACTGGTTTTTGATGATTTGCAATGGATGGACGAGGGCAGTCTAAATCTGTTAAGCCATATTTTGCTTGCCGTTCCAGAACCGTCGATTATGCTTTTGGCCACCTGTCGAAATGAACAATGCCCTAGACTGGATGGATTTATCAGTCAGTTGATCAGGGAGCAGTCCCTTGAAAAAATAAACCTGAATCGATTTTCCCGGAAGGAAGTAGCTGAATTTCTTCGTCGGGCCTTGCCCCATGGAAGGGTAAACCAGGAGCTAGTCCATCAGGTGTATCAGGAAACCGAAGGAAACGCCTTTTTTCTGGTGGAATATGTGAATGCCCTGAGGGCCAGACGGAATACCATGGGAATGTCATCTAAAATGAAGGATATTATAAAAGGTCGTTTGCTAGGGATTTCAGAGGAAGGCAAGAAGGTATTAAATGTTATTTCTATTTTTTTCGATCGTGTTTCCCTGGAGCAGCTTAAGGCTATCATGGAAAGGGATGAGCTGGAGCTGTTGGATATGGTTGAAGAACTCCTCAATAAATATATTATTGAGGAATTGCTGGATTCAGATAAAATTTACCTTCGGTTTACCCATCAGAAGCTGCAGGAATATGTTTACGGGCAGCTATCCATGGCTAAAAGAAGCGTGCTTCACAATCGGGCTGGCCTGGTGCTGGAAAAACAGCTCAGAAACGATAAGCGAGATTTAATGCAGTATTCCAGGCTAATCTATCATTTTTCAAAAAGTGGAAACTGGTTTGCCGCAGTGAAATACCGAATTAAAAACCTTGATGCCCATCTGGCCTTCACCCATGAGCTGTATCCGGTATTAATTGAATACAATATTTCTGAAAAAAACCTCTATTTGAATCGCCAGGAGGCCCTGGCCAAGCTTTATGAAATTGAAGGTTTATTAACGAAGAATATGGTAAATCATATTAACAGCAGAGAAGTCCTTGAGCTGAAGCTCTCCTTCTATCATATGAAGGGCAGGTTTCTGATAAGGGAAGGGGAATATGAGCAGGGCCTTGAGAGTATTGAAAAGACCATCGCCCTGGCTGAAAAAATCACCGATCATTCGTGGATTTTGAAGGGATATCGACAGCTAATTTATTATGGTATTCAAGCCCATAACCTTCCCTTAATGGAGGAATATATAGAAAAGGGTCTGGTCTTGGCCAGAGAGCAGGGGCTAATGGGTGAACAGGGAATTTTATTAAGGCTAAAGGGGTTAAGCTATATCCTCTCCAGTCAATACCAGAAGGCTGAGGAAATCCTGAGGCAGGCTCTGGCAGTCTTTGATCAAATTGACCCTTCGGCCGATGAATATGCCCTCAATATTGCGGCAGTCTACAATTATTTAGGGGAGGCCCACCGGCACCGTATGGCCTTCAGGAAGGCCCTTTACTATTATGATCAAGCCATGGGTTTATGTAAAAGCAAGGAAATCATCAGGGGGCTGGCTATTTTCAATACCAACGCAGGCAAAGCGGCCTTTGATATGGGTGACGATATTTTGGCCGAGGAGTATTTCAATCGGGGCCTTGAAATCTACCAAGAGTTTGATGTCCTCTGGGGGCGGGCCATTGCCGAGGGATATACTGCCCTATTGCAAATACGAAGGGGAGACTACCCAGGGGCCCTGGGCAGTCTCATGAGGGCCGATGAATATAGTCAAAGACTACAGAATCCCTACGAGAGGGGAATTGTCTATCATATTAAGGCGGAAATTAAAGCACAAATGCTCCATAACCAGCGTCTAAAAAATATGATGGAGGACTATTTGCCAAGATCCCTGTCGGATTACTGTGATGAAGGGATTACCTGCCTGATGAAAATGAGAGAGAGCTATGAAATCAATACCCTAAGGGTATTGAAAAGGGCAGGTAATTAATGATACAATCAGCTGAAGGATTATTTTTAAGGCATCAACCCAAAATATATATATTGAGAGGAGCTAATGAAATGGCACATGACCATGAGCACCATGATCATTGCGGCTGCCACCAGCAGGAATCCCAATGCGGCTGCGGACACGATCATCACCATCATAACAAAATTTACTTAACCATTGAAGACAATCAACAGGTGGAATGTGATGTACTGGATATTTTTACAGTAATGGAGCAGGAATATATTGCACTGCTGCCCACAGATGGAGAGGATGCCTTTATCTATCGATTCCATGAGGATGAAGAGGGACCCCATTTGACTATGATTGAAGAGGAAGAGGAATTTAATCGGGTTTCCGAAGCCTTCCTGGCAAACTTTGAGGGCGAGCAAGAGGAATAAGAAAAGCTTAGACCACTGATGGCAAATTTGTTTGTCTAAAACTACCTAAATAGTTAGGTAGTTTTTTTGTGCTAAAATATAGGAAAATCCTCGGCCTAAAAGAAACTTTAATGATTTCGGGAATATACTATTAGGGGAGGGAATGTCTTATGAATGCAGAAAGGAATCAGCTTAATCAGGATGTCAGCTACAAAATTTACAAGGTAGAAAACGGAAAGCTAAAGGTAGAGGTCTACTGGGATAAAAAACCCTGTGCCGGATACAAAATACAAATACAGGATGTAGAAGTGAAGGATAAGGAAATCAAAGTATATTACAAAAAGGTCTATCCGGACATGGATGAAATCTATTGTCAGGTAATTAAAACACCTAAGGCAAGCTATGAGGTGGCGGTTGAAGCCATACAAGGAGAGAACATTCAAGAAGAATATAAAATCACATTAATTGACTCGTAATGAATCAATAATTTTAATTCTCAGTTGATAAAACTGGGAATTTTTTCTTTCAGATTACAATTGTTTATTGAAATAGCACTTTTTTATTAGAAAAAAGGGGGAAGAAGTCCCTTGATTTGCCCTGGTGAAAGGGCTATGCTAAAAATAACCGAAGCTTTCAAAAAAATTGAATACTAAAGAAAAATATTCCATCAAAAAAAATTAGAAAAGGAGAAGTCTTCGTAATAAGGCCCTTACCCAAACATATGAAAGCTATGGCGCTTTATTTCCCAATCTAACCGGTTGCCCAAAGGTCAAGCCTTTGATATATTGAAAGTAGGAAAAAAGAAAAAGAGGTGCAGAAATGGGAGGATTTGTTCATCTCCATGTTCATACAGAATATAGTCTGCTGGACGGTTTTACCACCATCAATCGGGTAATGGACCGGGTCAAGGAATTGGGCATGAACGCCATTGCCATTACAGACCATGGCACGATGTTTGGTGTTATCGAGTTTTATAAGACAGCCTTGAAAAAAGGGATTAAGCCCATTATTGGCTGTGAGGTGTATACAGCCGCCAGATCTATGGAGGACAAGGACCCGGTTAAGGATAAAAACCAGGGGCATTTGGTGCTGCTGGCTAAAAATAATGAGGGATACCAAAATCTAATCAAGCTGGTTTCGGCGGCCTATACCAAGGGCTTTTACTATAAGCCCAGAATTGACTATCAATTGTTGAAGCAGCATAGCCGTGGCTTAATTGTATTAAGCGCCTGCCTGGCCGGTGATATTCAGCAGCTTCTGATGCAGGGCCAATATGAAAGGGCTAAGGCCATGGCCCTTGATCTGAAGGAAACCTTTGGGGAGGATTTTTATCTTGAATTACAAGACCATCAGCTGCCGGAGCAGAAGCAAATTAACCCCCAGCTGGTAAAGCTCAGCCGTGAAACCCAAATTCCCCTTGTGGCAACCAATGACAGCCACTACATTTATCAGGAGGATGCTGAGGCCCATGACATTTTGCTGTGCATTCAAACCGGAAAAACCCTACAGGATCAAGAACGGTTAAAATTCCCCAATGATCAATTCTATTTAAAATCAAAGGAGGAAATGGAGGCCCTCTTTCCCTATGCCCCCGAGGCCATTGCCAATACGGTATTGATTGCAGAAAAATGTAATGTTGAATTTGATTTCAATACCATTCATCTACCCGAATATACGATTCCCCAGGGTCATTCAACCAATGGTTATTTAAGGGAGCTTTGTCTTAAGGGCCTGACTAAGCGGTATGATCCGATTGAGGCTGAGCTGAGGGAACGGCTGGAATATGAACTGAAAATTATCGAAGAAATGGGCTATACAGAGTACTTTTTAATTGTTTGGGACTTTATCAAGTATGCAAAGGATCATCACATTCCTGTGGGGCCAGGGCGAGGCAGTGCCGCAGGAAGCATTGTTGCCTATTGCCTGGGAATTACAGATATAGATCCCATACGGTATAATCTGATTTTTGAACGTTTTTTAAATCCCGAACGGATTTCAATGCCCGATATTGATATTGATTTTTGCTACGAACGAAGGGAAGAAGTCATCGACTACGTTAAGCAAAAATATGGAGAAGAAAAGGTGGCTCAAATCATCACCTTTGGAACCATGGCGGCCAGAGCTGCCATTCGGGACGTAGGCCGGGTCATTAACCTGCCCTATAATGAAGTGGATCAAATTGCCAAGCAGGTACCCTTTTCCCCGGGAATTACCATTGAAAAGGCCCTGGAAATGAACCCGATCCTCCGGCAGATGACTGAGGAGGATGAAAACGCCGGCTATTTAATCAACATGGCTAAAAAGCTTGAAGGCATGCCCCGCCATGCCTCTACCCATGCCGCTGGTGTGGTAATTGCCAAGCGCAGCCTAGATCAATACGTGCCCCTTTATATGCATGATGACAGCGTCACCACCCAGTTTACCATGGGGCACCTGGAGGAGCTGGGACTATTAAAAATGGATTTTCTGGGGCTTCGTACCTTAACGGTTATTCAGGATGCCCTTAATCTGATTCAGGAAAACCATGGCATCGGAATCGACTTTTCGGTCATCGGCTATGAAGACCCAGGGGTATATGAGCTTATAAGCCGTGGTGATACCCTAGGGCTCTTCCAATTGGAAAGTGCCGGTATGATCCAATTTTTAAAGGAATTAAAGCCCAACTGCTTTGAGGATATTATTGCGGGCATTTCCCTTTATCGACCCGGGCCAATGGATTCCATTCCAAAATATATTGAATACAAAAATAATCCAGATAAAATTCAGTACAAGCATGAAAGGCTGGAGCCCATCCTTAATGTGACCTATGGCTGTATGGTCTATCAGGAACAGGTAATGCAGGTAGTAAGGGATCTGGCAGGCTACAGCTATGGTCGTAGTGACCTGGTGAGACGGGCCATGGGTAAGAAAAAGATGGATGTTATGGAGGAGGAAAGGCAGTATTTTATCCACGGAAAGGTGGATGAACAGGGCAACATAGAGCTGCCCGGCTGTGTACGCAATGGGGTGCCGGAAAAGGTAGCCAATGAAATTTACGACGAGATGATTGACTTTGCCAAGTATGCCTTTAATAAATCCCATGCGGCCGCCTATGCGGTACTGGCCTATCAGACGGGTTATTTAAAGGCCTATTATCCGGTGGAATTTATGGCAGCCCTGATGACCAGCGTTATGGGCAACACCTCAAAAATTGCCCAATATATTCAGGATTGCAAGCGGATGGGAATCGCAGTTTTACAGCCTAACATTAATCGAAGCTATAGCAAATTCACCGTTGAAGATGGAAAAATACGCTTTGGGCTGGCAGCGGTAAAAAATGTGGGCTTCAGTATGATTGAAGCCATTGCCAGGGCCAGGGTTACTAAAGGAGCCTTCATCAGCTTTCAGGATTTCTGTCAAAAGGTAGAGTCAAGGGATTTAAATAAGCGGGCAGTGGAAAGCCTGATTAAGTGTGGGGCCTTTGATTGCCTTGAGGTCTATCGGGCCCAGCTGTTGGCAGGCTATGAAAGAATATTAGAGGGTGTTAATCAAAATCGCCGTAGAAATATTCATGGGCAAATTGGGCTCTTTGATATGCAGGCAGAGGGCAGCATCAATCTGAAGGAGGATTTACTGCCCCAGGTAAAGGAATTTGATGAAAAAATTAAGCTCAATTTGGAAAAGGAGGTTCTGGGGCTGTATGTAAGCGGCCATCCCCTCTCTCAATATGAGGATGAGCTTAAGGCCTTTGTATCGGTTTACAGCAATGAGCTTATGGAGCTGGCAGATCATCCGGAGGAGGGCAGCCTAAGGGATGGATCGAGGGTGAGAATCGGTGGTATTGTGGTGGATCGTGTGACCAAAACCACCAAAAACAATCAATTGATGGCCTTTATCACCCTGGAGGACCCCTATGGAACCATAGAGTGTGTTGTTTTTCCCAAGATATTTAGCAGAAGCATGAGCCTTCTCGAAAAGGATATCCCCGTCTTGGTAGAGGGAACCCTTAATTTTAAAGAGGAGGAAACACCAAAGGTGTTGGTAAATAAGATTGGCCCCTTGGTAAAAGGTCAAATTGACGACAAGGTTAAGCCCTTACGTTTGATCTTTGAATCCAGGCAGCAATTGGCAGTATTTGAAAAAATAAAACCGACACTTCTTGAAAATCAAGGGAATGTGCCGGTCTATCTATACTTGAAATACGAGAATAAAAAGCTCAGGGCCCCCCGAGAGCTATGGGTAAGCCCTAATGAGGCCCTTATTACTACATTGAAAGATCAATTAGGTGAGGAATATGTACGGGCTGATTAACTGCCAAACTTAGCATGGGCGATTCTGGCTGAGGCAGCAGCGGCAATACCGGCCACTAGATCATCTAAAAAGGTGTGGACCTTTCCTTCATTGTTGGACAGGCTTTGAAGGATTCCCACCTTTTCCTTATCAAGGTAACCAAAATTGGTAAGGCCAATACTGCCATAGATATTGGTAATACTAAGGGCCAAAATTTCATCAATACCATATAGGGATTCGTCCTTTTCTAAAATTTCCTGCAGTGGTTGGGGAAGCAGCTTCTTTTCGGCATAAATATCCAGCACCACCCCTGTGATAACGGCATTTTGTACCTCTCTTTTGGTAAGGACCCGATCAATGCTATCATCACATTCCTCGAGGGTCAATGGGCCATAGCCGGATTGAAGCTCATAAACCAGTTCAGCAATGTCTCTTAGATTAACTCCCCTGTCCTTTAGCAGCTGGACGACAAAGTTTTTCAAAATTCATCCCTCCCATTGTAAAGATTCTATAGATAAAAAAATGTGGTCTATGTTATAATATGAAATATATTTTATTTTGGAACTTTAATTTTAAAATAGAATCGTTTTTCTTTACCTGGTACAATAGAGAAATTCATGATAAGATTTGTCTTAAGAGTATATATCATTGAAATAGAGAACAAATGAATTGAAAGGGAGGCCTAATCATCATGTGGACAGTTGTATATATGGCAAACACCAAGCAGGATGCTGAAGTAATTCAAAGGTTATTGGTTGAAGAGGGCTTCTTAGTAAAGGTTAAACCCATCAGTAAAAATAATGTAGAAGGTACCTCAGAGGTTTTAGTGCCCCGATCAGAGGTCGAAGAGGCACATCATATATTAATGCAAAGGGGATATTAATAAAACCCGGAATTTTTAAAAAATCAAAAATTCAAAAGGGACTAAAATGTCATTTGTGGGACAAAATTAGTCCCTATTGGCAAAGAGGAGGCTAACATATGAAAACAATTGGTGTTTTGACCAGCGGTGGAGACTCGCCGGGCATGAACGCTGCCATACGGGCAGTTGTCAGAAATGCAATTTACAGGGGCTGCAAGGTAATTGGCATAAAGCAAGGCTACCATGGTTTAATTCATGGTTTAATGGAGGAAATGAATTTATCCTCTGTGGCAGATATCATTCATCGAGGCGGAACCATGCTGCAAACCGCCAGAAGTGAAGAATTTATGACGGAGGAAGGTCGAAAAAAGGCCAGCTATACCATTAAGATTTTTGGAATTGATGGAATTGTGGTCATTGGAGGCGACGGTTCCTACAGGGGGGCCCAGAGGCTGAGTGAACTGGGAGTACCCACCATTGGTTTACCAGGCACCATTGACAATGACCTGCGTTATACAGACTACACCATTGGCTTTGATACCGCCATCAATACGGTGATTGATGCCATTGGAAAGATCAGAGACACCTCCACTTCCCATGGCCGGGCCAACATCATAGAAGTAATGGGAAGGCATTGTGGTGATATTGCCCTTTTTGCAGGCCTGGCCGGAGGAGCAGAAAGTATTATTGTTCCTGAACAGACCTTTGATCTTGATAAAGTGTGTAAAAAACTCATAAATGGCAGAAATCGTGGTAAACTACATAGTATCATTGTACTGGCAGAGGGTGTAGGCGGTGCCATGGAGATTGGAAAGGAAATAGAGGAAAAAACAGGCATTGAAACAAGAGTTACCATTTTGGGCCATATTCAACGGGGTGGTAGTCCAACTGCCTTTGACCGGATTATTGCCAGCAAGATGGGGGCCAGGGCAGTGGATTTATTACTGGAGGGCAAGGCAGCCCGAGCCATTGGTATTAGAGGTAAAGAAATAATTGATGTAGACTTTGAAGAGGTATTTAATACCGATTACAATTTTGATGCCGAAACCTGTAACCTAGCGAATATTTTATCTATTTAACCGAGGGGGAAATAAAATGAGAAAAACGAAAATAGTATGTACAATCGGACCGGCCAGTGAGAAGAAAGAGGTCTTTACAGAGCTGGTCAAAAGCGGTTTAAATGTAGCCAGATTAAACTTTTCCCATGGCGACCATGAGGAGCATGCAAAACGAATTGAAACCATTAAGGCCGTTAGATCAGAATTAAAGGTACCTGTAGCCATTATTCTTGACACCAAGGGGCCAGAGATCAGAACCGGCAAATTTAAAGACCCGGAAGTATTTTTAGAGGAAGGCCAGGAATTTACCATTACCACCAGAGATGTACTGGGAGACAAAAGCATTTGCTCTGTCAGCTACAATGGTTTAGCCAAGGATGTGGTAGAAGGTGATTCTATTCTGATCGATGACGGCCTGGTTGAACTAAAGGTACAAAAGGTAGTCAATGATACTGATTTACTGTGTGTCGTAAAGAATGCAGGAATTGTTAAAAACCACAAGGGAGTCAATGTTCCCGGTGTAAAAATCAACCTGCCGGCCATAACCGAAAAGGATCGTGGGGATATAGAATTTGGAATTAAGATGGACATTGATTTTATCGCTGCCTCCTTCGTAAGAAAGGCATCGGATGTATTGGCCATCAGAAAGATTTTAGAGGAAAATAATGCTGAGCATATCCAAATAATCTCTAAAATAGAAAATCAAGAGGGTGTCGATAATCTTGCAGAAATTATCGAGGTTTCCGATGGTATTATGGTGGCCCGGGGTGATTTGGGAGTCGAAATTCCAACTCAGGAAATTCCGCTAGTACAAAAAGAAATGATTCGTCTGTGCAACAAGGCGGGAAAACCTGTTATTACTGCCACCCAGATGCTTGATTCCATGATCAGAAACCCCCGACCCACCCGAGCAGAGGTAACGGATGTGGCCAATGCCATTTTCGACGGTACCGATGCCATTATGCTTTCCGGAGAAACGGCAGCAGGAAAATATCCCCTAGAGGCAGTTAGAATTATGTCAGATATAGCAAAGCGTACAGAGGCTGCTATTGATTACAAGAATCTAGTTAAAAGCAAATCCTTAGATAGAGAGATTACAGTAACCGATGCTATTAGCCATGCAACCGTCAGCACAGCCACAGACCTGGAGGCTTCCGCCATTATTACAGCCACCTCATCTGGTTATACTGCCAGGATGGTTTCAAAGTTCAGACCCAAGGCTCCTATCATTGCTGCCACCGTCAGCGAGCGGGTGAGAAGAAGAATGAGCTTGACCTGGGGGGTTTATACGGTATTAACGGAGCCGCTACAGTCTACCGATGATGTAATTGACCAATCAGTACAAAAATCCCTTGAGGGAGACCTTATTAAGCGGGGAGATTTGGTTGTTATCACCGCCGGAGTACCTGTAGGCTATGTAGGCACCACCAACCTGATCAAGGTTCATATTGTTGGTGATGTTATTGTATCGGGCTCAGGGGTCGGTAAAAAATCAGTTACCGGCAGGGTTCATGTGGTAAATCAAAATCCTGAAAGCAGAGAGGGCTTCCAAAAGGGAGATATTTTAGTTACTTCAACCGCCGATAAGGATCTGATCTCATTAATTGAAATAGCAGGGGGAATTATTACGGAAGAAGGGGGACTAACCAGTCCTGGTGCCATTGTTGGATTAAATTATGGTATTCCCACTGTAGTGGGGGTACAAGAGGCATGCCAAAGGCTCAAGACAGGTGATATTGTTACCCTGGATGCCGCCACTGGCCTTGTCTATAGTGGAAAAACCAGAGTATTATAAAATAAGATCACTATAGAAAATATCCTTTACAGAACTTTAACCTTTTAGTAACACAAATTTAAGCGCTATCTCATATACTAAAAATATGAAATCAATATCCCCCCTTTATTTATTGATATCATAAAGTTCAACCCATTTCCTTCTAGAACTTACCTTGGTGTAGGTTCTTTTTCTTTTTTTATTTGAAAAGAGAGGAATCAAATTAAGAGAGGAAAAAACATCTTTGATATAGAATTAATTCAATAGGTAAAGGTATATAATAAAGTTAGGAGATGTAAGGATGAAGGGAACCAGTGAAATAACGGTAAGGTATGCTGAAACGGACCAAATGGGTGTTGTTTATCATGGCAACTATTTTACGTGGTTTGAAATCGGAAGAACAACATTGTTGAAGGAACTGGGCTATTCCTACCGTGATATGGAGAATCAAGGAATTATGCTGCCTGTGGTGGATGCTGCATGCCAATATAAGGAGGCAGCTAAATATGATGATGAAATATTGATCGAAACCAGTATAAAGGCGTTGAAGAGAGCCAGTATTACCTTTTTCTATGAGCTATTACGTAAAGAAGACGGGGTGCTACTGGCCAGGGGAACCACAACCCATGCCTTTGTCGATAAAGAGAGATTTAAAGCCGTAAGTCTAAAGAAGCTTAATCCAGACCTATATGACAGATTAGGTCAGGAAATACCCAACAAGAGGTGAGTTTATGCTATTTAAGCTGATCCTACTCTTTATGCTGATGCCGGTTTTAGAGCTGGCGGTTTTACTTAAAATCAATAGCTATATTGGGTTAGGCTATACACTATTAATTGTTCTGACAACAGCTGTTGCGGGGGCCTATCTAACGAAGCAGCAGGGACGGGGAATCCTCCAGAATATTCGATTTGAAATGGGCCAGGGCCGTGTACCGGGAGACGAGCTGATTAACGGATTATGTGTTTTAATTGGGGGCGTATTGCTATTAACCCCGGGTCTATTGACCGATACTGCAGGATTTTTTTTAGTGATTCCTTATACGAGGAACTGGTTGAAGGATTATATTAAAGGTAAGCTTAAGAATATGCTGATGGAGGGCTCCTTTACCTTTTTTTACAGAAGATAATTCAACAAAGGGGGAACAATCATGAAAAAACGGATATTAGGAAAAACAGGATTTGAAATTGGTATAGTGGGCTTTGGCGGAATACCCATACAAAGGCTTTCAGAAGAGGAGGCCGTCGCCTTGATACAAAAGGCGGCTGAGGAGGGAATGAATTTTATTGATTCTGCCCGGGGCTATGCCGACAGTGAAAGACTAATTGGGGAAGGAATAAAAGGAAATCGGGAGCATTGGATTATTGCCACAAAATCCACTGCCAGAGACTATGATACCATGAAACGAGATATAGAAATTAGCCTTTCAAACCTTCAGACCAATACTATTGATTTGTATCAGCTTCATCTTGTCAAGACCCATGATCAATATAATGAAATTATGTCGGATCAGGGGGCCTATCGAGCCTTAAGGGAGGCCCAGGCCCAGGGAAGAATCAAAGAGATCGGCATCACCAGTCATAGCCTTGAAATCCTTGAAATGGCTGTAGAAACTGATTTTTTTGCAACCATACAATTCCCATATAATGCCGTTGAGCGACAGGGAGAAGCCCTTTTTAAGCGGGCGGCTGACCGGGGGATCGGAGTGATTGTGATGAAGCCCCTGGCAGGAGGTGCTTTAAATAACGGAAATTTGGCACTGCGCTTTATTTTAGAAAATCCCAATATTAGTGTGGTTATTCCTGGTATTGACAAGCCCAACCAGGTGATTGAAAACTGTGGGGTGGGCAGAAACCCCCTACCCCTTTCCCAGGAGGAAAGGAGGGCACTGAAGGAGCTGACGGATCAATTGGGGATGACCTTCTGCCGACGATGTGGTTATTGTCTGCCCTGTCCCCAGGAGATTGATATTCCGACACAGTTTTTAATGCAGGGCTATTATACCCGGTACAACCTGCAGGATTGGGCACTGGAAAGGTATGGTGCCCTGCCAAGGAAGGCATCCCACTGTGTTGAATGTGGAGCCTGTGAAAAGCGATGTCCCTACGACTTGCCCATAAGGGAAATGCTTAAGGAGGTTGTGGGTCATTTAGAAGGATAGATTCAAAAAAAGGTATAAAATCTAAGATTTGGTACCATAATCTTAAATAGTTTATTGAAGGCACAATAAATTAAGGGTAAAACTGATTCCAATTTGATAGGGCACCGAAGGGGTGCCCTTTTTTTGGTCAGATATGTTCTATTTCATTATTTTTCAGGATTAATATAGGGCGACGGCTTAAGGGGATTAGAGATATCTAAGCCTCCCAATTCATTAAATTGTCTGCCCTCTGCTTGAATGGCAACACGATCGACAGCCTCCAGGGTGCTAAGGGTATAGACAAGGGCCTCAACCATGGCGGCCTGTCGGTCAGCATTTCCTTGAAAGGCATGAAATAGTGTTTCATTAACATATAAGGTCAGGGTACCATTAATTAATTGGTAGTTCACCAGCTCCAATGATTCCGGTACCGAGGGCTGATGATTAAATCCATACAGATTGGTATTACTGCTGTATTTCATGGCTTCCAGCAGGGCTTCCACCGAAGCATTCGTTCCCTGATAGGGTCTTGGTGAAAGTAGGATTCGTCCTGTCTCAGTATAGAATACATCATATATCATGGGCCCTTTTTCAGGATAATGGGGCTGATCTACTGCGGTACCATGGAAGCCCGTTTCTACGATTCGGTTATTAAAGTAAAATTGTACGGCATCTACTTCAGGTATGGCTGCTAATGAATTAACGAAGCTGCCTAAAGCCATGGCGGCGTCGCTGGCATTCTGATCATATACACCAATATCCTGGGGCAGGTAAACTGACGCAATTCTTCTATTTAAACCGATTCTACTGACACCTGGAATAGGGGAGCCTGCCTTTAGGCCCAGTTCGGCAGCGGGGCCAGCTTCTAATTCATCCAGGGTAGTCCTTAAGGGACGGGTGGTGTAGGGTATTACCCGGGTAACGGGAATTAAATAGGTACCCTCCTGATCAGGAAAATATAAGGTAAGGGCCGTTTCATTCCTGTTGATGCTCCTTAAGGCAGGAAGATAGGTACCCTGAGTATTAAATTCAATGCTGGTATGATAGGGAGCAAGGGGCTCCTCTAGGGAATTGACATGGGCCTTTAACGCTACCTCGTAATGACCATCGGGAAGATTTAATTTTTTCTGATCTAAAACTAATTCAAATTGTAATGGGGCTGATTCCGTGACTTCATTCTGAAGAACAGAAAGTAAGTCTGCATCTAAATCGACAGTACGGATTAATTCATTATTGAAGTATACCTCTGCCGTAAGGGGATTCGTTGAATCAAGCCTTGCCTTTGTCTTTCCTTCTGCTGAAAGGGTGGCATTAATTTTCCATTCCTGGGATGTAACTTGATTAATTTCACCCACAAGCTGTAATTTTCCTGTGCTGGGCTGACTGATGGCGGGGAAATTGATGTCAATTGTATCGGCATAGAGGGGGACCCCTGTGGCGATAAAGCAAAGAATCAGCAGAAGTATAATATTTCTGGTGGTACGGAACATCTCATCACTCCCTTGTATGCTTGTCCATTCTATACTATTATTATATTGTAATGTATAGATTTGGTAAATATAAATCACTAAACAAAATGTGTCAAAGTTAAAAATAGTAGTGTAGAATAGAAAAGGATATAATAGAATTAGCCCAATAATACGATAAAGATGATGAATATAGAAGGAGATTCGTAAAAATGCTTGAAAAAAATAAGAAATATGAATTAGAAATTGTTGATATGGGCCATAGCGGTGAAGGAATCGGGAAAGTTGACGGTTTTACGGTTTTTGTGGAGGATGGGTTGCATGGAGATTATTTACTAATTCAAATAACCATGGTCAAAAAAAGCTATGCCGTAGGCCGCATACTAAAGATTTTAACCCCCTCGGTCCATCGAATCGAAGCGGCCTGTCCCCTGGCCCACCGCTGCGGTGGGTGTCAAATCATGCACATGAGCTATCAGTCCCAGTTGAATATTAAAAGAAACAGGGTGATAGAAAATTTAAAAAGGATCGGTAAAATAGAAGCGCCAGTACTGCCGACCCTGGGAATGGAAGCTCCCTACGAATATCGAAATAAGGCTCAGTTTCCAGTAGGTATGCTGGATGGAAAGGCAATTATGGGTTTTTATGAAAGGGGAAGCCATCAGATTGTTGATACTAAATACTGCTATATTCAGCATCCCATTAATGAAAATATTGTTGAAATCATTAAAAGCTATATTAAGACCTGTGGTGTGACTGTCTATGATGAAAAAACCGGCAAGGGGCTAATCAGGCATGTGATTACCAGGGTAGGATATGCCACCGGTGAAATCATGGTGGTGATTGTTACCAATGGCAGAAGCCTTCCCCAGCAGGATGCTCTCATTCAACAATTGAGGGAAGGCGTTGATGGATTAAAAAGTGTTGTTCAGAATATAAATGAAAAAAAGACGAATGTTATTTTGGGCAGGGAGTCAATTACCCTTTATGGGCAGGATACCATTGAGGACTACATAGGGAGCCTGAAATTTAAAATTTCAGCTCAATCTTTTTTTCAGGTAAACCCACAGCAGACCAGGGTTCTGTATGAAAAGGCCCTGGAATATGCAGACCTCAAGGGAGCGGAGACGGTATTTGATATCTATTGTGGTATAGGCACCATTTCTCTGTTTTTAGCCCAAAGAGCCAAAAAGGTCTATGGAATTGAGGTGGTGGAAGCCGCCATTGAAGATGCAAGGGTAAACGCCAGACTAAATCAATTTAATAATACTGAATTTTATACTGGTGCCGCAGAGGAGGTCATTCCCAGGCTATATCAAAAAGGTGTTCGGGCAGACGTGGTGGTGGTGGACCCACCCCGTAAGGGATGCGAGCCTGTTGTACTGGAAACCATCGCCAATATGGCTCCTGAAAGGGTTGTTTATGTATCCTGTAACCCTGCAACTCTGGCCAGGGACTTGGCGATTTTAGAGGAAAAGGGCTATAAGACGGTGGAGGTGCAGCCTGTTGATATGTTTCCGCATACTGCGCACGTTGAGTGTGTAATTCTGATGACGAATTGTGGTTAAGAGGACAAATAATAGGGCTTGACCACAACATATAGTAGTTTGAGGGCGAAATTCGGGTCAAAAATTGGCTAAAAAACACCGATTTTTGACCCTTTTAAATAGGGCATTTGACAGATGACATTGGATAATTGGAATGATGACAACGGATATGTAACATTAGATACTTTAATTATTCTTTTATAAAAAGATTGAGTTAATGGATGATATTTATGTCATTGATCATCTCATTTAGATTTAATATCATATAGATTATATATACACATAATTTCTCTTTTTAAACTATCGATTAACTCCAAAGGTTGAATTACCTTTGCATTTGTTCCAAGCTTTAAGAGGAGTTTTGTATAAAAAGGAATTTCATTTGAATCAATTGTCTTTTTAAGTGTGTAGTAATTATTATCAATATACTCTAGATCATTTTGCAAAAAATAGATGTCTTTACATTCTAAATAGGCAATTCTATTTAATTTCACATGTAAATCAATTGGATTGTTAATTGGATAGTTTGATAACCATTCTTTTAAAGACATGAGATTTTCAAAAGTATCCATACTTTTTTCAAAGTCTATTATTCTATCTACACGATATAATCTGTATTCCATTAAGTCTATATCAAGAGCAGGAGAATACCATTTGCCATCATATGCATAAATTCCTAGTGGAACAATCTTCTTATGTGTCTTTGATTTGGGGGAGTTATATTGCATCAATACTATATTCTTATTTATAGCAGCAGCTATTATCTCTTTTAAAAAAGGTGTATCATGTTTAAATCCATATTCATTAATTTGAAGTGTATTATCTAATTCTTTAAATTCATTTAAAGTATCTTTAGGCAAAAGTGAGTATATTTTTTCTTTAACTGAGCTAATGCTTAAATTAAAAGGTAAATTATTATAATTGCCAAGATAGTTAAAAGAGAAAAGAATTGCAAATATCTCATCTTTTGAAAAAAGTATAGGGGGATATACTTGATTATCTAGTACTTTATAACCTCCATTTCTGCCTTGCTTTGAGTATATAGGTATGCCCATATCTGAAAGATCAGTTATATATCTGTGAGCAGTTCTTACGGATATATTAAACTCATTTGCAACTTCTCTTGCTGTAAATTCTTTTTTTGAATTCACAAACCAAATTAAATCGAACAATATTGTAGTTTTATTCATATTTCCTCCCTAAAGTGACAATTAGTGTCATGTTTACATTATATACTAATTTTATTAAAAGTTTAAGGGGGATGTTATGAAAGATAAAATTATAGTAAAAGGAGCAAGAGAAAAGAATTTAAAGAATATTGATGTATGTATTCCAAAGAAAGAAATCACAGCAGTAGTTGGGCCATCTGGTTCAGGAAAATCTGCCTTAGTATTTAATACCATTGCTGCAGAATCACAAAGGCAGATGAATGAGAGCTATTCCAGTTTTATTAGAACAAGATTAGGGAAGTTCCCACAGCCAAAATGTGATGAGATTAAAAGACTATCACCATCAATTATTATAGATCAAAAAAAGATTGGAGATAATAGCAGGTCTACAGTAGGAACAGTAACTGATATATATTCAAAACTTAGACTCTTATTTTCTAGGTTTGGAAAGCCCTTTGTAGGATATTCAGATAGCTTTTCTTTTAATAATCTAAAAGGTATGTGTGAAGTTTGTGAGGGAATTGGAAAGATAAGGGATATTGATACAGAAAAGATTATAGATAAAAATAAATCGCTAAATGAAGGAGCAATTCTATTTCCTACATTTCAAGTAGGAGGATTTAGATGGAGTAGGTATGTAGAGTCTGGTTTGTTTGATAATGACAAAAAAATCAGTGATTATAATGAGAAGGAACTTCATCTGTTATTATATGCAGATGAAATAAAATTAGAAAATCCAAGTGATAAATATCCAAAATCAGCAATTTATGATGGATTAATACCAAGAATAGAAAAAGCTTTCTTTAAAAAGGATATTAGGGAAGGTAGAGTTTATAAACATGAAATAGATAAATATGCAAGAGAAATTATCTGCCCAAAATGTAATGGAGCAAGGTTAAACGAAAATATCTTAAAATGTAAAATAAATGATAAAAACATCTATGATTATTGTAGACTAAGTATAGAGAATTTAATAATTGAGCTAGAGAGTTTAAGCATAAAAAATGCAAAAGAATTGATAGATTCAATTTTAAAAGATCTATATAATTTTAGATTAGTAGGGCTTGATTATTTAAGTTTAAGTAGAAATACTGGAACTCTTTCAGGAGGAGAATCCCAAAGAATAAAGATCATAAAGCAACTTGGAAGCAGTCTTGTAGATCTATTATATATCTTAGACGAACCAAGTGTAGGTTTGCATCCAGAAGATATATTGAGGATAAATAGATTATTGATAGATTTAAAGAAGAAAGGAAATACAGTATTAATTGTTGAACATGATATTGATATGATAAAGATTGCTGATAATATAGTAGAATTAGGACCAAGATCAGGAGAAAAAGGTGGAGAGTTAATTTTTTCAGGAAGATATGAAGATTTTCTAACTGCAGAGACGCTGACATCAAGGGAATTTAAAAAGAAGAATGAATTAAACAATGAAATAAAGACTTTTAAAGAGTGGATAGAAGTTAATAAAGCAAAGGCAAACAATCTAAAGAATATAAATATTAAGATACCTAAAAATGCAATTACTGTAGTAACTGGAGTTGCAGGTTCAGGGAAATCATCACTTATGGATATCGAATTTAGAAAGAGATATCCTGAAGCTATTTTTATTGATCAAAAGAAGATATATACAAATGTCAGATCAACAGTTTCAAGCTATATAGGGATATTTGATAACATTAAAGATATCTTTGCCAAAAAAAATAACATATCTCCATCTTACTTTAGTTTTAATTCCAAGGGTGGTTGCCCAGAATGTGGAGGCAAAGGTTATATAAAACTAGACTTAGCATATATGGATGACATAGTTAGCCAATGCGAAGCATGCAATGGAAAAAGATACAATGATAGATCACTTAAATATAAGGTAAATGGTTTGGATATAAGTCAGGTATTGGATTTATCAATTGAAAATGCTTTAAGCTATTTCAAATACTTTAAAATTAATAAAATTTTACAGCAATTAATAGATGTAGGGATTGGATATTTAACTTTAGGACAGAGCTTAGATACACTATCTGGAGGAGAACTACAAAGATTAAAGCTATCTATCAATTTAAATTTAAATGGAAATATTTATGTCTTTGATGAGCCAACAACAGGTCTACATGTAAAGGATATTGATAGATTGATAGGGATATTTAAGAGATTATCTAGAGATAACACAATAATAATTATTGAACATAATTTAGATATAATGCGTATGGCCGACTGGATTATAGATTTGGGACCATATGCTGGAGAGGAAGGTGGGTATTTATTATATCAAGGGAGAATTGAAGGGATATTGGAATCCCAAAAATCAATTACAGGAAGACATTTAAGGAAATATCTTTAGGAATAATCATTTTAGATAATGAAGGATACAGAGTGGATTTAATTGTTTGTTAATCTATCCTTGCTAAGTAGTAAGGGTATGATAGGTTGATGGATAGAAAACTTATTCATTTACTTTCAAAATACATTGTACTGGTGTTGCTGGACGGCTATAATTTTTTACTAACTTTACCATTGCATAGTAACCGCTAAGGGGATAATATCAATCTACGACATCTTTATTATCGTCTCAAGACATACAGAGGTTGTAGTCCTGTTGCAACGTTGAGATTATTAATGATTGAAAATAAATAATAAACCATGAGCGTAAGAGCGATTTGCTTCTGCGCTCTTTTTCTTTGAAAAAATAATAAGGAGGATATTTTTATGAAGAAAATTACATTTATTCCGACCAAGAACTCTTTGAAAGATAACAGAAGATTAAAGGTTGCCGCATATTGCAGAGTTAGTACTGAGCGCGAAACCCAGAAAAGCAGTATTGATCTTCAGATCAAATATTATAACGATTTGATTCAGGAGAACCCTGAATGGGATTTTGCAGGCGTGTTTTATGATTACGAAAGCGGGCTGAGAAAAGAGAAACGGAATGGTTTGAATGCAATGCTTAAGAAGGCATATCGTGGTGACATTGATTATATCATTACTAAGTCTATCAGTAGGTTGTCCAGGAATGTGTTAGATACGCTAAATATTATCCGAAGTTTAAAAGCAAGAGGTATAAATATCTATTTTGAAAAGGAAAATTTAAATTCACTTGAAACAGAAAAAGAAATAGATATTGCATTTAATGGAGTTTTAGCACAGGAGGAGAGCAGGAATTTAAGCGAAAACATTCAATGGGGATACAAACGTAAATTTGAAAGAGGTGATGATTTTGTCGGCAAAATGCCTATGGGGTACAAGCGCATTAATAATGAATGGATAGTCGTACCGGAAGAAGCCAATATCATAAGGAAGATCTATCAGTTGTATTTGGGAGGCAGTACACTGCAACAAATAAAAGAGTACCTGGAAGAACATCAGATTAAAACTGCTACAGGGAAGAAAACATGGGCAACAGCAGTTATTCAAAAGATACTGAAGAACGAGAAATATAAGGGTGATTCCCTACTGCAAAAGACCTATACAGAAGATTTTATAACAGGTAAAAAAAGTAAGAATGTTGGTCAAAGGGAGCGTTACTATATAACGAATAGTCATCCAGCTATTATTACTGCTGAAATATTTGATAAGGTCCAGGAAGAAATGTCTAAACGGGCAAGGTTAGTTCTAAAAGAAGATGGCACAGTGGAATCCAGCACTAATAAATATAGTGGAAAATATCTTTTGGGAAATCTTGTTGTGTGTGGAGACTACGGTACTTCATATCGAAGAAGAACTGAAAGAGGTAAGGTTGTTTGGAGGTGTGCAACGAGAATAGAAAAGGGCAAGGATATCTGCCCCCATTCTCCCACTATAGATGAGAAATGGATTCAAGATGTCTTAGGTAAAAAGATTTGTGAGAACGGCGTTTATGATGAAGAGGTCGTCAGAAATAAAGTTGATTGGATTTTCGTGTTTAGTAAAAATTTAGAAATCCGATGTAAAGATGAAAGTATGTTTAATATTAGGTTCTTACAGAATAAGATGTAGGATAGTACAACATTTTATAAGCTATAACTTGAAAAATAAGGATATAATTAAACTGCTATATTTCTTATGTGGAAGCATTGTTTTTAAAAAAATTAGTACTATTAATTATATAGAGAACAAAACATAAGAATGATATAATGTTTCTAACATATTGTGGAACGAGGACACATAGTTGCCAAAAAAAGATTCAAACTTTTATTTTCTAGCCATCAAAATGTGACAATATTAGAAAATGAACTTTATAGAGGTGATGTTATGAGAATTAAGGCATTAGTTGTAGGAGTAAGCGATTATTCAGCTATTAATCAAAGTAATCTTCCGTTTTGTGCCAATGATATAGTTGCTGTTACTAAGGCATTAATCGATGGATTACAGGTAAAAAAAGAAGATATTTTCACCTTGGGGGATAAAGGCATTGTCAATTCCTCCGATTTTATTGAGCAAGTTCATTTTATAAGAAATAATATTACAAAAGATGATACTTTTATTTTCTATTTCTCTGGGCATGGAGGGAACTTACCAAATACACATCATTTGATATTCAGTGATAAAGCAATTAGTACACAAGAGATTATTGGCTTTTTCAACTCTCTGTGCGCTAAAAATAAATTAATAATTTTAGATAGTTGTCTATCTGGGAATTTTGAAGTAAATGAAACTTCTAGATTTTATTCAAATATGAATATTGCTGATTTTTTTGGAAAAGGATACGCCGTTATTTCATCTAGCAACGCCACTCAACTTTCTTGGGGGCATCCAGCTAAGCCTATAAGCCTATTTACTAGTTTTTTGTGTGAAGCTCTCACCGATCGATTATTAATCAAAAAAGGAAATAAATCTTTATATGATATTCAAAAATTACTTTTCTTATACTTGGATATTTGGAATAAAAACAATCCAGATAAAATACAGCAACCTAATTTCAGAGCAAACATAGGAGGAACAATCCTATTTCCTGTTGAAGAATATATCCCCTATCAATTAGGAACCTATTATGATGAAACTGATAATTATATAATTTATGCTGTAGAACCGTTGCATAGTTCTATTGCAAAAAGATATGCCGTCAAAGCAATTCTTAAAAGTCCTTTATCCTTTAAGGAAATCTCTCTTGTGAATCAAGAAATTATTGAAAAAGTAAGGGATTTAGAGATATATACAAGTAAACAACAGGAAAATAAATGGAAAAATAAATTGGCTAATATTGTATTCTGTTATTTTGGTAGAGACGAATTTGATATAATCAACGCTAATTATCTTTGCCATACAACTTGGGTAGATGAAAACCAAAATAAAGCTCATTGGTATAGGCTATCTAAAAACAGTGAAATTATAAATTGTATACATTTTAATTTTCATACTTACTACAACACCTTAAAAATATTTCAACAAAAAAATACTGGTGAGGAATATTCTCTTATTTCTCAAACAAAAGAAATAATGAGCAATTTAATTTCGCTATCAGAAAGAGTTATTGGAATTTACAACGAGTTTTTAAATAAAACAAAAACAGAAGATGACTTTGTACAAGAACTGAATAAACTAGTACTACTCATTGATAAATGGTATTTTGCAGAATCTGAGCTCTCCCTTCCGCCTCAAGAAATAAAAAATTGGTGCCAGGCTTGTACGAATCTCGCGGGAACAATTCACGATTTTACCATGTTTTATAACAAACATGGCTTGAATACAAGAACTCCGGAAAATAGAATTGAATGTATGAATATCACTAAAGATAGATATTATGAGGACTTAGAAAAGTTGCAAAAAGAAGAACAACTTATTAGATCTCTAATAAATTAACTTAACTTTTGCTAATCAATAATTGTGGAAATATACAAATCAATTTTAAAGAAAGAATACAATAGGAGGTATTATTATGAAAACATATAAAGCACAAAGTATCTCAGAATATCTTTCTATTTTAGAAGGTAAAGGTATTTCTGAATATATATACAGGGGACAAAATGAGCCGTATTTTTCAATTAAAGCGAGTGGTTTCCGTCCCTATTTAGGTGGCTGGAACTCTGATAAAATTTATGATATGGAGTATCTTCATTCAGCATTTTATAATAGAATAATCGGACAAGTATCAGAACATGAAAAAAAGTATTTCTTAGCTTTTTGTCAACATCACGGTATTCCAACCAATTTAGTAGATATGAGCTATTCACCATTGGTTGCCCTTTTCTTTGCCTGTGACGGAAAAACTGAGCAAAAATTTTCTTTACAAGAATTTTTAGGTTCCTCAACACTTGAAGAATTAGAAAATGATAGTTCTTTACAGAAAATGTTAATTCACAATATTCTCAATCAAGCTAGAAAGCCTTTTCACTCGCCTTATGCACAAACATATGTCTTGAAGAAACAACGTTTAATAAATATTACAAATATTATTATCATGTTACAAGGAAAGAGTTTATTTGAAGAACTCCTAACAGACTATGATATTGCACTGGCATTAGCAAATTCTATTCATAGTCATTTTCGGTCCGTTGATATTACTTCTCTAAAAGATTGGACTAAAAATCTATTAATTAATTATTGCAACATAAACGAAGTATATGAGGAGGAGGATGCATGTACAATAGAACTTTACAAAAAAATAAAATCCCTATTATCAAAATCAGAGGACATAAATATCCAAGATTACCATGACTTATTACAAGTAATTTCTGAATCCGATATAGAAAATGGTATTATTTCAGCCTTATTGAAAAACACGGAGTTGTTATGTGGAATTAATGATTGCGATATTATTGCTTTATTATATATGATTTTACTGGTAGCAACACTTTATGAACTAAAAAACTATCCTCGTAAAATAAACATAAATTTAGACATTTATTTTACTTACCAACCTCCAGAACTTTTTGGGAGAATATCTAGCCAACAAAGTTTTTTTATCTATCAACCATATATCTATACTAATGATGGTGTTTATAATTATTGTGAATTAAATGTGCAAGAAATTGTACCTGATATATTGATTGAGATTGACAACTATTCTAATATTTTGCAAGAACTTAACCTCTTAGGTATTGACAATGGAACCATTTATGGAGATATAGATAATATTGCTAAAGCACTATTAAAATCAGGAAAACTATTGAAGGTATAAAAATAATTTAAATATTCTATTTAAAATACGTTCAGAAATAGATTTATTATCTTCACATAGAGAAGATGAAAGCATATATGTGTGTAAGTTTGTTGGGAATGCCTTAAGAGATAATAGTAAAAACATTCAGAGTTAATTTCAAAAGAACTACAGCGATGAGATTTGTCCTCAAGGGAAAGCAAACAAGTTCAGAAATTTTGAAAGTAATATGTGAGTGTGTCTTTAGGTTTAGCTGTACTGAAATATGTTTCTGTTGCTACGGTAAGGTAAGGTATTGAAGATTTTAGAAAATGGTAGAGGTTTTCAAAAAAAATTCTTAAAAGATAATATAGATGCAATAGATTAAAAATGATAGTGATTATAGAATAAATTACAATAACAGAATAGTTTTGTTTGTGAATAATGTATTCTGGTAGCTTATACATTCTAAATAGAGAAAATAGTGGAGGATAAGGATGTTACAAAAGTATGAAAGAGAAGCGGAATATACAGAAAGAATATTGAAATTGAGACAGGAAGTAGCAAGCGAATATAGGAAATATCGACAAGAAAATATTTCTGATTTAGATATAATAAAAAGTCTTGAAGCGAAAATAGGATCTAAGTCTAATGAATTTGCAAAAATAAAATCAAGGCAATTTTTTTCGGCATCGGAATATAGAGATGCGTGGATAAGTGGCTTGCTCAGATCTAGTAATATGGAACTAAAAAGCATAATGAGAAATGAGACTATACGCCAATATATAGTATTATTTTTAGAAAGAAGCTATGTAAAAAATTCTGAACAATATACGAAATTTAAGTTAGAGGATTGCGATAGAGAATTATATCTAGGAGACAATGAAAATGTTATAGGTGTTTTCGTTGCACCTAGAAATGAATTATTAACAAATTATGAGTGGAAAAGTTATCCTTTAAAAGGACTTAAAGTTAAATATACATATTTAACATTGGGGCAATTAAGAGAGGAAGGTTATTTGAAAGGAAAAATTGTTGAAGGACAAACATATAATGCAAATTTAATGAAAGTGAGATCCTTTAATGATATTATTGAATTTTATGAAAATTTCAAAAGGAGTGGTTCCCCATTTGAGCGACAATTTGTAGATAAATATATAGATTATGTTAATGGACAAAAGGATTGGACAAAGGTTCCAATACTTCTACCTGAAGTTCGTTGGGATAAAAAAGCAGTTTGTCATAGATATAGGGCAGATTATTTAATTATAAACTATTATACAGGAGATAGGCTGGCGATAGAGTTGAGTCCAGATTCTACCCATTTAATACATAAAGAAGTAAAGCAGGATTGGAAAAAGGAAAACGATAAGAGAAATAGCTATTTTTTTAAGTATAAGGTGCCAACAGTAACGTATACAAATAGTTATCTTGAAGATATAAATGAATGTTTTACAAAAATAAGCGCTCTTTTTGAACGGCCCATCAAAAAATTGGAATATGAAGAATTGATTAAGGAACTATAAAATCATCTTATAAAAGGGATAGTTATTTTGTATAAGAATAAACTTTTACCATATGTAGAGATAGATTGGACGTTTTTTACAAAGATGCCAGGGAGAGATTGATATATTGTCAATAACAGCAAATTAGTTGATAAATTTTCTAGGAGAGGGAGCTAGTATTTCAAAACGAAGTAAGTATCGTAAGACCAGCAGTATACTTAAAAGCCGTTTTGAAATAAATACAGTATATTATAAAAAACTAACTTGAAATAAATAAATTACTGGAAATATAAGTTGATATCGAGGGAGCACTATGTGCTATGGTCATCAGAATTACAGTAACAGGGCATGTTGAGTGCGTAGTATTGATGTCTAAAAAATAAAGTCCGGAAATCCTTTAAAATACTGGGTTTCATATAATTAAAGTAAATCTGTCCACTCGACCTAAGCCCTCGATATGGGTACATGGAAACATATCGAGGGTGTTTTTTTGTAGTAAAAATGAGTCTGAAATTAGGTAGGGGTGAGTGGACAGAATAGATAAATTAGTAGGGTTGAGGAGACAGGATAGATGTAACATTCTATACACCTGAGATTATAGCATAGGATTTAGAAGGATTTGGAGTAAGAATTATTGAATACAAATCAAAAATCATGCGAACGTAAATAAAATGTTTGCAATATGATGATGCTAATGATATTATACTTAAATGAAAGGCGAGATGCCATTTTGTAAAGTGAAACGCAATATTTGAAACCGACAACTGAATATTTGTAAACGAAACGCAGTTTTTGTACTCGAGAAGCCAGTTTTGAAAACAAAAAGCCACTATTGTAACCCAAATGCAGTTTGATTTTCCGAAAAATCTGGTGTATTATGGGTTAAAATGGGCATGCCAAACAGAGATCGACTCCCTCTCGATTTTTTTGTAATCGGAGAATCCACCCCTGTTTTATGGATTAAGCATGGATAGTTGGCAGCGCAGTACTTAGTTTCTAATGTTACTTTTTGAGAAGACTTTGTTTTAGCGTGATGTTATCGGCTGCAACCGGTGAACATCCGAGTTTATGCAAAACCTCTTCTCCGTGGTAGAAGCTGAACGTTTCGTATGGGCTACGATTGTTCAGCTTTTTTCTTTTGTAGGAATTGATATGATTCATCATCGTTGTGATGTCTTCCTGAACTAGGTGATTAAAGCTTGTCCCTTTAGGAAGCACTCTACGAATCAGGCAATGATTGACTTCAATAGCCCCCTTCTGGTGAGGACAACCGGCATCGCAGTAATAAATCCGTGTGCGCAAATCAGGCCCATACTCAATAGCCTTGGGATTGGAAAACTCACTACCATTGTCCGTAAGAATAACAGGAAACAGTTTTCGAAACGGTTCACGTCCGAGCCGTTGATCAAGGTCATTAAATATATCAATTACCGATTGAGAGGTATTGGATTCCCTCAGGAAAGCAAGCATCAGATTAGTTTCTACGAAATGTATTGTTAGTAGGCACTTACCACCCTGGGAACCAATTACAGTGTCCATTTGGACGATCGCAGTATCAGGATTATCGTCAATGAAGCTTTGGAACGCCTCGTAGTTGCGACCAATTCTGCAGCCCTTGTCTACTTTAAATTCCGGCTTTTTATATCGCTCGCGGAACTTTACTTTCCTGGGTAAATCAATATTGCGCACATCGAGCAAGCAGGCATCGATGTAGTTATAGATGGTTTTTTCACTACACATTATTTCATCTTGATGAGTAACATAAATCTGATGGATGGATTGTCCCTGCTTCACCAGCGGACTGATAATTGCATTAAGTCTGGCTATCTCTTCTTCGCTGACACACAGACCACTACGGGATTCAGAAATAATTTTATGAGCTTTAACATGAGCATGCTCCGCATGGTAGAGGTTTTTCATCAAAGTACACTTACTGATCTGCTCGCAGCCATTGCAGACGTAAGGTACCCGAAATCTTGCAGTACAGATTTCCTCAATGAAGTCAGGGCAGTTGTGGTTACACTTTTGACAGAGTTTGCAGTATGCTGCTGAAAGCCTCGAGCATTCCTTGCCGCAGAGCCTTTTCTTTCTACAGTTAATACGGTTTTTGCAAGCATTGTATGGAAACCCTGGATATCCAGTGGCTACTTCTGCAAGATGCTTACGGACTTCTCTGGAAATCGTTGTCGGATTCTTATGCAATCTCCGAGCAATTTCTTTAAATGATACACTCTCTTTTAGGTATTTTTGAAGGGTTAGCCTCTCTTCGTATGTAAAAAACTTAGACATATTTTACTCTCCTTTTTGCCGCCAACCCATTTAGAATATATGGCAGAGAAAAGGTTTGTAAATAAAAAGATTGGTTCAAGACCAATCTTTTGTAAGCCAGATTGCAACCACCTGGAATTTATTCATTTTATCGCTTTATATATTTTAATTTCAATTGAAAGGGTTGCATTTCGATTTGCAATTAAAGGCTAATGATATTATGTAATTATACATACATAGAGGTGATTATGATGGCAATTAGTTATAAAAAACTTTGGAAGCTTCTTATTGATAGAGATATGAAAAAGAAAGACTTACAGAAACTTGCAGGCATTAGTTCTGCTACGATCACAAAGCTTGGTAAAAACGAAAATGTTAGTACAGAAATAATACAAAAAATCTGTATAGCGTTGGAGTGTGACGTCTGTGATATCATGGAAATGGATGATACCAAACGGAGTTAATGCTTGTATCACAATGTTCAGACCCATTTGAGGTTATTTCATAATTGATATAGGTAAATTAGAATCAGAATTCTTTGGAGTTTTAGCTGGAAAAGAAAAATAGCGACTTAACTGAAAAAATACAAATTGATATGGAGGTTATCATGACTACTGAAGAAATCCTGCGGACTAACTTAACAGATGAACAGTACAACGCAGTTGTAGACGAATCAAAGCATATCCTTTGTTTGGCTTGCGCTGGCTCGGGAAAATCTCGAACGCTTGCTTATAAAATTGCGTATTTGGTTTCTAAGGGGGAGTCTCCCGAAAGCATTGTCGCTTTTACGTTTACGGAGAAGGCCGCCGAATCAATAAAACGCAGAGTGGCAGAGGCACTACATAAATTCGGATTGCCAGAAAACTATATAGGTGCTATGTTCATAGGAACATTGGATTCTTTCTGCCAAAAACTGATTGGCAATATTGATGCGAGGTATCGCCAGTTTGATATCCTTGATCAGAACGGGTTGATTCTGTTTGTAATGTCGCGCTTCTACCAATTAGAAATTCAGAGTAATGGAGGATATTTCAAAACGATAAATGAACTCACAAAAGCATGGCAAACACTTAATAATGAGAATATTCCATTGAGTGATATTGCAAAACATGACACAGTATTGTATACGCAGCTTTCGAATCTAGCCTCAAAGCTGCTCAACGATGGCTATATGGATTTTTCATATGCTATTAGGTTAGCGGTTGATGAATTAAAGAAAATCTCTCTCAAAGGTGGATCATATATCGAAAAATACAAATATCTTTTTGTCGATGAATATCAAGACATTAATCCCATTCAGGAGGAATTCATCAAAACATTCGCCAATCATCTGGACATGTTGTTTGTGGTTGGAGATGATGACCAAGCCATCTACGGCTGGCGTGGTGCAAATGTCCAGAATATATTGACATTTAAAGACAGATATAACGATGTTTCTATACATAAATTGCTTATCAATTTTAGAAGCACCAAGGCGATTGTTGAAACGGCAAATAGTTTTGTGCAGGCAAATCTTAATTACGAACGATTGCCAAAAGATATAAGCTCCAATTCTGATAGAAATATACAAGACCTTCGTAAACTCTGGTTTACTACTCGTGATGAAGAGGCACAATGGATAGCAAATCGGATTAAATCTCTTATTGGAACTACTTATATTGAATACAATCCAGACGGAACCGAGAAAAGCCGACGCGGGTTAACTTATAGTGATTTTGCCATCTTGCTTCGCAGCATACATAATTCCTATGGTGAAAACCGTGATGTTCAATTTGTAAATGCTTTGCAAGCCTTGAGTATTCCATGCAAAACTACAGGAGAAGGTGGGATCTTTGATCGCCCATACGCACAGTGTATTTTGTCAATAATGGAATTATTACGTGATAGTACAAATGATAGAACAGCGGCAGAAAGGATATTTAATGAGCAAGTGTTGCCCAATTTTCCACAAGCGAATAAGGTCAAATATCTTCAGGTGCTACAGCACTGGCAGCAAGAGATACATGCCCCGTGCGAGAGTGTAAGGCGCAAGGTGTACCCACAGCAGTTTTTACATGACTTGTTGGATGCACTTATGCTTCGTGCTATTGAAAACAATGAAATAGCATTGCGTGATTTGGGACTGTTTAGCAAAATCATATTGGATGTTGAGCAAACCTATGTCAGCATTGACTCTCCCAGACGTTATCGCGAAATGTTAAATTTCCTTTCTAACATTGCACAGAACAGTTATGAATTGGAACCAATTGACTACATTACAAAGGACGATGCTGTTAACATTTCCACTATACATAAGGTCAAGGGCTTAGAATTTCCTGTTGTGTTCGTGGCTGATTTGGTGTCGCAACGTTTCCCAGGCAGAAATGAAACATATAATGGATTGATACCACAACCACTCATGATGAATGCAATTAGCCGTGGCGCTTATGGTTGTCGTGTCCAAGATGAAGCTCGTCTTTTTTACACTGCTATTACTCGTGCTGAACGCATTTTGTACATGAGCGGTAGTACATCACATCCAGGGTTGAAACGTGGAAAACGACGGTCGCAATTTATCATAAATTTAAACCATCCGAATATGCGAGAAGATTTGACATTTGACGAGTTAGCTGAAAAGATGGAGCCTACTCCACGTTTTGCTGATAGCGAATTACCGACAGACTATTCATCTGTAAAAAAATATTTGAAATGTCCGTATTCTTACAAGCTCTCTACCATATACGGTTACAATGCAGCAGTACCAGAATTATTCGGGTTTGGGAAAACGAGTCACACTATTTTAGAACGGTTGCATCAGAAATTCAAAGATAGGACACCCACAGCGGATGAAGTAGAGGAAATCGTGGAATCAACTTTCATGTTGAAGCATGTTTTCCCAAGCAACGATCCCGTCAACCGTCCAGGTTCATATGAACGTGCAAAGCAACTTGTACAGCGCATAATGACTGAATATTCGTATAGATATGCATCCGACTTTGGACGCTTGCGGCAAGACGAGGCGCGTTTTGAAATTTCAGTTAAGGATGCATTGATAACAGGAGCCATTGATTTGCTTCTGCTGGAAGATCCAAAAAGAGGTATTATTACAGCGGATGTTATCGACTTTAAGTCGATGGAAACACCTGAGGACGTTGCATCTTATGATTGGCGGGATATGTCTGTTCAGGTGCAATTATACTCAAAGGCGGCAAAAGAGGTTTTAGGCGAAAATGTGGAAACAGGTTATATACATACATTAAAAGACAATCAGCGTACAGCTGTGCCAGTGGACAACCAATCCGTAAACAACGCCATCGGTGTTATTGAATGGGCTGTCAAAGGGATACTCATTGGTGACTTTCCTATGAGAGCTTGTCCACAGAACTGTGTTAGTTGCGACTTTAAGGCAATGTGCGCTCAACAGCTCCAAGCCTTCAAAAACACGGAAACCCCTCCGCAAATCAACACTCCAGCGGGTTTGAAAACTATCGCCGCGTTGGACATTGAAAGTGAGGGAGGTTATTAATGAGATTTGAATTTGAAGCAGTAGATATATTTTCAGGCTGCGGAGGTGTATCCTGTGGACTTACTTTGGCTGGTTTTAAAGTAAAAGCTGCGGTTGAAATTGATCGTAGCGCAGTAGAAACCTATCAAAGCTATCAACCGCTTAGCATGGTAAAAGTATTGCATGATGACATTTGCAATTTGAGCGGTTGGGAAATACTTAAAGCTGCTGATATAAAAAAGGATGACATATATTTGTTCGCTGGCTGTCCTCCATGCCAAAACTTCTCACGTAAAAACCCAAAAAACATAAAGAAAACCCTTGCTGAACGCAAAAAACTTTTATTTGAGTTTTTGCGAATAATCGAGGAATTGGAACCACCGTTCATACTGATGGAGAATGTGCCAGGCCTTAAGACCAAATCCAACAAGGAAATCCTCGACGAATTTCTAACTCGTCTGAGAAAGAGATATTTGGTGGTAGAAGGCATTCTTAACTCTGCTGACTACGGAGTTCCGCAGATACGTAAGCGATTTGTGCTACATGCCGTGCGAGAAGACATTCACAAGGAATTGAATGATAGCGGGTTTCAATTCGAGCTTCCGAAGCCAACTCACTCAGAGAAAGAAACTGACGGTTTACTCCCGTGGAAAACGGTACAAGAAGCCATCGGTGATCTACCGCCCATTAGAGCGGGTGAAACCTACGTGGATCCCGAAGGGGAAATTCACAATCATAAGTGCGCTAATTTGAGCGATATCAACCTTCAGCGCATACGGGCAATCCGGGCCAACGGTGGTTCGCGTGACGGATTACCAGAAGATTTGGTCTTGGAGTGCCATAAAAAAAAGGATGCTAATGGCAATGTCTTTTCAGGACATAAGGATGTTTACGGTATTATGGATGCTAACAAACCAGCACCTACAATGACAGGAGGATGCCTAAGCTATTCAAAGGGGCGCTATGGACACTACGAACAGGATAGGGCAATTTCAATTCGTGAAGCGGCTCGTTTGCAAACATTTCCAGACAATTTCATATTCAGTAACTCGCTTACAGCGGCTGCTCTGCAGATTGGCAATGCTGTACCGATAGACCTTGTAAAGGCGAGTGCTATAGTACTGAAACAAGCAATGTATATAGTAAAAGAGAAAAGAATTAAAAAAAAACGCAGCTGATTTTTTGAGGTATTGGAGGAAGGGGCTAAACAAGCTGAGGGGTTCAACAGGAAGTGATTTTGTTACGGAGGTAGCTGTACCATGACAAATGATAAGAAGCGCTTTTGCTTAACTGATAAGTGCGACATATACTTTGAAAACTCGCTTATATCTAAAGAGCTAATTGTCAAAAAGTATGCCGAATTTTTCATGTCCGCTTTGTCTGGTAATGGCCATTCAGTCAGCGTAGCGTTGCATACGGGTTCCATTTGCTTTGATATTGTATCGTTTATTATGGTTGCATTAGCATCTGTATCGTTTGATAGGACTAACTCCGAATCGATTATTGATTCTTTAAATGAAGGTGATATTGTTCTGTTCAGAAATGGTCGGTATCGTTGGCGTGGATTGGATTTCAGAGATGGAACCCAATACATTACTCTAGAGCAGGATGGCAGAGGGAAAAACGGAAAAACAATTTCTTGGATTCCGTTTGAGGATAATAAAAACTTAATAAAACCCTACTATGGGACTTCAAGCTTGACCGACGGAAGAGGAATAAGGCGACAAGATAACAAAAGAGCTGATTTCATTTCGCATATATTAGGAGTTCCAGTAACAGAGGTGCCAAGTGTTACTGGTGCTTCTGTGGTTATTGTTACCGAACGTGACACTTTTGCCCGTTTATCTAAAGGTTTACGCATTTCTTATGGAGATAACATGAGCGTAGGATTGCTGGATATAGTTACAGCATCGTATTATGCGGACAGCGGTGAAGAATATCAACTAGGTAACAATCCAGCAAAAACAGAACCAGTATTGAAGATAACGAGGAAAATATCGACCGCTCGTGAGTTGGTGTTAGAGAAACATGGAAATACAACAGTCGGGTTGATGGTTATCGGTGCAGATGCAGTATCAAATGGTGCTTTCGAACTGATTGACCTCTTGGGAAGAAAAACTCTTAAATTTTCTCATATTGCGGTAGAAATTGATTCAGAATGTGCGAAAGATATTATTGAATCGCAGGGGGGAGCTGCAGTATTTGCGTGTACAAGGGAATTTCTGTTGCAAAATTCTCTTCCTCCACAAGAGATAAATAACCTAACCCTTGAACTTGACAGACAAATTGAGAATATTGTTAATAATACAGTTAAGACAGAGATTGTTGATGGCGGATGCTCATGGGAAAATTTTCGTAAAATCAAAGAAGCGTTATATGCAATAAAGAACTCTGAATGGAATGACGATAATAAGAACTCTTTTCTAATTAAAGCATATTCCCTCCTTAACCTCTTAATCACAGCTGTATTTCCTATTGAAAAGCTCGAAAAAGCTATAGAAAACGGCATGTTGAAGGCCAGTGTGACTTCTCCTGCTATCCGGATCCGTGAACTTAGGGATTTAGCAGAAAATGCAGAATCTGTAGAATATCATTGTATATATGTTATCGATGCTATAGAACAGTTGTACAAATCTTGCTTCGCAGATTGTTCTAAATATAATGCTTTAAAGCGATACCTCGAGTCTTCGAACGCAGAAAAAATTGCTCTTGTTGTACCAAAAGCATATTATGTCAATATCCTCTGTGAGGACGAAATATTTTACAGAAGAGGAATAACTATAGTAACCGCCAACCGTTTTGATAACTCTGTATGCTATGACGAGATCATAGCTATAGGTGATTTCTGCGGAAAACGGTTTGATCCGGTAAAATGTAGAGCGGCTGAAAATGTTATTGTATTGCTTTATGAATGCGAAACGCACTGGTTCAATTACAAAAAATACAAAGCGGAAACTTTTGAGAATAAATTGAATTCCAGAATCGGTGTTATTCAAGATGATCTATTTGATGATGACCTGGAAAACAATGAAGATAAGAACAATGACTTAATCTCATTTATTGATGAGGAAGTGGATTTGGAAAAGTATATAAATAATATAAGTATACTTGATATCAATAAGTATACTTCTAACGTTTCTGGCAATGCTGGAGACACATTAACATCCGAAGTATGCGCTATAGGGCGATTTGTAAGCGATGAACAAGTATTATTTTCCCAGTACTACAAAGCAGTTGTTTTTGATTCTGTAACTGGAACAGTATCTGAAATTGCTGCGGAAAGTCTTTCTGCAGGGGATCAGCTTGTATTTCTAAAACGAGACGGATATGCCAGAAATATGGTTGATTATATATATGAGAATTTACAGATAAGCGGTCGCTTAAGTTCAGATGTTTCGGATGCGACTGAAAAGGCATCTTATTGGAAAGATATTTTGCGCGAATACAAAGTAATTTATGACCTTTCATATAGGGATATTGCAACAAGGCTTCAAAAACTCGGAAGCTCATTACAAGAGGCTTCCATTCGTCAGTGGCTTATCGAAGAAAGTCATATAGTGGGGCCTCGAGATGAAATTACGTTAAGACATATAGCCCAACTTACTCAGGATCCATACCTTCTTAATGACACGCACAGTTATTTCGAAGCATGCCGCATTGTACGGCGGCAAAGAAAAGAAATACTAGAATTAATCGGAAAAGCTATTTTAGACAAGCTACGCGGACACAAACCACCTATAGGAAGTATTCTTGAAATAGTATACGATAATGTGGAAAATTTGTCTGAGATTTTAGAGTTGGCCACACTAAATTTGCTTGAAGAACCAGTTACTGTTTCTGCTAACTTAATCAATAAACCGATTACGGATTGGGAGGTTACAATATGACAAATAATGAAATTCGAGAGCAGATGATTGCAGCTAGAGAAGAATATATTCAATTAACTAAGTCTGAGCTTCTAGGGCCTGGTTCGGAATTCAGCATACCTGATGCTGAACACGAGCTTATTTCAAGCAGCCCGACAAGCCGTTACTCAGTAGGTATATTATATCCGCAAGGGAACGAAATCAGTCAAGATAACGATGAAACCATACCAAAGGAAGAAAACGGTGAAGGAATCGCATACGAATTTGAGGATTCTTTTACGCAGAATGATGAACCGAATGAGACAATAACAAAAGCGATACGAAACTGTGAATACGACGAAACTGCTCAAGAAAACTTAGATGAAGAAATAAGCCTTTCTTCTCAGTATATGCCTTCGTCTATGGGGATAACTTTTATTGTAAGGGGAAAAACAGATTTAGTACATGGCAGTGCTGATTTTGCTACATATAGAAAAGCAAAAGTTTCCGACTGCATAATCCCTTATGTTCCAGATAATTCCGAAAGCTACTCCATACCACCTGAGCTTGAGCATAAAATGGTTTATGATAAAGAATTGAAGATAATTAAACTTATTTCTTCGATTAATGCAAAAGAAGTCAGAGACATCTTTGAAAGGGACACAATACCTGAGAATGAGTCTTTTGTATTAAAAAGAATAGCTTATCGTTTTGTTGATTTTTGTAGAAACGGTTATGTTCGTGTCCCCCATATGGTTGAGTTTACACTGGATTTTTCGCAAAGTGATTATATAGATAATAATAGAGAACTAGATGGTACAACTGCTAAAATCACGGCGTTGCGTACAAGAATCTCAGACAATCTATGGTCTATAACTGTTATGCTGGTTAACGATCTTAGGGAAACACCAGCAAAACCCAACAATTGTATTTTTCAACCTTTTATTAACGTTTCATCTGAAAAGAATGAATTTGTATTTGTAGAAACGGAACTTAATGATGATCCGGAAACAATGGATGATGAAGAACATTCACTTGAGTTGCAATATCGACACAAAAAAGTGTATGGTACAGGTCTTGGTGTTTCAGTTGATTGGAATATCAATGATGAAGGTAAAGGCAGTATTTGGAGTGAATTCTTCCCGATAGCAGAGGTTGCGCCGATGGATTTCAACCTACCAGTAAATGATAAAATTAGTTCGGAAAAACTGTCAATGAAGTATTTGTCAGATTTAAATCCAACGGATAAATCGCATAAACTCTCCGATTTAAAAAGTATGGTTGACTTATATAAAAAATGGGTTGAAGATCTTAAAAATATTGCTGAAATACTTGATATACGATATAAATCGGCAGCAGCTAAAAATATTGCAGAATGCGAACGCGCTTGTAATCGAATGTATTCAGGAATTAAAACATTGCGAGATAATGATATTGCATATAATGCTTTTATGCTGGCAAACAGAGCAATGTTTATGCAAAGAATACACCTTAAAATGCAAGCAGAAACAGCTGACAAAGACCGTTATCCTGATGATATGCAAATTGCTTCAATTTTGAGTAATATGGATTATAGAAAAGCTGACGATGGAGATTGCAAATGGCGACCTTTTCAGATTGCATTTTTACTGATGGATATTAACTCAATAGTTGATGATGCATCGCCTGAACGTGACATTGTAGACCTTATTTGGTTTCCTACTGGCGGGGGTAAGACAGAGGCATATCTCGGGTTAACTGCATTTACGATTTTCTATCGTCGGTTAAAACACCCTAAACAATCAGGTGGTACTGCAGTGATGATGCGTTATACACTTCGTTTGCTTGCAGCTCAACAATTCACTCGTGCCTCTACATTGATATGTGCTTGCGAATATATCCGCAGAGATTGTGAAGCAAAACGCCACAGGTATCCTTCTTATATGTTAGGTAAAGAGCCAGTTACTATTGGCTTGTGGATAGGTGGAACTCATATTCCAAACAGAAATGAAGATGCAAAGTTTCATTTAGAAAAGTTGTTGAATGTAAAAGAGCATTACTATGTCCGGAGTGAGAAAGACAGACATAATAAATTCCAGGTATTAAAATGTCCTTGGTGCGGCACAAAACTTGTCAAAGATGAGAAGGACAAAAAACTTGTCGGTAAGTGGGGCTACAGTATGAGGGACAATAAGCATTTCTATATGTTTTGTCCGCAAGATGAATGCGATTTTACTACGCGATTGCCTATTCAAATAATTGATGAAGAACTATACGAAGATCCCCCAACATTGCTTTTCGGAACAGTGGACAAATTTGCAATGCTACCTTGGGACGGACGCATTGGATCATTCTTTGCAACAGACACTAGTAATCGTACGCCTGAATTGATTATTCAAGATGAACTTCACCTGATTTCAGGTGCACTCGGAACTATAGTAGGTCTGTATGAAACTGCTGTTGATGCTTTATGCAGCAGTAAAGGTATACGTCCCAAAATAATAGCTTCAACTGCAACAATACGCCGAGCTAAGGAGCAATGTTCTGTTCTGTATAATCGTGAAGTTGTTCAATTCCCTGCTCCTGGCTTAAATTCAGATGACTCATTTTTCGCCCGGGAAGCTAAAATATCATATAAAGAAGGCGTGTTCGGTCGGAAATATGTTGGGATTATGCCGTCTGGAAAAACAAAGGCTATGACTGAAATACGAGTTATGGCTGCTCTTTTACAAAGAATTTATATGATGAACCTACCAGATGAAGTAAAGGATAAAATGTGGACTTTAACAGCGTATTTTAACAGCCTTAAAGATCTTGGTAAAGCATCTACACTTGTAGAAGATGACGTCAAGGATTTTATTATTCGAACAGCAAATCGTATGTTCACATCGCGTAGGTTGATTATTAGTGCTGATGAATTGACAAGTCGTGTAACAACAACTGAGCTTAACGAAACACTAGACAAACTAGAAAAAGTGGAATATTCGAGGAAGAATATTGACGATAAACGTTATGCTTCTAATATTCTCCTGGCTACTAATATGATTTCTGTCGGCATAGATGTTGCTAGACTAAATGTTATGTTGATGATTGGGCAACCAAAGCTGACAAGTGAATATATTCAGGCATCCAGCCGTGTCGGACGCTCATTTCCGGGTGTGGTATTCGTGCAATACGATGCTACTAAGAATCGAGATCGTTCTCATTATGAACAATTCAGAGCATACCATGAGTCGTTTTATCGCTTTGTAGAGCCGACTGGAGCGACACCGTTTTCAAAACCCGCTCGAGAAAGAGCTCTACACGCCTTGCTTGTTTCGATTATACGGCAACAAGCTGGGTTGAACGAGGATAAGGACGCGGTGAACTTTGACAGTGAATACTTCTCAGATATTGTTTCAGGTGCAGAGCAGTTTATACTTGATAGAATTAAAAATATCAATAAACGTGTCGATAGCGGAGTGAATTATGATGCTGATGAAGTGAAATGCGAAATGAGCTCCTTCATTACTGAATGGCAAACGAAAGTTGATTTGTGTCTGGAAGCGAATGTACCATTATTTTTTGGACGTAGATTCATGGTCAATCCTCCTGGCACAGATATGAAACGCTTACTTAAACCGTATAATACTATTGGAGAAGACAATTCGATTGAAACTCTTACCTCTATGAGAAATGTAGATACTCCAGTTAAAGGTAAGGTTATTATTTGGGAGGGATAAGTCAATGGTAAATAAAATCAAAGAAAAAGTCGATCTTAATAAAGTTACACATTCGGTGCGCGCTACCCAAGCCGTTCTGCAATATGGGGTTGGTGCTATGGTTGACTTTCCTGATCAGACTCTTATTACGGCGGCGCCGGAATACTGGAGTGGAAAATTGAGAATCGATGACGAACGGTTTGCAAAGGCACTTGGCGTAGACTATTTTGCGATGCCTGTAGATATATCATATATGAGATTTCCTGAATGGTATTTTTGCCCGAAGTGCCGAAAGTTTCAGCCTATAACTCAGTGGGTTAATGAATATAAGAAACGATCAAAGGCTAGAGCACTTGAAAATGATGAGCATATGGTAAGGCACATGCAATGTTTGGAATGCCGTCAAGATTTGGTTGTAGCTAGAATCGTTACTGTTTGCGAACACGGTCATATTAATGATTTTCCTTGGATTAAATGGGTGCATATACAAAGCAAAAAACCGATATGTGCCAACCCTACCCTAAAGTTTAAAACAGGTGCTTCAGGAAGTGAAGGTCTGGAAGGATTGAATATAGCTTGTTCTTGCGGCGCCTCAACGACTCTTAGGGGTGCCTTTGATAAGGACTGTTTTGAAAAACTTGATAAAGCATCAGGATCGAATGATTTCCGTTGTGAAGGTAATCACCCTCACAAACATATCAAAGAAAAATGTGATTGCTATCCGCGAACTGTACAACGAGGCTCATCATCGGTGTATTTTCCTGTGGTATATAGCTCTCTTGTGATTCCTCCATATGCGGATAAGCTAAATGCTCAAATAGAAAAAAGTAAAGCTTTTGCAGATTGTTTGACCATTATTGAGGACGAAGAACCTGGGGATAAAATTAATACTATAAAAAGTCGATTGCCAAGATGGACGAAAAAAATTGCATTGGAAATAGGTGCTGCAGAATCTGAAATAGAGAGTATTCTAATTAGAAAATGGCTTGATTGTTATGAATCTGAAATTGATGTAACGAGCGTAAAGTATCGTGCTGATGAATATGCAGCATTAAGCGGAAAAGTGTCCTCTTCATCCGGGTTATTTGGAGATTTTTCAAGAGAAGAAATGCCAATAGATGAGTATCATCTTCCTCACATCAAGTCTATTTCACTTATCGATAAAGTTAAAGTCGTAAATGCTCTAATCGGATTTTCACGAATCAATCCTGTTGTTGGGAAGAATGATGCGGGTTTTGTCCATGTAAAAGAACCAGATACTCGATGGTATCCTGCTTATGAGGTTCGAGGGGAAGGAATATTCATTGAGTTTGCACAAAATGATATTGATGAATGGATTTTGAATAATCCTTCGGTAATTGAGCGCGTGCACCGAATTAATGAAAATTATGCTATGTCGTTTATTGGACAGGGCAACCCTCGAACCATATCCCCGAAGTTTATTTTGCTTCACACAATATCCCATTTGCTGATCAGGCAACTTAGTTTTGAGTGTGGTTATAGTATAGCGAATCTAAGCGAACGTATTTACTGCGCTGAGGAATCTGAAGGGAAACAAATGGCGGGGATATTTATTTATACAGCTAGCGGCGATTCTGAAGGCACATTAGGCGGACTAGTCAGACAAGGGAAATCGGATGCATTTCCGCGTATTTTTAGAAAAGCGATTGCTGGAGCAAAAGCATGTTCAAATGATCCTGTATGTATTCTAAGTCAAGGCCAAGGACTTGAATCCCTAAATCTTGCTGCTTGCCATACTTGTGTACTTTTACCAGAAACTTGTTGTGAAGAACGCAACGGATTTCTTGATCGAGGTATGCTTATTGGAACATTTGAAGATAGAGGCATAGGATTTTATAGCGAGTTACTGCAAAAATAAAATTATATCTTTGTAAGGCAAAAGAATACATACATGTCTTTACAAGATATGTTATTTGGATAACTTGAAAATAATTATTGATAGGATAAATATACACATAATGCTGTTGACGAAAACTTCTGTACTAGAGGGTATATAAATTAATGTATGGGCTATATACGCTAAATAAGCTACTTAAATCCTACAGGATATTTAAGTAGCTTATTTAGCGTGCTATTTTAAGGGGGTGATGCTTTTGCTTGCACTGATATACACATTATTACTTGGATAACACAACAAAAGGAGGAATTAAAAATGATCGGTTTCGAGCAATATCAAAAAATCCAAGAGTACAAAGAACTTGGACTCGCCCAGACCAAGACTGCTAAAGCGCTGGGGATCACCTATACTTCTGTCAGTAAATACTGGAATATGAGCAAAGAGGATTATGCTAGGGAAGCTGAAAAGGAAAGGTACCACATGGATAACTACCGTCAGTACATACTGGAACAGTTGAAAATATGCCCACAAATCCGAGATACCAATATTTATCTTAAATTAATTGAAGCCTTTCCTGATTTACAAGTTAAACGAGCTACTTTCTATCGCTACATGAAAGCTTTAAGGGAACAGCATGGGTATCAGCATACCAGTAAGCGGAAAATCTCGCCACGTGAAGTCTCGCCACCAGGATATGAAGCTCAGGCTGATTTTGGTCAATATAAACTTAAAGATATGTATGGAAGAATTGTAAGGGTATATTTCTTTTGTATGGTTTTGAGTTATAGCAGAATGAAATTTGTTTGCTTTTCACCGGATCCCTTCACGACCGAAACAGCCATTAAAGCTCATAACTATACATTTCAATATTTTGGAGGAAGACCACAGACAATTCTATATGATCTTGATCGGGTCTATGTGGTTAGCGAAAATCTAGGTAATATTATATTTGTACCGGCCTTTGAAGAATATGTAAAGCGTATCGGCTACAGTGTTTCATTATGCAGGCCAAGAGATCCTCAGAGTAAAGGTAAGGTAGAAGAGGTCATTGGATATGTTAAGCAAAGTTTTCTGGAGGGGAGGGTATATACCGGAATTGACAGTCTTAACAGTGCAGCTCTTGCATGGTTGGATAGAGAAGGCAACGGGAGAGTTCATACTGTGACTAGAAAAGTGCCACGAGAAATGTTTATTGAAGAACAAAAACAGCTTTTTCATGTTAAACCATATTCAGAGGTATCAAGTACTGTAGCATCCTTTGATTCCAATGGAGTGGTCAGCTATAAAGCGAATCGTTATCAGATTGATGTCGGTGTGATGGATGCACATCAACGCATACGTATAGAGGATGATGGTGAAATACTTCTATTTTATGATACTGATACTAATGAATTATTAGCTAAGTATCCAGTAACAGAAGGTACTGGACAGATATTCAAACCTGAAGGAAATAATAACAGAAACAGGGTCTCTCATGCTCTTATAAAACAATATTTTGCAGAGCATGAAATCGCTCAGGAATTTATACAGCGGATGGAACAGGAACAACCAAAATATTTTAATAGCCATTGCATTCGCTTAAATCGCATGACGAAGTTTTATTCGATGTAGCAAATGCTTGATGGGGTAAGATATTGCATTGAGACTGAACGCTGCAATGCCTATGAACTTTTGGCTTACATAATGTATAAGTATGGTGAGCAGATAGCGAAGAAGTTCTTACCAAATCAGCAGTATTTCAATCATCTGACACATAGCAAGGAGATAAGGAGGGAAATTGATGGCTGATATAACTGAAATCCGCGAGTTGGCTAGGAAGCTAAATCTATGGAATATTGCCAGGGGATATATTGATTTGAATGATGAGAAGCTGTCCAACCTAGATTATCTTCAGATGATATTACATAAAGAACTAGAGATACGAGCCAGACAAAAACAGATCAAGCTAAGAAGGGCAAGCAAACTACCCAACAAGGTATTTGAATTATCGAATTTAAACAAAGGTTTGGAATGGCAGATAAAACAATTATCCCATTTGACATGGCTCAATGAAGAACAAAACGTTATTCTGCTTGGTAAATGCGGGACAGGCAAAACTAGTCTTGCTGTTCATCTTGGAGAAACAGCGATCGACAAGGGACATAAAACTTATTATGCATCCACTGATACTTTTGTATCTATTGTGGAGAACAAAGATATAAACCCAAAAGCAGGAGCAGCCTTCTCCTATATGCGGGAGTGCAACCTGATCATAATTGATGATGTATTTTATCTAGAACCAACAAGGTCAGAGTTGCAGGCTTTTTATCGAGCAGTTACTTTTCTTAATGAAACAAGAAGTATCATTTTTATTACCAATCGTGAAATATCTGCGTGGTTAGATGTAGTGGAAGACAAACATCTTTGTCAGACTCTGTTAGATAGAATAACGGTCAATTGTCAGATAATTCGCTTGATTGACAGATAAATTAAAATACTCACCTCTTTTCTAGAAAAGGGTTAATACTCAAATTTGAAAACGATGCCGATTAACGGCTTTAAATAGATGCAAAAATCTCACAAAATCCTAAGATTAGCTTAACTTCTGAGATTTTCTGCAGTTTCTGGGGTAGGGGGGTCTAAATCTCTACCACTTTTCGCCCCAGAAACGGGCGTGGGGTAACGCGTGAAAATTCGCGGTTTCAAACGGTGCGGTGATATTTATCGACGAGTACATTGGAATAACCGAGGTTACAAATCTATTGTTTGGAGATGCGTCAGCCGATTGGAGGAAAAAGGGTCTGAATGCACTGCCCCTACCATAAATGAGGAAACATTGCAGAAAGCAGTTGTTAAGGCTATTAACGAACTTTTGGCTAACAAAGACTCATTCCTCAAGGTGCTACAGAAAAATATAGCTACTGTATTTAATGGAGAAAATGATAATGCCACTGATGACATTGATAGCAAATTGGAAGAATTACAACAACAGCTTCTTATTCAAGCAAAATCCAAGAATGACTATGAAGATGTGGCTGATGAAATTTACCGCCTTCGAGAATTGAAGCAAAATGCACTTGTTGAAAATGCAGAGCGAGAAGGAAAAAGGCAACGAATCGCTGAAATGACTGATTTCTTGAATAAACAATCCGCAGAGTTGGAGGAATATGATGAGCAGTTGGTAAGGCGGCTTATTGAAAAAGTAACGATATATGAAGATAAGCTCACCGTTGAATTCAAGTCTGGGATTGAGATTGACGAAGAGATATAGAATATTAACCGCCAATTAAGGGCTAACACCCTTTGGCGGTTTTTAATGGATTTTTTTAATTTAAAAGTTGCTTAAAATGACTTATTGTGTTAAAATATATGATGATCCAAATAAGAATTTAGGAGGAACCGAAACTATGACAGCCTCAATGCGTTTAAGATAAGCTGGCAATAAAAAAAGCAGAATCTATCCCCGATGATAGGCTTTTTTGTTGTGCTTATTTATACGATATTGAGCATTCATTAGTTACGGTGAGGATATAGGTTATTAAACTATACCTTTATTTAACTATGTCTTTAATATGAATGTTTCCAAATTGTATGTATGCAGACCAAAAGCCACATTGTGGACATAGGCCTGCATTTTTTATTGCCTAGAATGCTATTCAAAATAAAAATTCAAGCAAAATAATATGCAGGAGATGATACAAATGGAAAAATACAACAATTGGAAACTTAAGTTTTATACAATATGGGCAGGGCAGGCAGTATCATTAATCACTAGTGCCATCCTGCAAATGGCGATCATTTTTTACCTTACAGAGAAAACAGGATCTGCGATGGTCTTGTCTATGGCTTCACTAGTAGGTTTTTTACCCTATGCGGTCTTTGGACCAGCCATTGGTGTATTAGTGGATCGTCATGATAGGAAGAAGATAATGATTGGTGCTGATTTAATTATCGCAGCAGCTGGGGCCGTGCTAGCTATTGTTGCATTGTATATGGAGTTACCTATCTGGATGGTTATGGTAGTATTGTTCATCCGTAGCATTGGAACAGCTTTTCACACCCCGGCTCTCAATGCGGTTACGCCACTTTTAGTACCAGAAGAACAGCTTACGAAATGTGCAGGCTATAGTCAGTCTTTGCAGTCTATAAGCTATATTGTTAGTCCGGCGGTTGCAGCACTCTTATACTCCGTTTGGGAACTAAATGCTATTATTGCCATCGATGTATTGGGTGCTGTGATTGCATCTATTACGGTAGCAATTGTACGTATTCCTAAGCTGGGTGATCAAGTGCAAAGTTTGAAACCAAATTTCATACGAGAAATGAAAGAAGGAATGGCTGTACTACGGCAAAATAAAGGATTATTTGCTTTATTACTCGTTGGAACATTATATATGTTTGTTTATATGCCCATAAATGCTTTATATCCTTTAATCACTATGGAATATTTTAATGGTACACCGATGCATATTTCTATTACGGAGATTGCTTATGCCTCTGGTATGTTGATAGGGGGTCTATTATTAGGGTTATTTGGGAATTACCAAAAGCGAATCTTATTAATAACGGCATCCATTTTTATGATGGGGATAAGCTTAACCATTTCAGGATTACTTCCCCAAAGTGGATTTTTCATATTTGTAGTCTGCTGTGCAATAATGGGGCTTTCGGTTCCGTTTTACAGCGGTGTGCAAACAGCTCTTTTTCAGGAGAAAATTAAGCCTGAATATTTAGGACGTGTATTTTCTTTAACTGGAAGTATCATGTCTCTTGCTATGCCAATTGGGTTAATTCTTTCTGGATTCTTTGCTGATAGAATCGGTGTAAATCATTGGTTTTTACTATCAGGTATTTTAATTATTTGCATTGCAATAGTTTGCCCAATGATAACTGAGATTAGAAAATTAGATGCAAAATAAAATAAAGGAGTGTGTTCGTATGATATATAATATTATTCAATCAGTGACAGAAAAATTATCCTCTTTGCCTTATATAGAAGGCATCGTATTAGGGGGATCCCGTGCAAGAGGTACCCATACAGAGGATTCTGATATAGATATCGGAATTTATTACAATCAAGAATCATTTGACCTGACAGCGATTAACCAAATTGCTACAGAGTTGGATGATGAGAATAGAAACAACCTTGTTGTACCTCCCGGAGCGTGGGGTGATTGGATTAATGGCGGCGGATGGTTAGTTATGAACGGGTATCATGTTGATTTGATTTTACGTGATATAAAACGGGTGGAACAAATAATCAAGGATACGGAGCAAGGAATTGTTACTGCAAATTATCAGACCGGGCATCCCCATGGTTATATAAGTGCTATGTATCGTGGAGAATTGGCTATCAGCAAGATACAATATGCTAAAAATGAAAGCTTATGCGAATTAAAAAATCAGGCGGAAATTTACCCTGGTGCTCTAAAGAAGAGCTTGATAAACTTTTTTATATTTGAAGCAGAGTTCTCTTTAATGTTTGTAAAAGCAAATGCGGGAGCAGAGGATAAATATTATATTGCAGGCCATGTTTTTCGTATTATTTCATGCTTAAATCAAGTACTATTTGCATGCAATAATGCTTATTGCATTAACGAAAAGAAAGCTATAAAACTGCTTGAAACTTTTGAATATAAACCTGAAAAATATGCCGAAAGGGTTAATCATATTTTTGAAGTACTCGGTCTTTCACTTTTTGAATGCTACGATATGACCGAGAAGCTTTATAAAGAAGTGAAAAAAATTGCAACGGAGATAAATAACTTTTTAAACGAGGGGAATTCAGATGAAAGAAAACAAATATGATGATAATATATTTTTTCAAAAATACAGTCAAATGAGTCGCTCACAGCAGGGACTAGCCGGTGCAGGAGAATGGGAAACATTGAGAAAGCTGCTGCCGGATTTTAAAGATAAGCGTGTGCTTGATTTAGGATGCGGCTATGGATGGCACTGTATTTATGCGATGGAACACGGTGCTTCTTCTGTTGTAGGTGTTGATATTTCTCATAAAATGCTCGAGGTAGCCAAAGAAAAAACACATTTTCCACAGGTTGAATATAAATGCTGTGCTATAGAAGATGTGGAATTCCCAGAGGAGAGTTTTGATGTAATATTAAGTTCACTTGCGTTTCACTATGTAGCAGATTATGAGATTTTAGTAAAAAAGATATATAGAATACTGAAGTCTGGTGGTAAGCTAGTTTTTACGGTTGAACATCCTGTTTTTACTGCCTATGGAACACAAGACTGGCATTATAACGAAAAAGGAGAAATACTGCATTTTCCGGTGGATAATTATTATTATGAGGGCAAACGGACAGCTGTGTTTTTGGGAGAAAAGGTTACAAAATATCATAGAACACTGACCACATATCTAAATACACTGCTTTCAAATGGTTTTATAATAAATCATATTGTGGAGCCGCAGCCGCCGGAAAACATGATGGATATTCCGGGGATGCAGGATGAAATGCGCCGTCCCATGATGCTGATTGTATCGGCCAACAAAAAAGAGAAAAGATAAAATTGAAACACCCGCAACATAAACAGCAAAGGAGTGCGATATGATGCTATCTGAAAATAACTCCACACCAAGGAGTGAAAATAATAATCCATGAGGTATATTGATATGTTTCCGTCTACCGATAGCCGTGGATATGTTTCCGAGAACGGACATACACAAATGACATTCATTCTGTCCTCTCAATCCATACAGAAACAATTGTACGCTTGGAACGGCTAGAACCCTTATAAATGAAGGTTGCAGACTATTTTAATCTTCATTCTAATATTTCTCTCAAATTCGGATATATCCTAGCTTTAATGTAACTATAGAAAGCATTCCTGTAATGAAGAAATTTGAGGTTTAACAAAAAAGAGCCTCCTTGGTATAGTACAGGATGTCGATGCATCGACTCCGAAATTAGAAAACCAAGGAGGACTCAAAATGAATTATACGCAAAATCAAAAAATTACGCAAATCACACCATCAACCTTAATTATTGGTATTGATATTGCCAAAGACAAACACGTCGCACGTGCACAAGATGATCGAGGAATCGAATTTGGTAAACGATTGATCTTTGACAACCGAATCAATGGCTTTGAGCGATTGTTGAAATGGGTTCAATCCCACATGAAAGAACACCAGAAAGACCATGTCATTTTTGGTGTAGAGCCAACAGGACAGTTCTGGTTTAATCTCGCCTATTATCTCAAAGCACGTGGCTATGACTTTGTACTCGTCAATCCGATGCATGTTAAGAAAAGCAAAGAACTTGATGATAACTCGCCAACAAAGAATGATACAAAAGATGCGAAGGTGATTGCACAGCTCATGAAAGACGGGCGATACTCTGTACCCAACCTACTCGAAGGCATTTACGCCGAATTACGAGAAGGCATCAAATTACGAGATCAACTCGTCAAACAACTTATGATCATCGAAGGTCGCACGCAGAATTGGCTTCATCGTTACTTTCCTGAATTTCTTGATGTGTTTGCGGATTGGAAAGGGAAAGCTGCCATTCACACCTTGCGGCTGTTTCCATTGCCTGCTGAGATTCAAGCCATGACACCGGAAGAAATTGTCTTGAGATGGAAGCCGTTCGTCAGACGTGGTGTTGGAATCAAACGAGCAGAACAGCTTGTGCTAGCTGCCAACGAAAGTGTTGGATTAACAGTAAGCACAACGTTTGCCAAACGTGAACTAGCTAGTCTTCTTGAACAGTATGACTTATACAAACAACAAGTTCAATCGCTTGATGAAGACTTAGAAGACATGGTAAAGGAAATCCCTGGTGCCACTGAGATGATGAACATCCCTGGTTTAGGTGCCATTACCGTTGCCACACTTTACGCAGAAGCAGGCGATCTAAGAAACTATAATCACCCACAACAATTAGTGAATCTGGCAGGGCTATCGCTTCGTGAATACAGTTCAGGGAAATATAAGGGCGAGACAAGGATCACGAAACGAGGGCGAAAACGACTACGCAGAGCCTTATATTTAGCGATTCGCCCCCTTGCCCATAACTCAACCTTTAAAGCCCTGCATCAATATTACACGAAACGCCCTGAACGTCCATTAAAGGAACAACAGTCGCTCATCGCTTTATGTTGTAAATTACTACGTGTCTTATTTGTCATCGGTAACAAACAATGCGCATTTGATGGTGTCAAGTTATTACGAGGGTTACCTCAACTAGAAACATTGCAGGTAGCTTAAAAAATAATTCTAGTATTTTCTTCTTAGCCTGACGCAGTGTCCCATTCCTGGGATAGCCTGTCAAGGAAAGCACTTGACTGTCTATCCCAGGAATGGCGTGGGGTCAACAAGCTAAGAAGAAGGATTTTATGTAGCCAAATGGGCTTGTTTATTCATTGTTATTCTGGAGACTACAAATACCAACAGTGCAGAGTCAGACTTAATTTACTCCATTCGGGCATGTGACCCTGTTAGAAAGCATATCTGACCTCCACCTCATGGATACGCAGGACGAAGGAATGTATGGAATTTGATCCGGAGAGAAATGGGAGGGTGAGCGACCATGAATGATGTGGAGACGTTATGCACGGTCATATCAATTTCCAAACTTATCCAGTCGTTTGGTCGTTAGGATGGGCTTCACCCTGTTAGAATATTCTGTGATTATCCTTTTATAAGGTGGAAGTGCTGTTAGGTGTAAAACAGTGTCTATGAAATTTTGAGAATAAGCGAGCATTTGGAAGATATTCTTACTTTATTGAGGGAGGATGATCAGATGAAAAGAAGCAAATATATAATTATTTTAGTAGTCTGCATGGCTATTTTAATGCAAGTAAAGGCGGTTACGGCATTTACTGATGAGAGTTTTGATGCCGTAAAAGTAGATGCCTTATTGCAATCCGCCAAGGACAAAAACAATTTGTCGGGTTTTGCTGTCGCCATTACTTATCAAGATGAGCTTGTATTCGCTAAAGCATACGGGGATGGTCTAGATGCTTACTCCCAATTTCCAATTGCCTCCTTAAGTAAACCAATAACTGCTTTGGCTGTTATGCAACTGGTTGATGAGGGGTTGGTGAATTTGGATACACCTATAAAAACGTATTTGCCGGAACTTGAAATAAATGATTCTCGTGCCGTAAACATCACGGTTCGGCATTTGTTAAGTCATACAAGCGGTTTATCAGATGAAACTTTTCCAGAGATGAAATTATCTATTCAACCAGAAACCTTGTCGGAAGCGATGAAATTATTTGAAAATGTAAAATTGAAAAATGACCCGGGAGAAAAATACAACTATCATAATCCTAATTATTGGATATTGGCAAGACTTGTTGAGATTAAAAGTGGCGAAACGTTTTCGGATTATTTAAATAGACATATTTTTAAGCCATTGCAAATGAATGATACGATGAGTTTTTCAAACACTAATCAATTCCAGGCGGCAAAAAACCTAGCTACTGGTCACATAAATATCTTCGGAATGAATGTTGCATATAACGAACCTGATTGGTTTATCAATGGACCGAGCGGGATTGTATCTACCGCAACGGATTTATCCAAATGGCTTATTATGAATATGAATGACGGTGCTTATAATGGACAACGAATTATCACCAGCGAAAGTTTGAAGGAAATGCAAACGCCTCAGGTGAATGCAGAATATGGATTGGGCTGGTCCGTCAGGGAAGGTGAAGAGGGAAAAACTATTGGGCATAGTGGAACTTTATGGACTTACCAAGCTGATGAACAAATGATTTTAGATAATGGCTATGGCATTGTTGTTCTGTATAATAATGGACTAAATGCTTTTACAAACTATGGGACTATAACTGATAGTTTGGTTAAACTATTTACAACTGGTCAATCAGAATCACCTACTGTAACCTATAATTATTTCGAATTTATGATCGGATTTCTTTTCATACTTGCCTTAGGTAAAGGTATTTACAACCTGAGAAACTTGGATAAATGGAAAGATAAAAGTTCCAGACAATATATTATTCGTAGTTCTTTTATGCTTATGCCTGCAGTCATATTAATAGTAATTCCTTGGATAATAACATTCATCACCAACGGCAGAGTTATGAGTATATATAGAACGTTTCTGATGATGCCGAGCATTTATATTTGGTTAATTACTGCAACAATGATCAATGTGATAGTAATCGTAAAACGTGGCATCTTTTTACTTTCATCAAGGCACGATATTTGACCGTGGTTTAGTCAAGAATATTGTCCCCAAAACAGGGGTAGAAGTTTTTGGATGGAATTCTCAGGGATCCCTCGTTAGAAATAAAATAAGATATAATATTTCTAGAAATGAGAAATAGGAGTTAAAAGAGGTGTAATAATGGTGGTAAATAAATATATTTATCCGAAACCAGCTTGAGTAAGAAGTAAATGACTTACGCTGAGGATGGATATGTTTCTTCGAACGGCGATTTTTTAAAATGATTAAAAAAACCGATTGACATGTTCCCGCGAACAGATACGCTAAAAAATAGCCCTCAGACACCAATGCCATCAACTCAACCCATGTTGAAGTAATCGTTAAGCTTGAAAAGCAATAAAACTTAGCAATATCAATAGTTTAAACCATTGGGTGTGTAGATGACATTCAATGGTTTTCTGTTTGGGGGAACATATCTATTGAATTGATAGAAAAGATACATAAAATTGCTATGCTATGTGTCAATAACTGGTTTGATTAATCAATTTCTTATGGGATATCGTGATTTAAAGGTATATATATTGTGTATTTTATTTATGAATGGTTGCATAGGAAACTAAATTCTGTTATACTAAAATTAGTTTCGAAGGAAACTATACAAGGAGATGAAGATTTGAAAAAAGAATCCGTTGGAAGATACGCAGCAGCAATTTATAGAAATACTCAAAGCTTTATAAACCAAAAACTTAAGAATTATGATATAAGAAGTGGACAACATGATTTTTTATATGTAATTACGAAAAATGAAGGTATTACTCAAACAGAAATGTGCAACTTGTTAAATGTTGGAAAACCAAGCGTGACAAAGGCAGTGAACAATTTAGTAAAACATGGTTATGTCAAAAGAGAAAAAAACATAGAAGATAAGCGATCCTATCGACTTTTCTTAACAAATAAAGGAAAAGAGATTGCTCCAATGATAAATGCAACCTTTGATGAATTGACTGAAATATATAAAAGTAACCTTAAGGAAGAGGAGTATCACCAAATCCTACAAGGATTAGAAATTATACTTAAAAATATAAGCAGCACAAAAAAATGAGATCAATATTTTTATTTCCACTTCATTAATTCTACCAAAATTTATTGCACAACTGGTTGATAGAATTATGGAGAAAGAGAACGGAGGTGAAGGTCAAAAAATAGAAGGAAGTCACTAACTATAAAAAGCAATATCATCGAACAATGAAAAATTAAATGGAAAATTAGGGAGGAATACTATGAAATTTTGTTGTAGCACTTTATTTGTAAAAAATTTAGAGGAATCAGTACAATTTTATCAGGAAATTATTGGACTTCCAATAAAAGGACGTTTGAAACCTAGTCCAAAATTGGAAATTGCATTTTTAGGGGATGATGAAGCTCAAATAGAACTAATTCAGGACATTAATAAGGATACTATAGATATAGGGAAGGATATTTCTTGGGCATTTTCTGTGGATTCTGTGGAAAATATGTATCAATTTGTAAAGAAACAAAATATAATTATTCTTTCAGAGATTATTGAACCAATGCCATCAGCAAAGTTCTTTTTCATTGAAGATCCAAATGGGATGAAGATACAGATTGTGGGGAACCAAAAGCCGTTATAATAGCACTAGGGATGGTTACATTATTTTGCTTATAGAGGATAACCAAGCGTATTTGAACTGGAGTATGAGCTACAAAAAGGAATGTTGATTCCGTATGATATTAATTATATATAACGGAAGAAAGACTAAAAGATCTTAAGGAATAAAATATGCCCAAAGTAGGAAGACCATAGAATAGAAATAAATAGATTGTAATGAATAAAGCCTTCAAGTAAAAAGTTTGAAGGTTTTGTTGTTTACAATTTTAAAATTGTATATTGGAGCATATTCTAAGAATTTACCCTGCCACCAAGGGGATACCAGCTGTCCTCGACATCATTATTGTACTCTCAAGGCATGTGGAGACTATTGTGTTGATAACAAGGGTGTAACCCTTGATTATACTGGGGTTGAATGAGTACATCTATCTTGTTTACTCGACCTAAAGTATGTTTTTACGTTTGGGGGAGCATATCGAGTGATAGAAATTAAATCAAAAAGTGAAGTAGAGTTACATCCGTAGGGTCGTGGAGATAGAATAGATGTAAGTGTTTATCCCAAATATATTTTCAAATCTCAAAGATTGCTTAAATTTTGAGATTTTTTTATAATTTATTGTAAGATTATTAAATCCCGTGCGTCTTATAGATAGGAGGTGAAAAAGTGACAGAGCTTGAAGAGATTTATAATAACTATTTTAAGGATGTTTACTTCTTCATATATAGTCTATCAAAAGATAAACATATAGCAGAAGATTTGACATCTGAAACATTTATAAAAGCAATAAAGTCCATTGAAAGCTTTAAAGGAAATTGTGATATCAAGGTGTGGCTATTTCAAATAGCCAAAAACTCATATTATTCATATATAAGAAAACATAAGAATTTGATAGAGCTAGACTCAGTGCCTGAAAAGAAAGATGATTTTGATATAGAAAAATCGGTGTTTTCATCTGAAGAGTCGATGAAAATTCATGAAATTCTCCATAACTTATCTGAGCCATATAAGGAAGTATTTTCTCTAAGAGTTTTTGGAGAACTGAGCTTTATGCAGATTGGCAGTTTGTTTGGTAAAACAGATAATTGGGCTTGTGTCACTTTTCATAGAGCTAGAAATAAGATTAGAGAAGAAATGAGGGATTATTGATGAAAGTCACATGTAATGTTATTAAAGATGTATTGCCTCTATATTTAGAAAATATGCTTAGTAATGACTCATGTACTATGGTTGAAGAACATGTTGATCAGTGTCAGGAATGCAAGAATTATCTTAATGAGATGCGTACTTTTAATGAAATGCCAGTAGATAGGAATACCTCTCCTTTACTAAAGATAAAATCAACATTACGCAAGAAGAAAATTCAGACGGCATTATTGTCAATGATGTTTTCAATTATGCTTTTTGTTATAACTATTGCTTTCTTGACCGCGCCAGAGTATATTCCTTTTAGCGAAAGAAGTGTAACAATAAATGAGATTGGTAATGGGTCGGTACTCGCTCAATTTGAGGATACTGTATATGGATATGACATCAATAGATATCCTACAGATGACAACGCTGGTTATGTCTATCATATTACTACATGGAATAGCATATGGAATAGAAATATAAAAAAATCTAATACAAATAATACTATTTTAAATCCAAATGGTGAAAATGTTGTTTCTGTATATTATTACCAGACAGATGGAAGTGAAGATATATTGATGTATGGTAAAGATATAAATCCAAACGGCGGGATTATTACATTACCAAGACTATTATTATCTTATTACGCACTTTTTGCCATAGTATTTGCTACAACTTGTGGATTAATTATGCTTATATTGTATCATAATAAAAAAGTGCTAAATTTTACAATGAAAGTATTCTTTTTAGCGGTATCCTACCTATTAGGTCATTTGATTATTAAAGGATTTACAACTTCATCATATACTGCGACACGGGATTTTTATGCAATATTGCTAGTTATGATTCCGCTATATATTGCTTTTCAAATGGCTGTAAACTTAATTAGACAGTATAAAAATAAAAAATATGAGGGTCGTTAAGGTGGATATGTTTCCGCCTAACGATAGGCAAAAAAAGTAGTAGATATGTTCCCGCATACGCCGGGCGCAAAAAATCAACTTCAGACATCTATGCTATCAACTCAGGCCATGTTGAAGTGATAGTGAAGCTTGAAAAGGCTAAATAGAATCTAATATAATAGATTTATATGCCCTTATGAGGGGCAGGAAAGATTGTAATGAATCGTAATCTTTCCGCCCTCATGGACTTCAATTTTGGCAATGAGGAGTCTGTCAAGAAATTGGTGTAAACATTCCGAAGTTCATATATACGATTAAGAACGAGGGGGGATTAGAATCTCCCCTCAAAATGTATGCTTAACTGACCGATAATCTTAGCCCAATCCCTAGTCCGCATCGTCCATTTCTTAGTGATATCAATCATAGAAAGATAGAGCATTTTTAGGAGAGAATCATCCGTAGGAAAAATGCTCTTTGACTTCGTAACTTTGCGGAGTTGTCGGTTAAAGCTCTCGATGGCGTTTGTTGTATAGATAAGCCTTCTAATTTCCTTCGGATACTTAAACATTGTAGAAACTTCATTCCAATGATCCCGCCAGGGTTTAATAGCAATGTAGTATTTTTCGCCCCATTTCTTATCTAGCTTATCTAGGGCATCCAGGGCGGTTGCTTCATCAATAGCCGTATATATGGGGTTCAAATCCTTAATAAAGGCTTTTCTATCTTTAAATGATAGATATCTTGTTGAATTTCTAATCATATGAACAATGCATCGCTGTACTTCAGTTTGGGGAAAAGTAGCTTCAATAGCTTCCTTAAAGCCTACTAAGCCATCAATAGAAGCGATTAGAATATCTTCTACACCTCGATGCTGCATATCACTAAGTACCTTAAGCCAGAATTTACTGCTCTCGTTCTCACCAACCCACATACCAATGACATCCTTCATGCCATCCAAATCAATGCCTATGATGATATAGACCGCTTTGCTAACGATCTTCCCGTCCTGACGGACTTTGTAGTGGATTGCATCCATAACAAGATGGGCATAGATTGGCTTAAGAGGGCGCTGCTGCCATTCTTTGATAACAGGCATGATTTTCTCAGTGATTTGAGAAATCATTGCAGGAGAAACGTCTATTCCATAAAGATTTTGAAGATGATCCTGAATATCTCGTACAGTCATGCCTTTGGCATACATACTGATTACTTGGTCATCGATGCTTGAAACATCCCGCTGATTCTTTTTTACGATAGTAGGTTCAAATTCACCGATCCGATCACGGGGAACTTCGATTTCAACTTCTCCATAATCAGAGCGTACCTTTTTAGAACGTTTACCGTTTCGAGCGTTATCAGTATCTTTATTCTTAAAATCATATTTGCTATATCCAAGTTCATGATCCAGCTCAGCTTCAAGCATTTCTTCAATTAAGTCCTTAAACTGTTCCTTAAGTAAAGACTGAACATCAGAAATATCCTTGAGTTTACCTTCTTTCATGAGTTCCCTAACTTTTGATTTGTCGATTAATCCTTTAAATGACATAATGGTGTACCCTCCTTAGTGATATTTTTATTTTATATCAACCTCGAAGTTTACACCATTTATTTTACACTCTCGCAATGAGTCTTTGCAGAACGCTCTTTAATACCTGTAGGTCCGAACTATCGAGGTTTATAAAGCGTTCTACTTCTTTTCTAAAGGCCTGGATGTTGATATCTAGGTCTTTCTTTTCGCCCATCTTTAACTTCAGAGCTTGCTTTTGATTAGCTAACTCTAACTGCTGCTGGGAGATAGCATCATTCTTTGTTTTAAACTGAGCAGTAGTTAATGCTCCTTCAGCATGCAAGCTGAGCAGGCTATCAAATTGCTGGTTAAGTTGCTCCATCTGCTTTTCAATCTTGCGTACTTCTTGCTCGCTGGAGCTTTGAGACGCTTGGCCTTTTCATCGGCTAAGCCATAGAGCTTTTCGATGTTTACGGTTTTCTTAACCAGAGCTTTTACCTCTTTGTTAATGGTATCAAGTAGCAGCTTCTCTGAGATAATATGAGAGGTACAATAGCTGTTAGAGTGCTTAACATGTCCTCCGTAAATATAAGCCCCATTTCTCCGATCTGACTTATAGTGCATACCACAACCACAATCAGCACACTTTGCTATATGGGCGAATAGACTCTCCTTACCGTTACTTCGATCAATTCCTTTTTTCTTCATGAGTTCTTGAACAGCATCAAAATCTTCTTTTGAGACAATCGCCGGGTGAGTATTTACAACGATTATTTGCTCAGATGGTGCTATTTCATTCCTAATCTTATAGGTTTCAGAAGCACCTAAATGTTTAGTAGTTTCAGAACGATGATGGACTGATTGCCGATATAAACAGGATTATTAAGGATGCCTTTAATGGTTTGTTGATGCCAGCGGTTACCTGCATTGCTTGCACCTGATACTGCCCGAGGGGTAGCCTCACCACGCCTCATTAAGTAGTTGCCGATCTTACTCATGCTCCAGATTTTATGAAGGTAGAGATTGAAGATCTCTTTAACTACTTCAGCAGTATCCGCATCAATAACTAGGCGTTTAGTCTCGAAATCCATTTTGTAGCCATAGGGTGCTAGCGAAGCTTTATACTTGCCTTGTTTCGCGTTAGAGAATAGTCCATATTTGATTCTGAGAGATAGCTTGGCATTTTCTTCTTCAGCTAATAAAGCTTTTATCCCAAACATTAGCCTACTATCACTGGTTGCAGTATCGTAGTTGTCCTCTGGCAAAATTAAACGAACTTTGGATCGTTCAATTTTATCAGCAGTCTGCAGGCTTTGAACTACCTCTCTACCTAAGCGAGATACGGATTTAGCAATAACCACATCAAATATCCCTGCTTGAGCATCCTTTATGAGATCTTGAATTCCAGATCTATTTTTAAACCCTGACCCACTCTTGCCATCATCGATATAACATTTTACTACTGTAAAGCCTTTCTCTTTTGCAATAGACTCACCTAGATGAAGCTGATTTTGCAAGCTGTTCTTTTGCTCTTCTCTTTTTGTACTTACACGTGCATATATAGCGCATTTTAACATTTTGCTACACCTCCTGAAACAGAAGGAATAGCACTTGCTCTCATATCATCGTATAAATTACCATCGAGGGTGTAAGATTATTTGTGTAAAGTAGATTTATGATATAATCTACCTAATTCAAAATGGAGGCTTACACTATAGCTAAGAAAAAACGTAATCCCGCTTCTGACGAAGTAATGAAGTATCTGTTTCAAAACTATGAGATCAAGTCTGCCCTGGACATTCAGGAGGCTCTTAAGGACATGTTTGCTGATACCCTGGAGGCCATGCTCGAAGCAGAGCTGGATGATCACCTTGGCTACGCCAAAAATGCTAACAATCAAGCGACCACCAGTAACCGCCGTAATGGTCACAGTACCAAAACCGTGATCGGTCAGTTGGGAGATACTCAGATTAATGTTCCAAGAGACCGGGAAGCCTCCTTTGATCCTGCCATCGTTCCTAAAGGCCAGAAGGATGTCGCAGGAATTGAAGAAAAAATCCTGGCTATGTACGCAAAAGGACAATCCCAAAGAGATATTGAAGCCACAATCCAAGACATTTATGGCTTTGATATCAGCCATGAAACAGTTTCAAAGATTACCGACAAAATTATTCCCCTTATCAAAGAATTCCGTAATAGAGCGCTACAAAGGTGCTACCCCTTTGTATTTGTAGATGCCATGTACACACCAGTAAAAACAGAGTCAGGTACAGGCCAGAAAGCCCTTTATAACGTGATAGGAATTGATCCAGAGGGTCGTAAAGATGTTCTAGGATTTTGGTTATCCGAAGATGAAAGCAGTAGACACTGGCTACAGATACTAGAAGAAATCAAGAGCCGTGGTGTAGAGGACATAATCTTCATTTCTTTAGATGGACTTCCAGGGCTAGAAGAAGCCATAAGAGCCATCTATCCTAGTGCAATCCAACAACGGTGCATTGTTCATCTCATGAGAAATAGCACCAGATATATCCCCCGTAAGCACTGGGCTGAATTTGCTAAAGATATCAAAGGAGTCTATCGAGCGGTTAGTTTAGATGAAGCTAACAGCTTATTCCAAGACTTTGAGACTAAGTGGAAAGAATACGCTGCCGCGTTAGCGGTATAGAGAAACAGCTGGGCATCGGTAGAAAATCTCTTTAACTATCCCAGTGATATTAGAAAAATCATCTATACAACCAATACCATAGAAAGCTATCATAACCAATTAAGGAAGGTAACCAATCGAAAAGGAGCCTTTCCCAGTGAGACAGCACTCTTCAAGTTGGTCTATCTTAGAGTCACCGATATTAAGAAAACATGGGATCGACCAGTCCAGAATTGAGCAAAAGTACTCAATCAGCTAGTGGTATTTTTAAAGACAGAATTACCCAACATCTACGATACTAGGCAATAACTTTACACAAATTTCTTGACAGGTCCTTTTGATGGGAAAGAGTTTAGTAAGCTGGAAGATGCTGAGACAGTTGTTATAGGTTGCGAATCGTAGGAGCAGATGCATATAACAATGATTACTATGAAAAAATCTGTGTTGAGCTAAATGATGAAGAAGACCTTAGTAAGTATATGAACAGCTTAGAAAGTACTAGTGTAACCGAAATGATGGAAAAGAGTTCTTATGGTCATAGTGATTATATAATTTGTTAGAGGCTCAGAAAATTGCTCAAAAAAAGTTTGAGGATGTATGTGCAAGTAGAGGATGCCTTACTTGTGAGATACAAGCTCAATGTCCATAATGTATAAATGTTTTGCAGTTTGGGCAGGAAAACTATTGTAAGTTTCAGTACAACATACATATGTTCATTTTTTAAAAGATAAAACAGAAAAACGATGCGGTAAGGGTGAAAATTACCCAAAATATTTTGTTAATTTTGCCAATTCTTGTGATATACTTAATATAATGGACAAGCTGGAAAAGTGTCTGTAGGTGCTGCCGCGGGCTAAAAGTAAACCCTACCGCCAATGGCGGTTAATAATTGTTAGTTGAGTGCGATTAAAAAATAATATTTTCTATTGACCAAACCATCAGTCACGTATCTAAACAATATTCAATCTCAACCCAGACACTTAGATATTACGAACAAATCGGGGTGACCTGCTAAAAAGTAAGATTTTGCTTATCGTGTATATGATATGGAAGCAATCACACGCCTGGATCAAATTATTATTCTACGCAAACTGAAGATACCTCTTAAGCAAATTGCCGAGATTTTGCAAAACGTGGATGTGTACGCTGCAATCGAAATATTTGGTTGACATTGAGGCACGAAATAACTGCTCTCTCAACGATTCGCAGTGTTGTTAAAGCCTTTATCGAACATCTAAACCTTGGAAGCGCGATATTCGCACTAACGGATGATGAAGGCTTATTAGAAATTGTGGATTCACTGACTGTCTCCAAAATTAATTTTATGGAGGAAAGGAAAATGGAAGAATTTAATATTGGCGGGGTAATACCATTTGGCAGTTATCATTGGCGCATTCTTGATATACAAGGCAATGCGGCCTTGATTATAACTGAATATATGATCGAACAACACCCCTATAATAATTGCGCTGGTGATGTGACATGGGCTGACTGCTCGCTAAGAAAATATCTTAACGGTGAGTTTTATAACAAATTCACCGCGGCCGAACAATCAAGAATCATTCCTGTATTGAACAAAAACCACGACAATCAGTGGTACAGTTCAAGAGGCGGAGAAGATACTCGGGATTACATATTTCTTCTAAGCATTGAAGAAGTAGTGTGCAAATATTTCGGTGACAGTAGTAAAAATCTTGAAAACCGTAGTGCCAAACAACGATACTGGTTTCAAAGGACAGACAAAAACAACAACAAGCGAAGATCGACATTCGACGGGTATGTATGGTGGTGGTGGCTTCGGTCGCCCGGGCGTGACAATAGAAGAGCCGTATATATCCACGGCGACGGCAATATAGGCATTCAGGGAAACGGCACCTTCCGCTACAATAGCAACACGATTCACCCTTCAACAGGTGATAATAGCGGCGGAGTTCGTCCCGCTCTGTGGATAAAGCTGGAATCGCTTTGATGAAAATTGACTTAAATTATACAGACAACTACAATTTGATTGAGAATCAGCTTAAGTGAGAGATTGCATTATAATCACCATTAGGTCGAGTACAACTATTTTATTATTTCTTTGTGAGGTTTTCATATTATATAAATAATCAAATGCCCATGTCATATAGACAGAGGGCATTTCGTTTGTTCGCGCGATATGCACGTTACCTTGGCCGTGAAAGTCCGCTGTGGGGGGGTGATAGCACCAACCACTAGCCAAGGGCAAGGGTATCCATCGTGAGGTGGAATCTGAAGGAAGTCGGTAAGTGTCAACTACAACCCACATTCTAATTGAGCATAGACATGAGATGATGCTCCTAAAAGGAGGATGATAATCATGAGTAAAGAAGAATACTAGATTAATGTGGATAGAGCGTATTAAAGCATACCGCTTAAGCGGCTTGTCAGCAAAGAAATGGTGTGAAGAAAATGAATTTAATTTTCATGCTTTAAACCTAAGTCATCAATATGATTTTATCGGGACTAGAAAATACGGAGAGCTAAAACAGTGGTGTTAGTATAAAAGCATGGACACGAAAAGTAGGATATAATATTGATACTTGAAAGGAAGTGTCCGTGTTAATGAAATCAGGCAGATATTAAATATGGTTGATCATGAAGGCCTAATAAATATATCACAAGCCTTAATTATAGACGATAGAATAAGGATTATGGAAGGCCCTTTACTTGGCAAGGAAGGGATTATTAAAAAATTAGATAAGCGTAAAGGCAGGGCAAAAGTAGAATTTACCATAAATTATAATACTCTATTAATTGATCTAGGTATTGATGTAATCCAAAAAGTTAAAATATAAAGAGTTAAACTAAAATTGTTGTACTTATTAGGTTTACATGGAAAGCGTGTAGTGTCAACCCTGATTTTTCCACTCCTAATGTTGTTCTTGATCATTCCAATCAGCTCATGGGTACTGAGAAAGTAGGCTGTGTGTCTGTTCTTGATGGCATGGACTGCCAAGCCTACGGCTAATAGGTTTTCCCTACGCCGGGAGGCCCTAGTAAGATCACATTCTTCCTTAGATTGACAAAGGCCAAGGTCATTAACTCCTTTACTCGTTTCTCATTTACGCTTGGCTGAAAATCAAATTCAAAATCTTCTATGCAGCTTTGCCAATTTCATGTTGGTTTTGATGGCTCGCACATGGCACCCGATGAGGGTATCAATTTTTTCATCCTCCAGGGTAAATTCTCCCCAATCCATCTGGGCCTGTTTCCCCGGAGGGTTTCATACCTGCTACTGGCTTTCGCCGAGGATTTTTCCCGATGGGCTTCATAAAGTCCCGAAGGATAGTGGTTCCCCTGTATAATCCATCTCTTAAATTTCTTCGAAAATAACCACTGCATTGACACAGCCCTCCTGCATCCTGCTGAGGATATAGTTTTTATATGGATCAAACGTTGATTCCTTCTTAGGTTTTTCTTTGTATTTATGTTCTTGGGTGTTGATATATTTCCTAATAGTTTTAGAATCTCTTCCTGTAAGCTTTGCAATATCTTTAATATACATTCCTTTACTTCTCAATTCTTTAATCATAAACATCTCCTCTATCTGTACCATAACTCTCCCCCTTTGGAAAGAGTGTACCGTTTTTCAGAGTGAATTTTCAACCGTTGTTTATTGGTATTTTATCATCGATTTTACAATGGAAAGTTAAGAAGAAGTCAAAGAATCCTATAGTGCAAAGGGTAAGCCATATGATAATGCAGTAATTGAGTCTTATTACAACAACAAGAGAATTCTAGCAGCATCGGATATCTATCTCCAAATGAATTTGAGAAACTTACTGTTAATTAATAAGTTGTTTGATTCAAACTGTAGCATATAGCAAGAGAAGGACAACCATTAAATTTGAAGCAAGGGATCTTTTAAATCAACAAAGAGAACTGGTATTGCAATTAATAGAAATGTTAAGGCAAGAATATAAACTATACTAACTCAACTCAGATACTGAACCTTGCCACTGTTGATAATATTGTAATATTATGTTAAAATAGCCTTAAATATCAAAAAAATAAGAATTGATACTTCTCCTCTGATCATCGCCGGAAACGAGTGTGGGACAAGCATGAAGACACACTTGGTTTTTGCCATTTTGCCTGGAATGGAAAGATGTAGAATTTACATCTTGATTTACTATAAAGGAAAAATTAATATTATTGGAGGAATTAAAAAATGAGCAAATACGACGATGCAATCAAACTAATGGAAGAGCGCTGCGGAAATGGTAAAGAAGTAATTATTGCCCTTGCTACAATATCATTATCTCCGAATGCTGCCGGTAATCCCCGTCCTGCTGTCCGCATGGTTTGTGCTTATTATGAAGACGGTGCATTTTATGTTTCAACGGACGCAAGAAAAACTAAAACCTTGCAAATTGAGAAAAACAACGAAGTTTCTGTCTGCGGAATGGATTGGTACACTTTCCGGGGCTTAGCTGAAAATCTTGGTTGGGTCAAGGACGAGAAGAATGCGAAAATCAGAGCGGAATTCAAAAAAATCTTCGACTGGTTCGATGAGGAAGGCGGTGAGGACGATCCGAACTCAATCGTTCTGCGTATCAGCCTCACAGAAGGTACTATTTTTGACAATGAAAAAAAATACGGTGAACATAAGTATGAAATCGATTTTATTAATAAAGTGGCAAAATGAAGGGCTTACTGCTTGATTTATTAATCCATTAACTTATTATACGAGAAGCTATATCGAAAAGATATAGAGAGGAGAAAAGAATTTATTATCGGCTGAGAATGCCATTCGGCGATTATTGCTGGCGCATACTTTGTTGAAGAAATAGACTTAAATTTTTCATATTATCTAAAAAAATCAACTCCTTTTGAGGTGAATGGTTAAATTGTAGTTTACTAACTCAGTTATACCATAAGCCGGTGAGGAGTTGTTTGATTTTATAATATAATAATTTAAATTATCCTGTAATATCAAATGTTCTGCTAAACTTATGGTGGTTGTAAAGATATTATTGAAAATCTTACAGTAGATTATAACGCCGGTTAGACGGCAAGAAACAATGGAAAATATATAACAAAAAATATCCTTATACCCATCTATAATATCCATCTAAATTTGTACCTAGAACAATATAGGCCGCTTTACTTTTTAAAATGTGAATCTTAAATTTTATACGACAATATATTTTTTAATCAATCTTTATAATCCACCTCGAAAAGTTTGATTGATACTTCCCATGATTATCTATATTATACTAACAGAATATTAGCTAATCATTAGTTATAGATGAAATCAAGGTATGGTGTGATTGTATTATTATATATCCACGCTATTAGGAAAGCCAGCAAAGAGAGGCTCAAAATGGATAGCCCCATGACAGCAAATTTCCATGTTAAATCATGCATACGTTGGCTTGCTTTATATGAACAGAAGCCAATTGTTGCACCCATCGTGTGGACAATGACATCCTCTATATCAAAACTTCCTAAATAAGTTAGCATTTGAATAATTTCCATGCTTAGAATAAAGAGCAGAAATACCCCAATAAACTTAATGTATGTCCTAAAATGATTTTTAAATAACATTGGTACAAATATACCAAATGGAACAAAGGCTAAAAGATTGCCAAGAGCAAAAATCCATAGTTTTAATATATCTATTGAGAGATGTTTGGGCAACCACAAGGGAATCCGAGCAGGTATTAAGGCATATCTATACGCAAGAATTCCATTAAACTGCGGACGGCCAAAGCCGAAAAACAGGAAATATATCAGTATAGATATATAAGCACAGAAAGCTGCTAACAAATATTTTTTTTGCAGTGACATCTTAATATTGTCCTCCTTCGATAAAGAATCCGACTCTATTTTCAGCGTGTGAACATTTCTTTATTTTCTACTTAATGGTATTTTATAATGACCCTCAAAGTCAAGGCACAAAAACTGACTTTAAGGGTCATTATATTCCATAGGGTAGGGGGTTTTTGGGGCCGAAGAACCTTTTCGCATAAACCGCAATAAACAAAGAATTCCTTTGGACATGTAAAGCGCTATTTTAAACCTTTCGAAAAAAAATTTAAGCACCTCTTGACAAGCAAAGACTATCGTGATAGTCTAATTGTGTGTTTAGACTATTCCAATAGTCTAAACAATCAAAAGGAGGATGATTTTATGAATGTCAAGCTTTTTGACTCTGAGCTTAAGGTCATGGAGGTTTTATGGGAACAAGGTAATATTCCTGCCCGCAGCATCGTAGAAGTATTAACAGAGCGTGTAGGCTGGAACAAGAACACCACCTACACAGTTATCAAAAAATGTATTGAAAAAGGTGCTATCGAACGGGAGGAGCCCGGTTTTATGTGCAAGCCTCTGGTTACCAGAGACGAAGTACAGCAGAGTGAAACGGAGCAACTCATCGATAAAATGTTCGGCGGCTCTAGTGAACTGTTCTTTTCGGCCTTTCTTAAAAATCAAGGCATTTCAGAAGAAGAAGCAAAACGCCTTGCCAAACTGATTGAGGAGGCGAAATAACATGCTGCATTTCAGGATGGATATGCCGCTGTACCTGATGGCCCTGTACGGAAGCGTAATCATTGTCATAGTATTGTTACTTAGGAGATTTTTGAGAGATTACTTGCCCAAGTTTGTTTTCCCTCTACTGTGGGGCTTGGTACTTATTCGACTGCTGGTGCCTTTTTCCTTGTCCAGTCCTATCAGCGCGCCTGTGCCGGAGTGGCAGATGCAGCTTTCAAACAGCCCGACCGTTTATGTGACCGACCTTTCGGAAGAGACAGCCACAACCGCCTCGGAAGCGGTGCTCTATAGCTTTACGGAGAGCACCGGCGGTTTGCCGCTAAACTGGCAGCTTGTACTGACAGCTGTTTTTGCCTTAGGGGTTATCACCACAATGGGAGTTTTGCTGTCTCAAAAGATCCGATATTCAAGGAAGTTGAAAAACAGCCTGCTGGTGGAGCATAACCAAACTATCATCACAATTCTTCGGGACATGGGCATGGGGCATATCCTTGTGTTCACCAATGACGAAATCGCTTCGCCTCTGGTTTGTGGTGTTTTGAATCCCCGTATATATCTGCCTGGGGGCATGGATTTCCGGCAGATTCAGTTATTGCGGCATATTCTTGCCCATGAAACCATGCACATCAAACGTAGGGATAACTGGCTGAAAGCAGTCATGCTGCTTGCTTTGTGTCTGCACTGGTATAACCCGTTAGTATGGCTCATGTCAAAATGCTTGTCTTCAGATTTGGAGGTAGCCTGTGACGCTGCTGTGCTTAGAATGACCGGTGTGGAAGAACGGAAAAGCTATGCCACAAGCCTTCTTTCTATGGCGATTAATGGTAGACGCACGCTGCTGTACAGTGCCTTTTCCAAAACAGAAGTAGAGCATCGCATTAAAAATATTATGAGCTATAAGAAGGCAACAGCCACGATTTTGGTGGTTTCCGTATTATTTGTGCTGGTTAGCACCTTTGCGTTTGCAACCGGAGGACAGGCTCCCTTCTCGGCTTATTTGAGTAGCTATTGCAGCAGTACATCCTCCCGATGGGGTATCAAGGCGGGGCTTGCAAGAGATATTGCGTTGGGTGAAAATGCAAATCAGCGTGCCGATAACGTAATTTTTGATGTGTTGGAGGCTGATAATTCTAATGATCCAGATGTTATTGCAAATCAGGTGAAGGCTGCACTGGCAAAAGAATTCAAAGTTGAAAAAGGTGCATTTCGAGTAATCGTTGATCTTTGTCTAGACGAGGAGACGGTTGCGCAGGAGTATGCAAACCAAGGTATTATCAAAGGGACGGACGGCTATTATCTTTATAAGGGTGAAGCGGTACGAACCTATACCGATGAAATGCTTGGTTCGATACAGACACGGGAGGAAGGTACGGTGGATATTTCCGTACACCGGAATCGCTTAGGCCAAATCACTTCCGTAACGGTTTTGAGAGAAGGAGACAGTGAATTTGACCGCCGCACCAAGGAAATACAGCGAAGCCATCGCTATGATACGGACATTTCCTACGGTACGGCAACTACACAGGACAACAACTCTTTAGTTGAGCAGGTTACGGCTGTCGAGGATGAAATGACAGGATCTTTCCGATGAACAGCAAACAACTTAAAACTCTCGCCCTTGTCTCTATGTTCTTCGACCATTTTATACGGATTTTTCCGGTGGAAAATACAATTGCCCCTATGGCAGATTGGCTTGCTTCTATTGGACAGAAGAATTTAAGTAATTGGACAATGTCATGGGCTCCTCATCTGCTATTCTATTTAGGTCGAGTGGCGGCCCCTGTTTTTATGTTCTGCATTGTTGAGGGCTTTTTGCACACCCGAAGCATCAAAAAGTATATTTTGCGCATTTTTTCCACAGCGATTCTCGCTCAAGGCCCTTATATTTTGTTTGAACTGGCGGAAAATCGGATGTATGGTATCGCCGGAGATTGGAGGGAAGTTCCTCTGAATATCCTCTTCACTTTGGGATTGGGTCTGTTGACTCTTTGGGGTTATGAAAAATGTTCGGGAAAGGGATACAAGCTGCTTGGAATCGGTGTTATCGTGATGGCAGGTGCTCTAGCTCGGCTTCTTCGGTTTGAAGGCAGTGAGGGTTACATCTTTATTATCTTCATGTTCTATGCGGTGAGAAACCGACCGACATGGCAAAAGGCACTAATTTTTATTCCAGTGCTTATTCTTGCCCGTTACAGGCTGATTGCCTATACGCTGGAAGATTTGAAAATGTTAAGAACCTGTATTCTGAATTTGCTCGGACCCTATCTCGGCATTCTGACGGTTGGCTTTTATACCGGCGAAAAAGGAACCACCGGCAAGGGATTTCAGCGGTTTATGTACATATTCTATCCGATGCATTTTCTTATTTTAGCTGTGATTGGATATTTAAGAACTCCCTTTGTATGATAAAAATGGTGATTATTAGAGCAGAAAATAATAAAAAGTGTACAGGATTATACAAAATTCAGAAACACTTCCTATTTCAACATCAGTAAAGAATATTAGCATGATATACTTTGCTTTTAAATACACCTACTGCGAAGAATATCTTTCTTATTGACAGCATGATGAACCAGAAAACAGGATAAATCATGCCAGGTATTCCTTGATAATGAAGTAATGTGAGAAAATGCCATTGTTCTGCTTGTATTTAGAATTGATTAAAGTAACTAAATATTTGTTGAAGGACGTTCATTAAAATGAGCGTCTTTTTTGTACCTCAAAATTAGAATTCAAAACTTGAAAGAGAAGGTTTAATGACTGTAATTAGTAGCTTCTTAGCGAATCCCCCTATGGCTCATACATTGGCTTTAGACGAACCCGAGCTATAGCTATACCTGGTGTCAGTTAAATCTGGGCTATGCCATTACCTGATAAGATTTATCTTCTATCTATCCGAAAATATTCCATTAGATTTTTGATGTCATATGTGTTAAAGACTTCATAAATAGTCACTCTTTTAAAAACGATCTATCTGTTTTTTATCTATCTGTTGTATAAATTTTTAAAAATATTATAGAATCTTTATTTTTATCTATTAATCTTTGTATTGTAAGGAAAACAACTCAATAGAAAGGAAGATTATAAATGAATGATTTAATTCTTGAAACAAACAATTTATCGAAACAATTTGGGAAACAATTAGCAGTAAATGAGGTTTCGATACAAATAAAACGAAACAGTATTTATGGACTTCTTGGACCTAATGGCGCTGGAAAAACAACAACGCTCAAAATGATCATAGGACTTTTGCGACCTACAAAAGGCAAAATTATTTTTGATGGCGAAGAATGGGAACGTCAGCACCTTGCGAAAATTGGTTCCCTTATTGAAGCCCCCTCACTATATGGAAATCTAACAGCAGTCGAAAATCTTATGGTTTATACAAAACTCATGGGTATACCTAAAGAAAAAATTTATGATGTTCTTGAAACTGTAGATTTAACAAATACCGGAAAAAAACGAGCATCACAATTTTCTTTGGGAATGAAACAAAGATTAGGGATTGCTATTGCGCTCTTGGGGGATCCTGAATTATTGATTTTAGATGAACCTACTAATGGACTTGATCCTGTAGGTATTCAGGAATTACGCGAATTATTTGCTTCATTCCCTAAAAAGGGTATTACAGTAATTCTTTCAAGTCATATTTTATCTGAGGTCGCTCAGGTGGTAGATACCATAGGCATTATAAGTGATGGTAGTTTACGGTACCAAGGAAAAGTAAATCCTGAAGATAATCTTGAAGAAATCTTTATGAATGCTATTAAAGGTAGGGATAAATAATGAGAAAAATACAATCTGAACTTATTAAATATAAAAGAACAATTACCAAAAAAATTATATTACTAGCTCCACTTTTTTTTGTACTACAAGCAGTACCACAAAAATTGTTAATGCCTCCCAATTATTTAAGACCATGGGAGCTCATTACAAATTTAGTATTTAATTGGTGGCCAGTTATTTTTCTACCTCTTGGTATAGCTTTATTTGCAGCCCTAATTGATTCCCAAGAGAAAAAGGCAGGAAATTATCGCACCTTACTTGCTCACAATATATCACCCATTTCTATATGGATTAGTAAAGTTGCAGGTATGGCAATTCATACTTTTCTTTCAAGCCTTGTGCTCATAATTTCAGTTGTCATAGCTGGGCTTATTACTGCAAAAGGAGCAGTTCCATGGATAGAAATCTTTACTGCGAGCATAGTTTCATGGATTGTTTCATTGGCACTTATTCCAATTCAGCTATGGGCTGCCACTTGGAAAGGGATGTTTTTTAGTATGGCAGTTGGTTTTGCAGGGATGTTAGTAGGAGTTTTTGCTGCAGCAAAATCTTACTGGATATACTTTCCGTGGAGTTGGGTTACAAGATTGATGTCTCCTATTATTGGTGTACACCCAAATGGTGTTTTATTGGAAGCTGCTGATCCACTTCGGGATCCTTCTGTTATACCAGCCGGGATAGGAATATCGTTAATAGTGTTTGTTGTTGTGACGATATTAACAGCAGTATGGTTTAGTAAGAGGGAGGTAAGATGATGAATATATTATTATCAGAATGGCTGAAAACAAAGAGAACTCCTATAAGATGGCTAACTTTTTTGATACCTATAATTTATGGAGCTCTGATTATAGGATATATCACTTTAAGAGGTATTGATCAAAATACACAAATACTCGCTTTTCAAGTGTTTTTTGAGGCATGGACTTCATTTATTATTCCATTAGGTGCTGGTATTGTTTCAGGATTTATTGTATATCAAGAAGAACTTGCCGGTAGTTTCAATGGATTTTTAAGTAGCAAAATACCTCGGAGCCGTTTGTATATGGGGAAACTTGTCATATTAATTCTATCTGCAACAATAAGTACATTAATTGCATTGATTGTACTTGGTATTGGTTTGCAGTTAATTCTAAATGTTCCTATAGCTTGGCCTATCTTTATAGCGGCAGCTATACTTTGTATTATAGGAACTATTCCGATATTGACATTACAGCTGTGGGCTAGTTTTACATGGGGAATGGGAGCATCTATTGGTATTAGCATAGCCGGTCTGTTAAATGCTGCGTTAATGGGTTCTACCAGCCTCGGAGATAAAGTATGGCAGTTTATACCATGGGCATGGCCGGTACGACTAACGAGACTTCTAAATCCTTATTTACAATTTACATCTGATATGCAAATACCTCCGGAGAGCATTTCATCAGGTTTTGTTATAAATCAGTTAGTGATAGGTCTGGTAGCAGTAGGAATATGTTTTGCGGTTACATTGGCTGGCGGAATCACCTGGTTTAATAAATGGGAAGGAAGAAAGGCTTAAGATTAAGAATTTACAAAAATATATTTAATATTATGATTATTTTATTACCATATTAAGTGGATGTACCCGCTTACCTGATGATTTGTGCTAAAATCAGATGAAACACTTATGACAAAAGAACCTTTGAAATTTGATAATATACCTTGGGGAGATTATCAAAGGTAGATTATATTTATTATCACAACGGTAAAAGGAAGCAGGTAATCGCTGAAATTGAAGCGTGAAGTCAGATGTTTTAGATACACTATTTATAAGCTTACAGACTTGACAGGTGAGAAAATCAATAGATACTAAATTGGGCAGACTAAAATTGTCTTTTCTCCATAAAGCTAAACCAGACTGGAGGTGATACATTGAGCAAAATACTGATAATTGATGACGAACAGGAACTTGTAATGCTACTAGAGGACGAACTAAAAGCGAAGGGACATGAAGTATTAGTAGCATACGACGGTCCGAAAGGTATAGAATTGGCTAAGAAGCAGCCTGACCTTATAATATTAGACATTATGATGCCTGGAATTGATGGCTTTGAGGTTTGCCGTAATATTCGAGATGATGTATTGTGTCCCATCATCTTTCTGAGTGCAAAACAATCAGAAACCGACAAAATCAAAGGGTTGACTTTAGGAGGGGATGATTACATCGTAAAGCCTTTTGGGCTAAAGGAACTGATGGCGAGAATTGATGCAAATTTACGGAGGGAAAAGCGGTCTCAATATATTAATGAAGAAAATAAGCGTGCAGTACTATATTTTGGAGAGCTTAGTCTAAATATAAAAGAACGCACTGTAAAAATTAATGGAGAAAATATTATGTTGACAAAGCGTGAATATGATATTGTTGAACTGTTAGCGCTCCATGCCGGGCAAGTATTCTCCCGAGAACATATCTATGAAAAAATTTGGGGATATGATTCCGAGGGTGATTCTGCAACAGTCGTGGAACATATTAAAAAAATCCGGGCAAAACTTACCGCCAGTACAACCGATGAATATATTTCCACAGTTTGGGGAATTGGGTATAAGTGGAATAGGGTTTAAGAAAGGGGTGAAAAACACAATATGAAAAGCAGACCGCTTGTAACCCAATTTAGGCTCACTTTTACATGGATTGTGATTGCCAGCATCATAGCGACAGTTATTACCTATATTTTTGCTGTCGCTTTATATTTTCAAGTTCAACATAAGAGTATCTACCCTGCAAACTATTATGAACAACAAATACCTGGAATTGATCAATATATTCGTAAAGAAAATACAGCCCTACTATCACAATTAGGAGAAAAAGGGCTGCAAAATGTAATCAGTGGAGATGGCATAGCTTATCAAGTCTATGATGGAGAAGGTAATATATTATACGGTACCAATCAGGAAAATCTATTTGAAACAAAAAGGCAACTTTATAACCAACTTAATACTACTTTCAGGCATCAAGATAATTTTATCCATGTCGTACCTATTATTAATGACAGTGGAGAAATTGCAGGAGCTGTTACTCTTTCCTATAAATTAAAACTTTCGTATGTTGAAAATAGTGGTAGATTAGTAATTGCGATTCTTATTATAGCGTTATTGTCTCCATTTCTTTATATAGTTGTATTTACTTGGCTGTTTTCGAAAGTTTTTGTAAAAAATATAAATCATCCATTACAAATATTGATGGATGCATCTAGGAAAATAAAGGAAAAAGATCTTGATTTTGAAATCAACTATCATTCAGAAAATGAACTTGGTAAACTTTGCGAAGCTTTTTCAGAGATGAAAGAGGGGCTAAAGAAATCTTTATCTACACAATGGAAGATGGAACAAGAGAGAATGGAAATGGTTGAATCATTAGCACATGATTTAAAAACACCGCTCTCTATTATAAGAGGATACTCCGAAGCATTATTAGAATCTGATATTAGTGACAATGAAAAGCTTCATAGATATCTATCTGTTATAAAAGGAAATTCCGAAAAAAGCGCTGCACTTGTCCAGCAAATGCAATACACATCTGATTTAGAGAAATCATACGTACAATTACAGCTTGTTGCGATAAATCTATCTGATTTTTTGGAGCAAAAGATACATCATTATGAATTGCAAGCCAAACAAAAGGGAATAGAAATTATGTTGAAAATGCAAGGTGATATGCGAAATCCATTTTTGATTGATACGGAAAAATTGGAGCGAATTCTTGATAACATTGTATCTAATAGCTTGCAATATACCCCCGCAGGAGGTGAAATCAATATATCTGTAAAGGCTGAAAAAGAACGCATATCTTATGAGATATGTGATTCTGGTAGCGGTTTTAGCGCTAAAGATATGGAAAGAGCTTTTGACAAGTTCTATAGAGGAGATGTAGCCCGTCCAAGCAAAGACGGACATTCTGGTTTAGGACTTTATATTGTTAAACAATTGGTTGAACAGCTGGGAGGCTCTATAAGAATATGCAACACAGAATATGGTGGAGCTTGTGTGCTATTTCACCATAAGGTATTTAGAGATGATAAATAGACATGAAATGTATACTTTGTATAGGCTATCACTTCATTTATTTTCTATCATTTTTTTGTTTATGATATACGGAGCAATTAAAATTAAGTTATTTTGACAATGAAAAATCGTTGTTTGACGACATAAACAATATACATTTTACATTAATGACTGCTTGTCATAAGGAAATCTTAAGATTTTACTAAGCGGAAATTAAAACACAACTCCTTCTTCTATGGTTAAATAGATCATGAAAGGAGTTGTTTTTATGCGTCGAAACAGAAGAAAAAACAAAAAAAATAAGTACTTTAGACTATGTATTTCAATTGTTATTATAATGTTCTTGATAACAGGAGTATATAAAGGTGTCAGTAAATATGTGCCATTTATTATAGGTAAATCATTTGAGGACATTAGAATTCCGTCATCAGATTTAGAGCAGCAAAACACCTTGCCTCGAGATAAACAAGAAAAAGTAAATGAGAGTTTATCAGGGTCGGAGCTGTATAGCCCCTATTTAATGCTGGTACGTTTAAAGGACCAGAAGGTAGTCAGTAACATTAGAAGTGAGGAAAGAATCTATCCAGCTTCTCTTACAAAAATCATGACTACAATAGTAGCAATTGAAAATATTTCTGATTTAAAAGAGACGATGATCCTTCCAAAGAAAATCTTTCCCGACCTATATGCGGCTAATGCTTCGATGGCTGGGTTTTTACCTGGTGAAGAAGTCTCAGCAATTGATCTGCTATATGGAACGATGCTGCCTTCCGGTGCAGATGCTTCCATAGGGCTAGCTATTGGTATCTCCGGATCAGAAAAAGAATTTGTAAAACTGATGAACAAGAAAGCAAAGGAGCTGGGGATGGAGGATACCCATTTTACCAATGTAACAGGGCTTCACAACGAGAATCACTATACTACAGTAAAGGATATTGCTACATTGCTTGAGTATTCACTGAAGAATGAAACCTTTCGTCAGATTTTCACCTCCGAACGTCATTCTACTGCCAGCACAAATCTACACTCTGGTGGAATCACCTTTTACAGCACTTTGTCGAAGAGGATAGATACCTATGAATTCGATGGTGGAAGGATTATCGGTGGTAAAACCGGATATACCGGTGAAGCTGGATTGTGTTTGGCTAGCTTAGCTGAGAAAAATGGAACTGAATATATCTTAGTGACTGCAGGTGCAGAAGGTAATCCTTATACAGAACAGTATCACATCATAGATGCATTCACGGTGTATACAAACTATCTAAAAAGATAAGGGAAGTTCGTCAGCTATTAGAAGAATTTAAAGAATTGTGCAGGACTGTAACGATAGATAAAAATGAATTATTCTCTAAATGTGAAATAAGGATTTAATTAGGTAAAGCGGATAACTTTGAATTTAATTTATAATAATAAGCCAATCTGGCGGAAAAAAGTATAAAAATTACCCTTAATTTTATTTAGAAAGGGTTAAATTAACAGTATAATGGTAATGAATACTTTTATAATTATGAAGAGGATGATGAGACCTATGGGTACCCATGTTTTAGTTGTAGACGATGAACAGGCTATAGCAGATCTGATCGAAGTGTATTTAGAAAATGAAGGCTTTAAAGTATATAAGTTCTATAACGGTCAGGACGCCTTGGCGTGCATTAGGTCAGAAGAGCTGAATATTGCAATACTTGATGTCATGCTGCCTGATATTGATGGCTTTACTCTTTGTCAAAAAATCAGAGAAGCCTACAATTTCCCAGTCATTATGCTCACTGCAAAGGGAGAAGAAATCGATAAAATTAACGGATTAACATTGGGGGCAGACGATTACATGACAAAACCCTTTCAGCCCTTGGAACTTGTTGCTCGTGTCAAAGCCCAGATACGCAGGTTTACCAAATATAATGCTGGAAAATCATTACATGAAGAAAAGGTGATTGAATTTTCCGGATTAGTATTAAACAAGGATACACATGAATGTATGTTGAACGAAAAAAATGTTGCTTTAACACCTACGGAATTTTCTATCCTGTGGCTATTGGCTTCCAACCGGGGGCGTGTAGTCAGTTCCGAGGATATTTTCCGAGAGGTATGGGGAGACAAATATTTCAGTAACAATAATAATACGGTGATGGTACACATTCGGCACCTGAGGGAAAAAATGCATGATTCTGCGGAGCATCCCAAATACATTAAAACGGTATGGGGGGTTGGCTACAAAATTGAAAAATAGCGAAAAAAATATTTTAAAAGCTGGGCTTATTATTATAGCATTTATTTTAATCTATACTGGGACTATTCGCCTGGTAGATCAGGAATTACACGGATTCATTAAAGGATGGTTCTATAATCGATTTAACATTTATACTGATTTTCCAATACGTGGAAATTTGGGCGTTATATTTGAAAATTGGGCTCAATTAAAGCAATTTCTTATTAAAGTATTTTTTACTTTTATAGTAATTTTAGGACTGTGCGCAAGTATTGCGGCATATCTGTATGAGCGGTATAGAAGTAATAAAGATATTGCTTTTATTTCTGAATCAATAAGTTCATTTATGAATTCAAATAATGTTGACCTAATGCTACCCAAAAAATATTCCGAGATTGAAACACAGCTAATAAAGATAAAGGCGGTCTCTGAAAAAAATCAGCAATTGGTGCAAACTGAAATGCAACGGAAAAATGATCTGATCACTTATTTGGCCCACGATCTAAAAACTCCCCTGGCTTCAGTCATTGGATATTTGAGTCTTTTAGATGAAGCACCGGAAATGCCAGTAGCGCAAAAATCTAAATATGTTGGCATCGCTTTAGAGAAAGCCTTTAGACTGGAGGAATTAATTAACGAGTTTTTTGAGATCACAAGATTCAATCTGCAGTCCATTGTTTTGAATAAAGGGAAAATAAAATTGGCTTTTATGCTTCAGCAGTTAGCCGACGAGTTTTACCCTATGCTTGAACCCCAAGGGAAACAAGTATCCATTGATGTGCCTGATGACCTCATCCTAGTGGGAGATGCTGATAAGCTTGCTCGAGTTTTTAATAATATCTTAAAAAACGCAATCACCTATAGCTATGAAAACAGTATTATTTATATTTCTGCAGCTCAGCAAGGAGAGAATATTATGATTACTTTTACCAATCAGGGTGATCAGATTCCTTCCCAAAGGTTAAATACTATTTTTGATAAATTTTATCGATTGGATTCTGCTCGTTCAACCAACACAGGCGGAGCCGGATTGGGTCTGGCTATTGCTAAAGAAATTGTTACTGCCCATAATGGAACAATAACAGCAGAAAGTAATCTAGAACATACCAAATTTACTGTAAAGATTCCATCGTAAAAGCTTGAGAGACTAAAAACATAAGTAATAGTATGTACTTTATTCAATTGGTATTCATGATTAATTATAGAAGGGTTAAAAATATTTCAGTTTTAGAATATCATGCCATCAAGGGAATAGAGGTAGACTTTTAATGAGCTGTTTATTATTATGAGTGTTAATGGGGCAATGGAGGGTGAAGAGAAAGTTATATTAGAATCAAAGCTAGAAAATATCCAATGTGCTGGTTTTATTTGCCATAATATTAATATTGAACTGACCACCAAACAGGGAACTATTAGCTGATTGGTGGTTTTCGTTTTTGCATTTTTAGAGAAATTAATATTTTTTTCTAGGAATTTTAAATCCTCTTTTATTTCATTATTGGTAAGTGGTATGGTACTGTTGTTTCCAGTTATAGGGGGCATCCAAGGAATTATAGGTGAGTTATTGTATTTTATGCCTTCTCAGGTACTAATAGCTGCTAATCATTTCATGTTCTTTAAGGCTTATTATATTTTGGGAAATGCAGTTTTGATGCAATATGTAGTATTGACAGTAGCTGTAGCAGCATCTATTTCGATGGTGCTGATTGCATGTCGAACATTTCAACAATGGCAAGTGGAAAATTAGCGGAGGTGATGACTTTGAAAGAATTAATAAGATTTGAGATAAATAAAAGTATTCGTAGACCCGTGGTTTTAGGAATTTTTATAGTAATTCTTTTTATTGATATATTGATGATATTCTTTGGAACATTCGGAAATGAACCAACATATAGTATGCCTTACAACAAGGAAAAAGTAATGGAGCTTCAACAAGAACAATCAAGCTTTGCAGGTTTGATTGATGATACATGGACACAGCATATCAAAGATTTGAAAAATGGAATATTGAATAATCCTGATAACCAGGTTAACGAAGAAGAGCGCAAGAGGATAACAGAGGAATTGCTTGCTCACGGGCTTTCTAAAGAAACTATCAATTCTCCTGAAAATATCGGAAGATTTGTTAAGCAAGATATTTTGAATAGTCGAGCCTTTCAGAGGTTAGAAGATCCTGAAGTGGCATCGAACTTTTATATGTCGGCTGATCGAGCAGGTAAGGAAATAGCTGAATATTATCGTGAAACCTATGAAGGTCAAAAAGGTGAAGCTTTAGCCTCCAAAGCAGAGGAAATGTATGGTTACTTAAGTAATGAATATGAAGCCTATTACGATTACAGGTGGGGGTGGTCAAGGCTTCATGCTATACAAACGGTTCTACCTTTTACTGTTGGTTTGTTTTTAATTGTAGTACTGACACCAATGTTTTCTAACGAATATGCGAAAAAAACAGATTCACTTCTTCTGAGCGCAAAGTATGGTAAGAGCAAATTAATTATAGCAAAGATGATCGTAGCATTTTTACTTGCAATTGTATCATGGTTATTAATACAATTCATTAATATTGTCATTATATTCTCCTTTTTTGGGGTAGCAGGTTCAAAATCTTTTTTGCAAAATTGGGCGGTAAATCCAAGTCCTTACGCATTTACCTATCTGACAAGCTATCTAGCAGTATCGGCTATCAGCTTTGTTGGCCTATTATTTTTAACCTCAATGATTTTATTCATTTCATCTAGAAGTAAAACACCTTTTACATCACTTATCGCTGGTGCGGTTGTTATGCTGTTTCCTACAGTGCCCCTCGATATATTTGCTGGTACGATGGTGCAGACAATCCTGATGTTTCTACCTACTAATCTCTTAATAGGGGTACACCATTTTAAAACCTTTGAAGCATTTTATCTCTTTAAAAAAGTAATTATGCTACCTTCTGCTACGTTGGTTGTTGCAGGTGTACTATCGTTACTAATGGTATTAGGGGCATATCTTAGCTTTAAACAACACCAAGTAGAAAACTAAAGATGAAACCATCCTTCCCACTTTATTTTGGCATAAAAAATCATGGCTGTTGGCCAAAAAAACATCAAAAAAATAATTTGCATTAAAGCCGTTTTGGGAGATTTAAGGGAGAATGGCAATGGGAATTCTATGCAATTTCACATGAAATGTATGAATAGAGCTAAAAGTATGTTAAAATACCATAATATAAAGTTATTTGGTAATTTAAATGTTTCATCTAGTAAAACTATTAAAGAAAAGCAGGTGAAATTAATGGATAAATTCCAGAGGGGTATTCTTTTAATTGCTTCTGCTGCATTTACAATATACTTATTTTTTTCATTAGTGGACGTCAAAAAATCGTCTAAATGGCTAAAATGGTATTGGCAATGAATTTGGAGGAACGGAGAAAATATGATCCTAGAATAGCCATAGGACGGATAAAAAAAATTCTTGTTATGATATTTATAATTGGTATATTTGGATTTTTTGTTATCATGGTTTGTTAAACCAGTAATCTCAATTATAACTTTTAGCATTATTTTGGTCATACTTGTTTTTTCTATCGGCTATACCAGACCAAAGAATTGCCTGTTGGAAGAAAAAGAATAAGATTATAATAGCAATAGGCTGTTTAATTAAGATATAAAAATTAGGTTTTAATCAAAATGCAACTTCATTTAAGGATTAGAAAAGAGGTGTCTAAATATGAAATTTGTTATTGAGCATTTATCAAAACATTTTGAGAAGAAAGAAGTTCTAAAGGATATTAACTTTGTATTTGAGGAAGGTAAAATTTACGGTCTGTTAGGCAGGAACGGTGCAGGTAAAACCACGCTTTTCAATTGCTTAAATCGTGATATTAAAATGGATGGTGGACGCTTTTATTTGGAAGAGGAGGGAGAAGAGCGAGAAGTAACGGCAGAAGATATTGGCTATGTGCTTTCTACCCCCACGGTACCAGAATTTTTAACTGGGCGGGAATTTCTAAAGTTCTTTTTAGATATCAACGAAAGGGCGGTTCCCAATCCTAAATCCTTTGATGAGTATTTTGATTATATGGGCATTAGGCCAGATGATAGAGACAGGCTTCTAAAGGATTATTCACATGGTATGAAAAATAAGATGCAAATGCTTGTTAATATTATTGTCAGTCCCAATATTTTACTTCTTGATGAGCCGCTGACTTCCTTGGATGTTGTAGTTGCAGAGGAGATGAAGCAATTATTACGTTCTTTAAAGGCGGGGAAAATTATTATCTTTTCAACCCATATTATGGATCTGGCTCTGGATTTATGCGATGAAATTGTACTTCTTCAAGGTGGGGAGCTGGAGGTTGTGGATAAAATTAATTTAGATAGCCGAGAATTTAAAGAAAAAATTATGTCAGCCTTTCGGGAGGAAAATGATGAATAAAGTCTTACAAAACTCTTTTTCCTTAAAAAACACATATCGGGTGAACAGTATTTTATATTCAATTAAGCAGGTTCCTTTTTTAAAGAGATTACTCCCAGACACGCTATACCAGGTACGAGGACTAAAAATGACAGCAAATGTAATTTCTGTGCTTTGGGAGATCATTTCCACATTTTTAGGGAAATTTTTGTACTTTCTGATTATGATTCAGGGGGCATCAGCCCTGTATAAAACGCATCCGCAGAATCATGTTTTTATCCATCTGCTTGTGTTTTTATCTATTCTAGGGGCTATTTTTAATACCCATATGTTTAATCCATCCAGAGATAAGTATTATGCCATGATCCTGATGAGAATGAAGGCGCGATCATATACCTTGGTCAATTATGGCTATGCGATATTGAAGGTTATAATTGGGTTTCTTCCCTTTGCCATCGGGTTTGGGCTGTCTAATCAAATCCCCCTTTGGATGTGTGTACTCATACCCTTTTTCGTTGCAGGGCTGAAGCTGACCATGGCTGGGTATTTCCTTAAGGCCTATGAAAAGACTGGACGTATTACCAACGAGAATAGTATGGGCATGTTTAAGTGGGGTGTAATGCTGATCTTCCTTTCTTTAGGCTATGGATTGCCTGCTTTGGGTATTGTACTTCCCTTTGCTGCTTCAGTAGGTTTTATGGTACTGTGCATTATAAGCGGTGGCGTTTCGGTAATGAAGATTCTCAGCTTCAAAAGCTATCAAGAGATGTATAAGCAAATCCTTACAGACTCGATGAATCAAATGAACAACATAAGAGAGGCTTCCACTCAAATGAGTCGGAGGGCGATTTCGGTAAATACGGGAATTACCAGTAGAAAGAAGGGATTCGAGTATCTCAACGAGCTGTTTGTCAAGCGTCATCAAAAAATTCTCTGGAGATCTTCTATAAATATCAGTATGGTGAGTGTTTTTCTGATTTTTGGGCTGCTACTACTGTTTAACTTTGTACCAGAGATTAAAACAAATATTAACGAGTTACTGATGACCTACCTTCCCTATTTTGTGTTTATCATGTATAGTATTAACCGAGGAACCGGTTTTACAAAGGCCTTGTTCATAAACTGTGATCACAGTCTATTAACCTACTCTTTCTATAAACAGCCTGAATTTGTTTTAGCCTTATTTAAGATTCGTTTACGTGAGATTATTAAAGTGAATCTATTGCCTGCAACTATTATTGGAGCTGGACTTGCATTACTACTTTTTGTTTCGGGTGGGGCGGACAATCCCATAAATTATGGAGTATTGTTTGTTTCTATTGTCTGTATGAGTATTTTTTTCTCGGTTCATTACCTTATGCTCTATTATCTTCTGCAGCCCTATAATGTAAAAACAGAAATGAAAAGTGCAACCTATCAGATTGTACTCTCAATAACTTATCTGTTGTGTTTCTTTATGATGCAGTTAAAAATGCCAACATTAGTTTTTGGGCTAATGACCATTGTATTCTGCATAATATACTCGATTGTTTCATGTATTTTGGTATACTATTTGGCACCAAAAACCTTTAGATTTAGGACATAACTAAATTGAAAATTTATAGTATATTATTAAAATAGTTTTAAAAAAGACAATATCAAAGCATAGAGATTATTCATGGAAATAAGTAAGGCACCTTAAAAATAAGGTGCTGTTACTTTTTTACCTTTTTTTAAAATGACATTAACGAAATAATATTTGGTTGAATAAATAAATATGTTATCTCAATACATAAATTTTAAAGAGGAACTCCCGTACTTAGTATTCGATAGGTAACCTAACTTGCCAGCATAATTTGTTTAATGATAGGAAAAAGACGGAGTGTTTTCTTCTTAATAAATTTATGTTATAATATAGAAATAATAACAATAATTACCTTAATTAAAAAATATTTAAAGGGATTTTGAATTTTGGAAATATTAAGCTACTTTTGACCTAAGAATATTTCGGTTGGTACATCTATTAATTTATGTACCATTTGAGATATCGAAACAAAGTCCAATGAAAAGTACGATAAAAATGGGGGGATGTCAATGAAAAAAATTAATTTTATTTGAGCGGCTATGATTTCACAATGAAGCTAGTTATAGCCTCTAAGTCTCGATAGTGTCAGTGGTGTAAGCGTAATATTTTTGTGAAAGGGGTTATGTTTATGAAATTTAAGAAAGCACTATATGTAATGTTAATTTTAACGATGGTTTTTTGTACAGGCTTCTCTGTTTCTGCTAATGAAATATCTGCACAGGAACACAACATAGACACAATCCAAGAAACAACTGTCAGTGAAAATTTTAATACACTTGAAAAAACAAAGAGGAGTATTAATCTCAATAACCATTTTGAAAATGGGGCAAGCTTTACTGATAATTTAAACCCTATCCAAGGTAAAATATTGGAACCAACTGTTGTGGATGAGCTTCAAATATCTGAAAGCACCGATGCTCTTGAGGAAGAAACGCCTGAGGTGACTAAACCAATATCGCCACTTCTTACCAACAGTTATTATTGGAATTATCGAACTGCATACTTTCAACCATCAACAATGACTGCGACTGATGATATAGATATTGTGTGGAATCGGTATCAACCAGGCAACGAAGACACTTGGAGTGATGATTATCAACCCATGGGATATCCATCTTTGTATGCATCTACATTTGTTGCAAGTGAAAACCAATCTGTTTATAGCACAAACGCTAACCAAGGACATGTTAACGATTATCTTGGCAGTGCTGTTTATGGTTCACATTCATACTATACTGTTATGACTGGAAATTGGGATACCGTAACGGCTTTGGCAAGCAAGAAAGTTAGAGTTAGAATTGCTGATATGACAACGAATAGTCTAGTTTTTGATAGCGGATATGGAACAGACGGTGAGTCTTATTCACCTGCTGCTGGGGGGAATGTTCAATACTTCTCAACCTCCTCTACAACAAGCTTTGGTGCATCTAAAGACGTTTATCATGTGAGATTTGATACAAGTGTTGGGGCAAGAGTATATTGCGTTATCCTTTCACCGTATAATCCATATTATCCGAGTACATGGGATGAGATTGATAATTTAGACCCAACTTACCATTATGCTTTTTATGCTGGACAGGCTGTTCCTGGAAGGGCAACTATATCTAATATTTCCGCACACAACTCGTCCGTTTCTTACAACGGGTACGCTAGTTTTGAATCTCCAGTTTCATCAACAACAATATCTGCTAGTACACCGGTTTCACAAAATAATTTATATGCATTGCGTAGTGTTACTGTCAAAGAATATGTTTCAAGCCAAAATAATCTGTATTTGAGTAATTTGTCTTATAAAATCAAATGGCCAGACCATTTTTCGTTTTACTATTTGAACGGTTCTCCCGATACATACTCGTACACATTTACCCAAAGTGCCAGCCCTATAGGAGTATGGCAGTTTATGTTTAGCGGAATTTGGAAGGATGCTACCAATAGATATAATACGTTCTTAGGCAGAACACATATGACAATAGATTATTTAGCACCCTATGGCTATATAGTTAAGTAATATTTAGATTAAAAAAATTTAGCCCTTGCTTGCCAAACAATACGTATTAGGTAATGCAAGGGTTTTTTTATATTTTCAGATATTAGTATTGTTTGATACAGGCCTTAGATGTACTTCCTATCTACTTTAAATATAAAAGTTAAAAATATCGGCTATGGTTTTTCGTACAGAATATGACACACTATTTTCCTGAAGAAGTGCCCTAAATGACTCATCAGCTGTATTATATCGCATTTTTGTCGGATATCCTTGTTCGTCAAATTCAGTTGGTACATTATTAATAACATCCTTAATACGAAGCATATCCGAATATGATATTTCATTGTATGCTGTGGTTTTGCTGTTTTTAAGTAGTGTCATACTTTCTTGATAAGCCGCAGTAAAGTCTTTTGTTTGTATAGCCTGTATAAAATTCTCGTAGAAGGTATCGACATGTCTCAACATATTTTTACGAAAATTATCCATAATATTTTGAACATTTTTGTTGTATTCCTCACATTCAGCATAAGCCCTTGCGGCTGCTTCCTCAAATTGGATTCGTTCTGAGTCTTGATCTTCTGTAAATGCAACAATTTTAGCTTCTACTGTTTTATAAGAATAGGCCGGCATCAGGCATGTATCATTTAAAGATTGCTGAAAGGCATCATTTAATCTGTCCAATTGACGATAAAGCTCATTTTCGTTATCAATATACATGTCGTGCAACTCATCGCGCATCTCTACATACCTTTTTCCCAAAGCTTCTAGCCATTCTTCATGATTAATGATTGTCGTAGTCCTAGAAACATTGGAAAATTCTCTAAAAAAGCTTGCAGTAATTTTTGATGTTTCTGTAATATCAATGCCTGCCTCTTTTAATGATATTGCCCGGCTGACGAATTCTTCTCTTTGGGCTTCATTGTCATAATCTTTGTTAAGAGAAAGATTGTCAAACATACGGTTAACATTTGAAAAAAAATCCTTATGAATACTTAAACCCATAAAATACTCCTTTCTACAGCTATTGATTTTCCACGAATTGAAAATACTTCTTTAAAGCTTAAAGCCGGATTTAATGTACCTATGACATATATCGGTGTTATTTACTTAAATCTTAATATATATTCCCCATGAATTTTGGGGAGTCAAGGAAAATTCAAAGACATTTAAGTTTTAGAATTTGAGTATTCCCAGCAATTACGCAGCAATTCAGTGCTGAAAATTTTATAGGTAAGGGGATGAGTTTTCTTGGCTTTATAAACCCTTCCCACTTTAATTATAGCATACAAAAAATTGTAAATATAGACTGTTTGTTCCCAGTGACTGTTGCTATAATGTACTAGTGTTAATCTAATGTTGGAGCGGATTATGGGAAATAATGCAATGGGAGGGGTATGTATGGGTTCTTATGTCCTTGGTTTTCAGGAGATTGACAAAACTAAAGCCATGGTTGTTGGTGGTAAAGGTGCGAATCTGGGGGAACTTACTAAGATTAAAGGAATACTTGTACCAGAGGGCTTTTGCATTTCTACGGAGGCCTATAAAAGAATCATTGGGGAAGCATCGGCTATTAACGAATTACTTGACCAGTTATCACGATTAAAGGTGGAAGATCGGAATAAAATCTCTCAGATTTGTGGTGAAATTCGTGAGTGCATTGAAGGGGTTGCCATTCCAGAAGATATCAATGAGGAGATCAATCACTACCTCTTAAGACTTGGGGAAAAAGATGCCTATGCAATACGATCCAGCGCAACTGCGGAGGATTTACCGACGGCCTCCTTTGCAGGCCAGCAGGATACGTATTTGAACATTATTGGAAAGACGGCAATCTTAAAGCACATCAGTAAGTGCTGGGCATCGCTGTTTACCGAGCGGGCAGTAACATACCGTATTCAAAAGGGCTTTGACCACCGTAAGGTTTACCTGTCTGTGGTCGTTCAGAAGATGGTCTTCCCCCAGGCGGCAGGGGTTTTGTTTACTGCCGATCCCGTTACTTCTAATAGAAAGGTTTTATCCATTGATGCCAGCTTCGGTCTTGGTGAGGCCCTGGTCTCCGGCCTGGTGAATGCCGATACCTACAAAGTACGTGATGGTAAGATGATTGATAAGAAGATATCTACCAAGAAGCTGGCTATTTATGCTTTAAAAGCTGGCGGTACGAAAAAACAGGAAATAGCCCCTGAGGGTCAGAATAGGCAGGCACTGACAGATGAGCAGGTTTTACAGCTGGAGTCCATAGGGAGAAGGATTGAAGAACATTTCAGTTGCCCCCAGGACATCGAATGGTGTTTGGTTGATAATACGGTTTATATTGTCCAGAGTCGGCCAATTACAGCTTTATATCCCATTCCTGAAACCAATGACCACGAATACCACGTCTATATATCTGTGGGGCATCAACAAATGATGACTGCACCCATGAAACCATTAGGATTATCTTTATGGCAATTAACAGCAGCCGGACAAATGGTTAAGGCCGGTGGAAGGTTGTTTATTGATGTTGCCCATACGCTGGCTTCACCTGACAGCAGAGAGGTTTTATTAAATAATATGGAACAACACGATCCCCTTATTAAAGACGCACTCATGACCATTATAGAGCGGGGGGATTTCATAAAACTCTCATCGGCTGATCAAAAGGAAGAAATCACCGGTAAGAGCAATAAAGCCATGTCGTCTGCAGCGATTCAGGCGCTGGTAGGGAGCGACCCGTCAATTGTTTCTAATTTGATTAAGGGCAGCCAAGCATCCATCGAAGCATTAAAACAAAATATCCAAATGAGATCAGGCTCAGATTTATTGGATTATATCCTGGAGGATCTCCAGCAATTAAAGAAGCGGCTATTTGCCCCGGATTGTATGGGGGTGATTATGGCCATTGCCAATGCTTCATTATGGGTCAATGAAAAAATGAGCAAGTGGTTAGGTGAAAAGAACGTAGTAGATATCCTTTCCCAATCGATACCGAACAATGTCACTTCAGAAATGGGGCTGGCCCTATTGGATGTGGCTGATGTAATTCGTCCTTATCCAGAAGTAATTGATTATTTAGAGCATGTTAAAGACGACCACTTTTTGGATGAACTGGTGAAGCTTAAAGGCGGAAGGGAAACCCAAGCAGCTATCTATGCTTATCTTAACCAATACGGAATGCGATGTAGCGGAGAGATCGATATTACTAAACCTCGCTGGAGTGAAAAACCAAATACACTTATCCCAATAATTCTCAGTAATATCAAAACCTTTGGCCCTAATGCCAGCAAAGAGAAATTTGAGCAGGGACGACGGGAAGCTATACAAAAAGAACAAGAGCTATTGGAAGGATTAATGCGCTTACCTGATGGTGAATTAAAAGCCAAAGAAACAAAGGGAATGATCGACCTAATCCGGAATTTCAGCGGGTTCAGGGAATATCCAAAGTATGCGATAGTTAATCACTACTTCATTTATAAGCAGGCTTTATTAAAAGAAGCCGAACAGCTTCTACAGGCGGGGGTTATTCATGAAAAAGAAGATATAGACTATCTTACTTTTGAAGAGCTTCATGAGGTCATACGGACAAATAAAATGGATTACCAGATCATCAGCAAACGAAAAGATGAGTACAAATTATATGAATTACTAACTCCACCCCGGGTGATCACTTCTGATGGTGAAATCATTGCAGGTGAGTACAAAGGAAAAAATCTCCCGGCTAAAGCGATGCCAGGGCTGGCCGTTTCCTCCGGGGTGATAGAGGGACGTGCCCGTGTAATCTTAAACATGGAAGATGCTGATTTAGAGGAAGGGGATATACTGGTTACTCCCTTTACTGACCCTAGCTGGACACCATTGTTTGTATCGATAAAGGGCCTGGTCACCGAGGTTGGTGGCTTGATGACCCATGGAGCAGTGATCGCCCGGGAATATGGTTTACCAGCGGTTGTAGGGGTGGAGAATGCTACCAAGCTCATAAAGGATGGGCAACGGATATGCGTGAATGGAACAGAAGGGTATGTAGAAATCCTATAACGGGGCAACCTCCACATCATCCTCTTCTGCCCCAGACAGCAGAATTCCGTTGTCGAATATACTTTGTCTGAAAACTATAGAATTAATTTGAATATAGAGATATATTATTTATGTTCCCTTAGCTTGACACTAAGGGAGCTTTTCCTTTATTAACTATTTTTCTGTTACAAAATTGGTGCAATCGCTTCCTTATCCATTTAGAGGAAACTCTTTCCACTTTTATTTTGACATCTATGCTATAATTATAGTTGAAAAATTAAGACGATTTAGAAACGAAGGATTATAAGTGGTTAGTTCCTAAATACAAGGAGGATAGCATGAATTTTATAGAATTAGATCAATATCTAAGAACGTTAAATAAATTTGAAGATAAAATCCTTAATATAAAAAAGCAAAATTTTGATATAGAGGAACAAAATAAGAGAATAAAAGCATTCTATGCAAATAATTTAAAAGACAGCCAATGGACAATAGAAAGTAATAAGCTGATGAAGGAAAATGAAATCATTGGTATTCACAAGCACGATAGATTTATAAAATTTGATGAACATAGACATGATTATTTAGAGATGATCTATGTTTACTCAGGGTTAATTAAGCAAAAAATTGCTCAGAATGATATTGAAATTAAGGAAGGAGAAATATTGATTCTTGATTTGAATGTATCCCATTCAATAGAACCAGCCATGGAAAAGGACATAGGAGTTAATATATTGATGAAAAAGGAGTTCTTTGATTGGATCGTCATGAGTCAGCTTGCTGATAACGATATTATTTCTGATTTTCTAGTAAAAACATTGTACGATAAAAAAATATATAGGCGTTATTTACATTTTCGTTCAAGTGATAATGAAAAGATACAAAATATAATGAAGAGTTTATTATGTGAATTTTTTGATCCATCATTTTGTACAGAAACAGTAATTCGATCATATATGATGCTTCTATTTACAGAGCTATTAAGGTTACATAAAGCAAATATGAGTGAAATATCAAATCATAAATTTAATATGATAATAGAATCGGAAATAACCAGATATTTGAGAAAAGAATATAGGAATGTTTCCATAAAAAAATTAGCAGAACACTTTAATTTTAATCCTGATTATCTAGGAAAAATAATTAAACAGACGACGGGAAAGACATTTATAGAGCTGTTACAAGAGATTAGAATTAATCAATCCTGTATACTTCTTAAAAACTCAAATCTTTCTATTAACGATATTATTCAAGAGGTTGGATATTCAAATAAAAGCTACTTCTATAAGATATTTAAAAAATGCTTTGGATTGACACCTGACGAGTATAGGAACAAAAACAATAGAGCCTGAATTTTCATCCATAATATGGATGATTTTTTTTACACTTTTTTGGTCAATAAAGAGACCCTTATAGGTTACTGATCCTGCACTTCATTTTATATATAATCTTATTTAAAGATAATGAATTTTCTGAAAGGAATGTGCTTATGAAAAATGTATGCATTGCTGTCGATATAGGAGCATCAAGTGGTAGGATCATTAAAGGTACACTGGCAGACAATAAACTAGCCATAGAAGAAATTCATCGATTTAAAAATCAAATGATCAATGTAGATGGACATTTTCTTTGGGAATTAGATAAATTGATTGTGGAAATAAAGGAAGGCATTTCAAAGATTTCAGAGTTTCAAAGTATAGGTGTTGATACTTGGGGTGCTGACTATGTACTTTTAAATAAGGAAGGGAGCATTATTGCTCCTACCTATGCCTATAGGGATCATAGAACAGAAGGAGCAATGTACGAGCTTTGTGAAAAGGTTAGCAGCAGAAGAATTTACGCAAAGACAGGAATACAATTTTTACAGTTCAATACACTTTTTCAATTATATGTTCATATGAAGAAAAACCCTGAGGATTTTGAAGAAGCAGAACACATCTTACTGATTCCAGATTATATTAACTATCGCCTAACAGGTAAAATCACGAATGAATTTACCAATGCAACCACGACTCAAATTTACAATATTCATAATGATTCCTGGGATGATGAGCTATTAGAGCAAATAAAAATCAAAAAACACTTACTAAAGGCACCCATAAAGCCTGGCACTAAAGTGGGGAAGTTAAAAAAGGAAGTATATACAACAGATAATAAAAATGAGGTAAAGGTTATTGCACCTGCAACCCATGATACAGGTTCAGCAGTAGCGGCCGTACCCGCTGAGGGTGAAGATTGGGCATATATTAGTTCAGGTACATGGTCTTTAATGGGAATAGAGAAGAATACAGCCCTATGCAGCGAAAAAGCATTCAAGTATAACTTTACCAATGAAGGTGGCGTTAAAGGTACGATAAGGTTCTTAAAGAATATCATGGGACTGTGGTTAATACAGGAAGTAAAAAGACTATATAAAGATCAATATGACTTCTCAGAACTGGTTACATTGGCTAAGAAATCACAGCCCTTCAAATCTTTAATTAATCCCAATGATTCAAGGTTTCTAAATCCTATCAATATGATTCTAGAAATACAGGAGTTTTGCAGAGAAACAAATCAGCCAATTCCAAGTACTCCAGGTGAAATTGCAAGGTGTATATTTGAAAGCCTAGCATACCAGTATAGACAAATTTTATATGAACTTAAGGAAATTGCTGAAAAAGAAATCAATAGAATTCATATTGTTGGCGGTGGGGTACAAAATGAGTTCTTAAATCAACTTTGTGCTGATTTTACTAAATGTACAGTTTATGCAGGGCCCGTTGAGGCAACCGCCTTAGGTAATCTTATGATGCAGTTTATTGCGTTGGATCAAATAGAATCTTTGCAAGAGGGAAGAAATATTATAAAAAATTCATTTGAAATAAAACAATACGCTCCAAACCATGCAGAAGACATTGAAAAGAATTGGGAAAGGTTTATTAAACTAATATAAATTTTAAGGGAGGAATAAGAATGAGCAGAAATAATCAAGATAGAATTCTTAAGTCCTATGAAATGGCAAAGGAAATGTATGATGAATGGGGAATTGACACTGAAGAAGTGTTGGAAAAACTTAAAAAGATATCTATTTCAATCCATTGCTGGCAAGGTGATGATGTATCAGGATTTGAAAATCCTGGTACAGCATTAACCGGTGGAATACAGGTAACGGGTAACTACCCTGGAAAGGCTAGAACACCTGAAGAATTAAGAGCAGACATAGAGAAGGCCCTTTCGATGATACCCGGTAAACACAAAGTAAATCTTCATGCCATATATGCAGAAACAGGGGCCGAAAAGGTTGAAAGGAATAATCTAAAGCCAGAGCATTTCAAAAACTGGGTTGAATGGGCAAAAAACATAGAGATTGGACTTGACTTTAATCCCACTTGTTTCTCACATCCATATAGTGACGAGGGATTCACACTAAGTCATCATGATGACAAAATAAGACAGTTTTGGATAGACCATTGTAAGGCATCTAGAAAAATAGGAGAATACTTCGGAAGAGAGCTTGGAACGCCATGTGTTACAAATATTTGGATACCAGATGGATATAAGGATATACCAGTGGATAGATTAGGGCCAAGGACAAGACTTAAGGAGGCTTTAGATGAAATCTTTGCAGAAGAAATTTCTCCAGAATACCACCTGGATGCTGTGGAAAGTAAAGTCTTTGGAATTGGTGCAGAAAGCTATACGGTAGGGTCACATGAATTTTATATGGGGTATGCAGTAAAAAATAATAAACTTCTTTGCCTCGATGCCGGTCATTTCCATCCTACTGAGGTTGTCTCCAACAAAATATCTGCGGTGTTAAAATTTGTAGATCAAATTCTTTTACATGTAAGTAGACCAGTAAGATGGGATAGTGACCATGTAGTAATTCTAGATGACGAACTGGAAGCAATAGCTCAGGAAATAGTAAGAGGAAACTTCATGGAAAGGACCCACATTGGTTTAGATTTCTTTGATGCAACCATCAATAGGGTTGCCGCTTGGGTAATCGGAACAAGGAATATGATAAAGGCCTTGCTTAAGGCAATGCTTGAACCCACAGAAAGGCTAAAGCAATATGAGCTAGATAAAGATTATACAGCAAGACTTGCATTATTGGAAGAGTTCAAGGCGTATCCCTGGTCAGCAGTTTGGGATTACTACTGCATGAAGGAAAACGTTCCTGTTGGTGAAGCTTGGTTAAGTGAAGTGAAAAAATATGAAGAAGCGGTTTTATTAAAGAGGAAGTAGGAGGAGAAGGATGAAAAAAGAGGTTTTGCAATCAAATTTTATTTTAGAAATGGTTAAAGTCATCTATGATATGTGGTTAAAGGGGTGGGATGAAAGAAACGGTGGAAATGTAAGTGTAAGATTAAAAAAGGAAGATATAGAAAAATATCTGGAGCCAAAGGACGAGGAAGTAGAAGAAGAACAATTACTAATAGAAGTACCGGAATTAGCAGGAGAATATTTTTTAATTACGGGTTCAGGAAAGTATTTTAGAAATGTAATTTTAGACCCAAAAGAGAACCTGGGTGTCATAAAAATAAATGAAAAGGGTGATGCTTATAAGCTCCTATGGGGATATTCCAAGGGAGGGCGCCCAACAAGTGAATTCCCGGCCCATTTGCTAAGTCACGCTGAAAGGGTAAAACTAACAAAAGGAAAGGATAGAGTAATAATCCACACCCATGCAACAAATCTAATCGCATTAACATACGTTTTAGAACTTGATGAAGCTAAGTTTACAAAAGCATTATGGCAGATGAGTACAGAGTGCCTGGTGGTATTCCCCGATGGAGTTGGACTACTGCCATGGATGGTTCCGGGTTCTGAGGAAATTGGAATTGCCACATCCCATAAAATGAGAAAGCACTCCATGGTTATTTGGCCATACCATGGTATCTTCGGAGCCGGGCCAGATCTTGACTACACCTTTGGCTTGATAGATACAGCAGAGAAATCAGCAGAGATTTTAGTGAAGGTACTTTCCATGGGTGGACCAAAACAAAAAATATCCGACTATGAACTTAAACAATTAGCACAGGCATTCGATGTAAAAATTATGGATATTCTGTAATTTACTCTTTGTATACAATGCTGCAAATTAAGGTAATGCCTGCTATATAATATGGAGGTGAGAATATGCAAGATAACGTTTTCGTAAAGTTATCTAATGTCAGTAAAACATTTCCTGGAGTTAAAGCTTTAGATAACGTTTCTTTGGAATTGAGGAAGGGCGAAGTACATGCTTTAGTTGGAGAAAATGGAGCCGGTAAATCTACACTTATAAAAGTTTTAGCAGGTGTTCATTTTCCTGATGAAGGGGCTAACATGATTATTGATGGTGAAAAAACCGCTATAAAGAATCCGATGGATGCTATGGAAAAGGGAATATCGGTTATTTATCAGGATATAAGCTTATTTCCTAATTTAAGTGTTGCAGAGAATATTGCAATAGGGAACAAAAGAATTTGGGGAAAAAGGCTTAAATGGAATGAAATAAAGGAGGTTGCAAAAAAAGCAATTGAAAAGGTTGGGGCCAAGATAGATACAAATAAAAGACTTGGTGACCTTAGTATAGCCTCGCAGCAGATTGTTGCCATTGCTAGAGCAATTACCTTTAATGCCAAACTGGTTATAATGGATGAACCTACTTCAAGTCTTTCAAAGGCTGAAATACTTCAGCTTTACAAGATAATCGAAAACATGAAAAAAGAAGGAATTGCAGTATTATTTATCAGTCATAAATTTGATGAGATCTATACCGTAGCAGATCGGGTCACAGTTTTCAGAGATGGAAGGTATATAGATTCAAAGCCTATTTCAGAAATAAGTGAGCCAAAACTTATCAAACTTATGGTAGGCAGAGATGTCCAATACCTATCCCTTAAGGGAGATAAAATTGAAGATGAAGAAATTTTTAAGGTCAAGGGCTTAACTAAGAAGGGCAATTTTAAAGACATCACCTTCAATCTTAAAAAGGGAGAAATATTGGGAATTACAGGTTTAGTTGGTTCGGGAAGGTCAGAGCTTGCGAAGGCAATATTCGGTATTTACAGCGTAGATAGCGGCACGATGGAGCTTAAGGGTAAAAGGCTTGAAATAAAGGATTCTAAAGATGCCCTTGAAGAAGGGATCGGTTATGTTCCAGAAAATAGACACCTTGAAGGCCTTGTTCTTGAGGAACCAATATACAAGAATATGATCTTGGCAGTAATGGACAGGCTTACCAATAAAAAAGGAATGTTGAAAAATGAAGAAATTATTAACATTACGAAGGAACAGATCAAGTCTTTGGATGTAAGACCAGCTGACGAAACTATGAAAGTAGGTCAACTTAGTGGTGGTAATCAGCAAAAAGTAGTTTTGGGGAAATGGATAGTCTCTAATCCCAAATTATTGATAGTCGATGAACCCACCAATGGAGTTGACATAGGAGCAAAGATTGAGATTCACAAGGTCCTGAGAAATCTTACAAATCAAGGAATTGGAGTGATTGTTATTTCATCGGAGCTTCCGGAAGTCCTTGCCCTATCTGACAGGATTATGGTAATGCGAAGAGGTGTTGTTGGAGGATTTGTGGATAATAATAATATTTCTCAAGAGGACATTATGAGTATTGCTTTAGGTACTGAATCAAATGGAGAGAAGGGGGAGATAAAAAGTGAAGAGAATAGTCCATTCTAGGGAATTTTTTATGGCATGTATGTTATTAGGACTTTCAGCTGCTATTACAATGATTTCCCCAAGCTTTTTGCAGCTTGATAATCTAAGAAATATTGTTATGAATAATATTATCTTAGCCATCATGGCAATGGGGATGACTCTTGTGATTGTTACCTCAGGTATAGATGTATCTGTTGGTTCACAGCTCGGATTTTCCGCTGTATTTGTAGGTCTTGCCGCTGTTAATTCCTCCTCAAATATATTAATGGTTATACTGATAGGCATTGCTTGTGGTATAGTTCTTGGTGTAATAAATGCTGTTTTAATAGCTGGTGCCCAAATACCTCCTATCGTCGTTACCCTTGGAATGATGAGCATATATCGAGGAGGCATTCTTCTATATACTGAGGGGAAATGGATTACAAGCTTACCAGATTGGTACAGGGGAATGTATAATTCCAGCTTCTTAGGAATCCCAGTTCCAATCGTATTTTTAGCCGTTGTATTTATTTTTACAAATATCCTTATAAAACATACTAGACTTGGTAGAAGTATATATGCAATTGGAGGAAATAGGATTGCGGCCAAAAGGGTTGGTATCAATACGGCAAATGTAAATATATTTGTATTTGCTTTTATGGGATTGTTAACAGGTATTGCAAGTATTCTATACGGTTCACAACTTGGTATGATTGATCCTAATGCCGGTACAAACTTTGAAATGACAGTTATTGCAGCGGTAATTATAGGTGGAACCAATATTTTAGGTGGCAGTGGCTCCCTAACGGGTACCCTTATTGGAGTATTAATTCTTGGAGTACTTCAAAATGGAATGGTACTTATGCACGTTGAAACCTATTGGCAGGATGTAGTTATGGGTGCATTAATAATATTAACTGTTTCAATCGATGTGATTAAAAGCAAAAAACTAGAAGCTGAAAAAAATGCTATCGATGTTGAAGATGAAGATGACCTAGGCACAGGAGGTGAGCGGTATGAAGCGACTATTTAAAACAAGTGAAATGAAGCTATTTATGTTTTTATTGCTACTTATAGCTTATATGTCCTTTATGGCACCTTCATTCAGATCTATAGGCAACCTATTGGCGGTAACCCAGCAAATGTCTGAGTTAGGAATCATGGCTATAGCAATGACAGTTGTAATTATTACATCGGGCATCGATTTGTCCCTTGGTTCTATAGCAGGTCTTACGACCATAGTAATAGCTTCATGCTATGGAGCTACGGGTAACATATTGTTGTCTATAGTAATCGGGCTTTTAGTGTCGATCTTATGCGGTGCATTTAATGGATTTATTGTTGCAAGAATTGGTGTTCCTGCTCTATTAGTTACACTAGGCGGGCAAACGTTATTTAAGGGAATTTCACTTGTAATAAGTAAAGGGAATGCCATTTCGATTTTTCCTGAATCATACTATGTTATTGGTCAAGAATATATTGGACCAATTCCAATTCAGACAATCATCTTCTTTGGATTAGCATTCTTATTATCGATAATTCTTAAGAAAACGCCATGGGGGCAAAGTGTTTACTTTATAGGCAATAATCCTACAGCGACAAAATTCTCTGGAATAAGAACAGAAAAGGTTTTATTTCTTGTATATACATTATCAGGGCTTTTAGCAGGCATTTCTGGATTAGTAATATCTTCAAGAGTAGCTACTGCCAGGGCAGATCTGGGAGCTGTTTATGTACTTCAGAGTGTGGCAGCAGCAGTTTTGGGCGGAACGAACATAGCGGGCGGATCTGGTAATATCGGTGGAACGGTTATAGGAGTAAGTATATTTGCTGTACTAGGAAATGGTCTTAATCATATGGGAGTAAGTCCTTTTATGAGAACACTCTTTATGGGGGTTGCATTGATAGTAGTACTTGTAATCAATAATTACCCTATCATTAAAAACCAAGCTTCATTATTTGTAAAGCATAAGCTAAAAAATTCAAATGCTTAGAAAAACCCTTGGATACTTAAACTAGTTTTACAAGTCTATTAAAATATTTTAATAGACTTAAAATAAAAAAGGGAGGAATTTAAATGAAGAGAGCATTAAGTATTGTTTTAGTTTTATTACTTTCAGTATCTCTATTGGCAGGCTGCGGAGGGAATAATGGAAGTAATGAAGTGGGAGCTGGCGGTGATGATAAAATAGTAATCGCCATGGTGCCAAAGGTGATGGGTAGCCCATACTTCGATATTTGTGCTGAAGGGGCCCAAAAAGCTGCCGACGAATTGGGAGTTGAATTTATCTATAATGGACCAACAGCAGCAGATGCAGCACAGCAGGTTAACATTATCCAAGACTTAATATTTAAAAAAGTAGATGCAATAGCAGTTTCACCTAACGATCCTGCGGCAGTTGCGCCAATACTTAAGAAGGCAAAGGAAGCTGGTATCAAAGTTCTCACCTATGATGCAGATACAGATATGGAGATCAGAGATATATTTGTAAGCCAAGTTTCTTCAGAGCAGCTTGGTAGACATATAATGGATAATGTAGCAAAGGGAATTGGAGAAGAAGGTCAGTTTGCAATTTTAACAGCATCACTTACAGCAGCAAATCAAAATACTTGGATTGAATGGATGAAGGAACAGTTAAAGGATCAATATCCCAATGTTGAATTGGTAACAATTGCTCCAAGTGAAGAAGATCAACAAAAAGCCTTTTCACAAACCCAAAACCTAATAAAAGCATACCCAGAGCTTAAGGCGATAGCGGCTATATCAACTGTTGCAGAACCCGGTGCGGCTCAAGCAATTGAACAAATGGATATGATCGGTAAAATAAAATTATATGGACTTGCAACGCCAAATGGTATGCGTCAATATTTAAAGAGCGGAGCAGCCGAGAGCGCAACCCTTTGGGACCCAAGGATGCTTGGATACTTAACTGTTAAGGTTGCCAATGATGTGATAGATGGAAAAGAAATCGTTGACGGTCAAAGCTTTGAAGGGGTTGGAGAAGTAAAATACATTCCAGAAGAAACAACTGTCATAATGGGTGATCCATTAGACTTTACTAAGGATAATGTAGATGATTATGATTTCTAGTAGTCAAACTTCAGAGCAGATTAGTTTATAAAATAACTGCTTTTATACAGCAACTCCTAAAGGAAGGTGATACTATGTCTGATGCATTAGGAAAAAGAGTATGGATTATACCCGACGGTTTTTTACCTGAAAAGAGCAATGGAGATTTTATAAGCCACGAAGCAATATGTGTTGTCAATACTGGTAAAAGCGATGCTAATATTAATATAACAGTTTATTTTGAAGACAGGGAACCCATTAAAAGCTTTAAATCAACATGTAGAGCTGAAAGAACTAATCATATTAGGCTAGATAAAATAACTGGCAAAAATGGTGAAAAAATTCCTGTAGGCGTTCCATATGCACTAAAGATTGAAAGTGATTATAATATAGTGGTTCAACATAGCAGGATGGATACAACCCAAGCAGAAATGACACTTATGACAACGATTGCCTATTAAAAGGGAGGATTAATTATGCTAGAAGTAAGGAGAATGTATTTTCCACAATTAAATTTATTTGGCCCAGGAGCAGTAAAGGAAATAGGGCCAGAGATTATCAAAATGAAGCTTAAAAAAGCACTTGTTGTAACCGATAAGGTGCTAGTTGATATTGGTGTTGCAGGTAAAGTGTTTTCGGTATTAGATCAAGTTAAGATAGACTATGTGGTATTTTCTGATGTTAAACCAAACCCAACTACTAAAAATGTCTATGATGGTTTAAGTGTTTTAAAAGAAAATAATTGCGACTTCATAATATCTATCGGGGGAGGATCTCCACAGGACTGTGCTAAAGGGGTTTCTATTTTGGCCACGAATCCTGGAGATATCAGAGAATATGAAGGGGTAAATAAAACTAAAAACAAAGGATTACCGATTATAGCTATTAATACAACAGCAGGAACAGCCAGTGAAGTAACGATTAATTATGTCATTACAGATGAAGAAAGAAAAGCAAAAATGGTGTTGGTAGATAGCAATAGTTTAGCTACAATAGCTGTTAATGATCCAGAATTAATGCTTAAAATGCCTAAAGATTTAACCGCTGCAACTGGTATGGATGCACTAACCCATGCAATTGAAGGCTTTATAACAAAAGGAGCATCAAGGCTTACAGATACTCTTTCGTTGGAATCAATAAAGCTTATTTCTGAAAGCTTAAGAGAGGCGGTAAGTGAGGGTTCGAATTTAGAAGCAAGAAGTAAGATGGCATATGGGCAATATATCACAGGCATGGCATTCAGTAACTGTGGGTTAGGAATTGTACATTCAATGGCACATCAACTTGGAGGGTTTTATGATCTACCTCATGGTGTATGTAATGCAGTGCTGCTTCCCCATGTAATGAGATTTAATGCTTCAGCAACTGGTGCTAAATTAAGACAAGTAGCTATGGCTATGGGAGAAGAAGTAGAAGGATTGTCAACACAAGAAGCAAACGAAGCAGCAATTAAAGCTGTAGAAAAACTATCTAAGGATGTTGGTATTCCATCTGGATTAAAGGAGCTTGGAGCTAAAGAGGAAGATTTTGAGAAACTAGCTGAATTAACATTGCTAGATGCATGTACTCCAGGTAATCCAAAGGAGCCTAAGAAAGAGGATATTATTGAAATCTATAGGGCAGCATTTTAATAAAGCTGTTAAAATGTAAGTTTATTAGTAAAAAGAGAATGATGAAGAATTGACAAATCCTTTATAAAGGCATAGATATTCTATGCATTGACTATAAAGGATTTGCCAATTTAAAAAGTAATTTATCAAAGCTAGTCGCACAGGATATTGCTAATCATTTTGAACAGACACAGGAAGTGGCTGAAGGCAAGGGCATTTAAAAAAAGCAGTTCAATTGATTTTTAACTATTTTTCCTTTCCCAATAAACCATAAAAAAATAATCTCAGTATTCCCATTTTGTATTCAGGGCTGGTTTTAAGATAATCAGATTGCTCAATAATAGAAACCGAAGAAAGAAGATATGCCAAAATGGCGTCATTGGGAATGCTTTGATCAATGGCCCCTTCTTTTTTGCCCAATTCAATAAATTTAATATATACCGAGATTGCTTTTGAATTTACAGCCTCCTTATATAACTGCTGTAAGGTTTTATCTGCCCATGCACACTCACTAAAGGCAGATTGGCTTAACTCAACTGTTGCCTTGTATTTTTGATCCATTATAAGCTTGAGCTTTTCAGAAAAAGGAATTTCCCTTTCCAATATCTCATCATATCCTTTGATTGCTTGATCCAAATAAGAAACAAGTACTTCCCTGGCGAGGGTAAACTTATCGCCAAAATAATTATAGATAGAAACCTGCGAAACTTTAGCCTTGGATGCAATCTCACTTATACTGACATCAGTTATTCCTCGCTTGGAAAAGAGCTCCCAGGCAGCACTAATGATGGAATCTTTCTTAATTTTTGTCCTTTTCTCATATCCATTCATGTTCTATCACCCAGATTCAATTATAGCATAGTTTTGAAATATGACAAGTTATATTTCAAAACATATTGACAATCCCATTTGATAAGTATATTATGAAATTAAAATAGTTATATTTCAAAACTTTATGCTTTTCTGAACAGAACCAGAGCATTAAAGGGCGGAGCGATTAAAACATTTTAAGAAAATGGGAGGTGTATTATGAAGCCATATATTTTAACATTTCATGAAATTGACAAAGGTGATCCTATGGCCGTAGGGGGCAAAGGAGTAAATCTTGGAGAATTATCAAGAATTGAGGGAATAAGGGTACCAGATGGCTTTTGTGTAACAACAGAGGTCTATAGAAAAACCATTGAGAATAATGGTGAGCTGGAAGTATTAATTGGGAAGCTGGCAGAATTAAAATCTACTGACAGGGAGGAAATTGCCCTAATAAGTAAAAATATACGTTCAATTATTGAAAATATTAGAATGGAAAGTGATATTGAAAATGAAATAACCAGGGTTTTAACCATATACGGTATTAATGATGCCTATGCCATACGATCCAGCGCCACAGCAGAGGATCTTCCCCACGCATCCTTTGCCGGTCAGCAGGACACCTACTTGAATATTACCGGGAAGGATGAGGTTATACGGCATATAATAAAATGCTGGGCATCGCTTTTTACCGATCGTGCAGTCACCTATCGGATACAAAATGGTTTTGATCACAGAAGGGTCTTATTATCCGTAGTGGTACAAAGGATGGTTATGTCAGAGGCCTCAGGAATCATTTTTACAGCTGATCCGATGACCTCTGATAGAAAAACCCTCACCATCGATGCAGGCTTTGGACTCGGGGAGGCGTTAGTGTCTGGACTGGTAAACCCGGATATATATAAGGTAGTGGATGGTAGGATTTCACAGAAAAATATAGGGACGAAGGAGCTGGAAATCAGAACGGGCCCAAGTGGGGGCACTCAAGAGACAAAAATTGAAAAGGGCAGACAGCAAAAACAGGTGCTGGGTGATGATCAGATACAGAAGCTAGCTAATATGGGAAAGAAAATTGAAGCCTATTTTGGTTCTCCACAGGATATAGAATGGTGTCTTGTCGGTAACGAATTTTACATTGTTCAGAGTCGCCCGATTACTACCCTATTTCCCCTTCCAGAGGGAACAGATTCCAAGAAACCCCGTGTATATATGTCAATTGGGCATACTCAAATGATGACCGATGCCATTAAGCCATTGGGCATGTCCTTCTTTGAGATGATTTCTGAAGCCTCGATGGAGAAGATAGGCGGTAGAATTTATACAGATATTACCCATGACCTGTCCTCAACCATAGGCCGCAGACGTCTAGTAATGGCAAGCGGCAAGCAGGACCCTTTAATACAGAATGCTATAAAAAATCTTATAGAGGATAAAGGCTTTATGGCCTCCCTCCCAAAGGGGAAAAGGAATATCCAGGGTGGCATTTTCACCATAGGTTCAATTTTAGAGACAATAAAAATATATAGAAAAAATGATCCTTCAATGATTAAGGAATTAATTAATCAATTTAAGAAGGATATTAGGAATATGGATCAACAACTTTCCAGGCTTTCGGGAAATGAGGCCCTGGAATTCATAGTTAATGATCGTGACAAGCTGCTGGAAATGGCATATAACCCTAAAATGCTCGGAGCAATAATCGCAGCCATATTGGTTAATGACGCTATCAATAAGAAAGTTGAGAGGCTACTGGGAGATAAGAATGTATCTGATATACTTATCAAATCCCTGGATCATAATGTTACTACCGAGATGGGGTTGGCTTTATGTGATGTGGCAGATACTGTCCGTAAATATCCAAGGGTGCTTGAGTACATTTCTCAGAGTCCTGGCGATGAGAGGTTTTTTGAAGAGATGGAAAGGCTCCCAGGAGGAAAAGAAACAAGTGAAGCCTTTCGTGGGTTCTTAGATAAATACGGAATGCGGTGCCCCGGAGAGATAGACATTACCAGAGGGCGCTTTGAAGAAAAACCTACACAGCTTATCCCTATACTTCTTAATAATATCCGTGTTCTAAAGCCGGGAGAGCATCGAATCAGATTCCAGGCGGGAAGACAGGAGGCAAAGGATAAGGAAGAGGAAATCATCCGCCGTTTAAAAAATATGCCGGGAGGAAGCAGGAAGGTTAAAAAGATTAAGAAGCGTATTAGCTTACTTCGAAGCTTCATAGGATGTCGTGAAGACCCTAAGTATTATATTGTTCAACGGTATCAGGTTTATAAGAGGGCACTTATGAAAGAAGCATACAAACTGGCAGATAAGGGAGTGATCAAAAAGGCTGAGGATATATTCTATTTATATTTTGATGAACTGCGAGATGTGGTTAGGACAAATAAGCTGGACTATTCAATTATAGAAGAAAGAAAAGAAAAATATACTCGTTATGAAAAGCTTACCCCACCACGGGTATTTACCTCTGAAGGATTTGTTCCGCCAGCTAGCTTCGGGGCAGGAAACCTGCCTAAAGGAGTACTTTCGGGGATTCCAGTTTCAAGTGGTATAGTGGAAGGTCGTGCCAGGGTAGTGTTATCAGTAGATGAGGCTGAGCTGAAGGAGGGCGATATTCTTGTGACTAAGTTTACTGACCCAAGCTGGACCCCGCTGTTCGTCACGATAAAAGGGTTGGTTACTGAAGTAGGGGGCTTCACCACACACGGCGCAGTTATTACACGGGAATATGGACTACCGGGGGTAGTCGGTGTTGAAAACGCCACAAAGCTCATAAAAGATGGCCAGCGGATTAGGATAAATGGTACCGAAGGATATGTGGAGATACTCTCATAAAGATCTCCTTAGTGAAGGTCTACTGGATGCTAGTACAATACAAATTTAGTTCATCAAACATAGAAATTTGCAATCGAAGGTTATAAACCATATGACTTGGTAGGTCAGCATGAGATATTTACTAATTTAGTTAGTTTCAAGTCATATAAAGACCGCTGTTTGATGGTACGTGAGAAAGGATGGCAATGTTGATGAAAAACAAAATAGGAGATCTTTTTGAATACAATATCAGGCTATTGTCAGGGGATGATGAGATTGATGTGCAAGCCCTGTGTGAAAGATGTTCAGATTTTTCGGAGTTAGTTGAAGGCAGACCTCCTGAAAAAGATGCCGGGCACAGCATTCTATTTGATTTGCCGCCCGATAAAGAATTGAAAGACAAATATGTATTCGGAGTCTATAAAGAATGTGGCCTTTTAATTGCCGTTGTTGAAATGATTAAAGATTATAAAGTAACTGGTGAATGGATAATAGGATTACTGATGCTTGACCCTAGCGAAAGGGGAAAAGGCTTGGGAAGAAAATTGCATGATCAGATCAAGGCCTGGGTTTCAGAGGAAAATGGCAGGGCACTAAGAATCGGGGTAGTAGAGGAGAATCACAAAGGCCATCAATTTTGGTGTGAAATGGGATACGTTGAGGTGGAAAGAGTAAAGAGAACCTATGGAAATAAAGAGCATACGGTAATTGTTATGAATTTACTGCTTAAGTAAGGATAAATAAAGATGCTCCTTTCTAATTAGAATAACAATTCTAACGGAAAGGGGCCTTTTTATTTTTTTAGTTAAATTTAGTAAAAGGGTAAAATCTTTTATCTATTGACATATAATAATTACCATTATACAATTAAATTGAATCGTGATGCATCATGCATTATGCATCTGATATATCTTAAATATTAAGGGGGAATACCTTATGGATTACATGAACCTAAGTAAGTATCCAGCAGAGCCTTTTAAAATCAAGAGCGTCGAACCTGTTAAGATGATTTCAAGGGAAGAACGTAGAATTGCAATGAAGGAAGCTGGATACAATACATTTAACCTAAAGTCAGAAGATGTTTATATTGACCTACTTACAGATTCAGGAACCAATGCTATGAGTGATGCGCAATGGGCCGGAATGATGGTTGGTGATGAAGCCTATGCGGGCAGTAAAAACTGGATTTACCTAGAATCTACCATTAGGGAACTATTTGGCTTTAAATATGTTGTACCTACCCACCAAGGACGTGGAGCAGAAAATATACTTTCTAGCATCGCTATTAAACCAGGACAATATGTTGCCGGCAATATGTACTTTACCACTACGAGATTCCATCAAGAAAAAAACGGGGGAATATTTGTAGATATTATTAAAGATGAGGCACATGATGCTGGTCTTAATATTCCATTTAAGGGAGATATCGACATAAACAAGCTTCAAAAATTAATTGATGAAAAAGGTGCAGAAAACATAGCATATGTATGTTTAGCAGTTACAGTTAACCTAGCCGGTGGGCAGCCGGTTTCAATGAAAAACATGAGGGCGGTAAGAGAGCTTACTGATAAGTATGGAATAAAGGTATTTTACGATGCTACAAGATGCGTTGAGAATGCTTATTTCATTAAGGAACAGGAAGAAGGCTATCAGGATAAAACCATAAAAGAAATCGTTCATGAAATGTTTAGCTATTCTGACGGCGCTACCATGTCGGGCAAAAAAGATGGTATCGTAAATATAGGTGGATTCTTGGCTATTAATGATGAAGAGCTTTTTGGTAAAGCCAAGGAATTAGTCGTGGTATATGAAGGGATGCCATCATACGGAGGTATGACGGGCCGTGACATGCAGGCCATAGCAATCGGGTTTAGAGAAGCAATGCAATTCGAATATATAGAGCATAGAATAAAACAGGTTAGGTATCTTGGAGATCGACTAAAAGAGGCTGGAGTTCCTATTATCGAGCCTGTTGGTGGGCATGCCGTGTTCCTGGATGCTAGAAGATTCTGTCCACATTTAGATCAGGAGCAATTCCCTGCTCAATCACTGGCAGCCTCACTATATATAGATTCTGGCGTTAGATCAATGGAACGAGGTATCGTATCAGCCGGTCGAGATATTAAGACAGGTAAAAATCATAAGCCAAAGCTTGAAACAGTTAGATTAACCATTCCAAGAAGGGTTTATACCTATAAGCATATGGATGTTGTTGCGGAATCAGTTATCAATCTATTTAAGCATAAAGAAGATATTAGACCCCTTAAATTCATTTACGAACCACCTCAATTAAGATTCTTCACTGCAAAATTTGATTATGCAGACTAGTTAAGACCTTAAATCCTTTAACGATATTTTGATTGATTTTAAAATAGTAAACCAACATCGAAGGCTCATATACACAATTAAGAAGGAGGGGAGATTAGAATCTCCCCTCAAAATCTACGCTCTGCCGACCATAATCGTAAACCTTCATTCCATGCAGTGTCAATCCTTTTATTATTGATGAATCAGATGTATCAAATATAATCATTAGGGAAATACTCAAAGCTACCCGATCGGTATAAATTTTCTAGTTGACATAATCAAAGGCTCTTTATGAATTAGTTTACACAATATTATTTTAGTGATATAATATGTCAGATTAACTTTATCTATAAAATAGACAGGGGTAGTAGTGTGTTAATTAACAAAAAATCTTTGAGTGATCAAATTTATGATGTTTTAAAAATGGAAATATTGAAAAGGGAAATCCCCTTTGGCTCAAAGCTTGTCAATAGGGCCTTACAAGAAAGATTTGGAGTTAGTTCATCTCCTATTCGTGATGCAATTAATCGGCTAAATCAGGATGGGTTAATAACGGCTATTAACAAATCCGGCGCAACTGTGATTGACTTTGATTACAATTCTTTTCTTGAAATCAATGAAGTGCTTTTATACATTGTAAATTTAGGGGTTAAATTATCCTTTGAGAAGTCAGACCTAGAAAAGGTATGTAAGGACCTAGAAAAATACTTATTGCTTCAAGAGAAATATATCGGTACTGACGAATTCTATGATTATGACTATAGGTTCCATAAGACCTTTATCACCTACTCAAAAAATTCGAGGTTAGAAAAGATCTTTAAGGAGTATAATGTCCTTCATGAAATGCTGGTAAGGAACTTTTACGAGACAGGTACTTCTCAAATTCAAGAGGATAGTATTATGATGCATAAGAAAATATTAAATGCATATCGAAGCAAAGACTATCAATTAGCCATGAACCTAACTGAAAAACACTATAAGGATGCCGAGGAAATTTTTAAAAAAGTATTAAAACAAAGAGAAGAATTAGAAGAGGATTACTCTTAAAAAGGCTCCTTTCTGACGTAGAATGATGTATATTCTTACCAGAAAGGAGCTTTTAACTTTGCTTAAGCACAAATTATTCGATACGATTCTTTTTTTTACTACACGTTTTCATGTTGATCCTCTTGTATATTACCTTCCTTTTTCGATTTTTTAAAGCCCAAACGAATAGCATGTGTCGGGCATGCTGCCGAGCAATCACCACAACGTATACATTCTGCAGAATTTGGATTTTTCACAGGGTCTACATCCATCCTACAAACCTTGCTGCATTTCCCACATTCAATACATTGGTTCTTATTTACAGTTAGATGATAAATACTGATTTTATTCATTAGTCCATAAATAGCACCCAATGGACATAATGTTTTACAAAAGAACCGGTAGATGGACAAACTGCCTAAAATGGTCAAAATTAATATAGATATTTTTAAAGTAAAGAGGGAGCCAATTGTTTGCCGTAATTCCGGATGAGTACTTAAAAGTGGTATTCCTCCTTCTAATGTCCCTGCCGGACAAATGTATTGACAAAATGCAGGTTTTCCCATACCCATATAGTTCGTAGCCACCACGGGAAGAAGTATCACAAAAACTACCAATATAAAATATTTTATGTAGAGAAAGCCTTTCCATAGCCTAAGCTTAGGAAAACGTATTTTATGCAATAGTTCCTGAAATAATCCAAAGGGGCAGGCAAACCCGCAGATCACACGGCCCAATAAAACACCAATAGCCAGCAGAAACCCAACAATGTAAAAGCTGAATTGAAATTCTGATGAACCACCAACAGCCTGTAATGCACCTATCGGGCAGGCTAGCGAGGCAGCCGGGCAGGAATAGCAGTTCAATCCAGGATTACAAAACCGTTTCCAAGGGCCCTTATATAGCTCTCCACCTTTAAAATTCAGCATGTGTGAATTGGTGAATCCAAAAGCAGCAAGCTGAATTAATTTTCTCTTAATTGAATAGTTTATCTTCATATGTGTCTCACCCCAGTCCAATACATTCCAAGCATATATTAATGGCTTTATTAAGAACGACAGCCACTTCACCTCGTCCAATACCATAAGCTAAACATAACACGGCAAGAATACAGGTAAAAACCTGTACTTTGTCCTTGATCCTGTTAATCATTTTGAATATTCCTCCAAACGCTTTTCATATTCCTCAATATCTGCACCGACAATCGGCTCTCCAATAATATAACCATCCTTATCAACAAAGAAGGTAGTGGGAACCCCTATAATATTTTTCAGCAAATCTTCCAGATCCTCATTTGCTATAATCTGTACAAAATCAGCATTAGCCCTTGTCACAATATTCTGGGCTAGCTTATGATTTTTATCACCATCCCGTTCAATATCTGTAATGAGCCCTACCATTTGAACATTCTCTGGCATAGAGCGGGCTATTTCACCCAATTCTGGCATTTCTTCGATACAGGGGGTACAGAAGGTTCCCCAAATATTGACCATGGTCAAATCCTTTTGTTGAAATATTTTTTCTGTTACAGGATTCCCATTTAAATCCCTTGTAGAAAAGGATGGGACTTGGGTCGGAAGTACTGTTTCATTTGATTCTAATTTAAGGGGAATGAATTTAATTTCTTCCTTTACTGTCGCCATATACTTCCTGCATTCTTCATATAAGCTTTTTTCTTCTTCACTCATTCCCTCAAGATCATTCGTCGGGATAGAAACAAGATAAATATAACCATCATTCTCTCCCAATTCCTCTGTATTATCGTATCCAGATAATTCATCCAGCGATTTCCCGGAAGCAATAGCGTTTTGATATTCTTCTTTCGTAAACAGTACAATATTCATAAGACATTTAGAATGGGTATATAATTGTTCATAAAATTCATCAACCATTTCCTGAGTTCGCTCTTCAGCTGGGGTATCGATCATATCATCAAAGAGTTTGTCAGTGATGGGAGTATAATAAAAGTATAACGTTTGAATTGGTTGGCCGTTCAGATTTTCATTGTATGGATCCAACGTAACCCCTTTATCAAATGCTTCTTGAGGAATGGAAAAACGAAGCCCCCGCTCTGGAACATCTTGAACAACCATATTGGCATAGGAGCCATCCTTATTAGATGTAGCATCAGGTGCTTTTCCACAAGCAGATAGTATTGATAATGAGAGACTGACAATTAGTATTAATACCATTGTCTTTTTTGAAATCTTAGAATAATACATTTTTTTCTTAAACATATCTTAAACTCTCCTTTTCATTTAATTGATATAATATTAACATAGAAAAACCACTCACAATGTGATGTGTCTTCAATCATATAACTATTCTCTTAAAGAAAACTTAAGTACCGGATTTCAGGACAAAAATCCTTTATTCATGACAAGTGCATAGTAAACAATCTTTCTTTTGATATAATTTGTACCAGAGAGAGGAAAGTGAAATGTTAAAAATTATTATTTGCGATGATGATTTGTTTACTTTAAATATTTTTTCGAATATCTTAAAAGAAACCATATACCATTGCAGAATATCTGCGGTGATTCTGTGTATAGCCTCTAGTGGAAAAGAACTCCTGGGCTTTTTGAATAATAATCCGGGAGATTATTTATACTTTATGGATTTGGATATGGGGAATGGGGAACTGAATGGACTTGATATCAGCCGGATCATTCGTAAAAAGCATCCGGCTTCTAAAATTGTCTTTGTTACGAGCCACATAGAAAAAAGTATGGATATTTTGAAAAGTGGGATTGAACCATTTGGGTTTATTAAAAAAGATATCAATCAGAGTAGGATGATACGGGAATATGAAAAATATTTAAAAATGGCATCTGAGCTTTTATTGGTATCAAGCGGAGTTTCTGAGAGAAGTATAGAGATACCCATCGGAATTGATGAAATAATCAAGCTTCCGATTAGCCGAATTACATATGTTGAAACGTTAAAAACCGTTGCCCATAATATTTGTTATCATACATTAGATCGCTCGAAAATAACGGTACGGGATACCATCAAGCATGCACTGGAAATATTGGGAGACGATTTTATACAAAGCCATCGTTCTGTAATTGTCAATAAGTATTATATTATTGGTGTTGAAAATACACAGTTGAAGCTTTCTAATGGGGAAATGGTTGCCTGCTCTTATGGAAAGCTAAAGGATTTTGTTAGGAAGGAAATTAAAGGATAGAAGGGGTCAGGAATCATGTTATACCCAATGGGAGATCTAAAATGCTTATTTATTACCGGTATGAAAGAGATTATGCTGTTTTATTTACATTTTGGCTTTGTGATTTTAGCAGCAATCATATCACAAAGATTAGATGGTAAAAAAAGGTTCGTGTGGGTAATCAGTTTTGCAGTATTGAGAATTAATTGGGTAGGATCAACTAATATTAAATCTGAATCGATGATTTCTATTATGTTCTCACTACTTTTGACCGTCGAGTTATATTTGATGAAGATACTTCCGTTTGACAGGTATGACTATGTGCTGCTTTTTGCCGCCTTCCTATTTCCGAGGCATTTATTTAATTCAAGCCATACCTTTTTTGGATATAGTCTATTGTTTTTAATTATTTTCTCGGTTCTTTTTGGATTTGGGAAGATACGAATGAAGCATTTAAAAGGTAAAATGTTTTGTTATTATGCTGCTTTTATATATCTATCGTTGACTTCCTTTATTTTTCAAATTGCTGGGGATTATACCTACGAAATTTTCCGGCAACAGCTAAATTCGGCACCCGCCGGATTAATTGTTATGGAAGGGAGTATCTTATTGATTTTGTGGGGGACAACCTATTTCCTGCAGAAAAAGCTGGAAATCCCGCTAAACCATCTAAATTCAATTGGAACAAGATATCCAAAGACAGAAAAATATATTATCTATCTGTCGTGCTTTACTGCTGTTGTTTTTACATTTTTGCATGTTCCTTTTGCACTGACAAGGACATCCAGCCGTGTCCTTCAAATCATACTGTCTGTCTTTTCCATTGCAATTCTTCTTATTCAAATTATGTTCATTATCTTATTATTTAAAGTAACCCAATACAAAGAAACTTTAATGCTGATGAAATGGGAAAGTAAAAACACAGCGACCTACTATGCTTCCTTAGACAAAAATTTAGAGGCTATGGCTAATATCCGTCATGATATTAAAAATGTTTTTCTAACAATGGGAAATTATGTGGAGAAAAGCGATAATCAAGGGATGAAGAATTTTTTCTGGAAGAAAATTTATCCTTTTGCAGTAGTGGAGCTTGAAAAAAACTATTTATTCTCTCAGTTATGTCAGATTCCATCAGAGCCTCTGAGGGCTTTCTTGTATTTAAAATTATCTCATGCCTATAACATTAAAGAAAACATTAGCCTGGAAATTAAACTTAACGAAAATGATTTTAATTTAGGGATAGACATAATAGATTTAACACGAATCTTAGGAATTTTACTTGATAATGCCATTGAGGAATGTATAAATACTCATAACGGGTATATTGAAATGATTATCCGGAGCAATGAAACCATGACATCCTATATTATAAAAAATACAATTACAAATGAAAAGATGAGGGAAGGAATTCAAAAAAATAGATCTACAAAGGAAGGACACAGTGGAATAGGGTTGAAGATTGTCGATATGATTATCAACGAGTATCCGTCGGTAGCCTTAAATTCATGTGTAAATGATGATGTATTTATTCAAAGCTTAAATATTACTCATCAAAATAATTCAAGCAAGGTAGAAAGCTGTTGCTGTTGATTTTGTTAAGCATCTTATTTTTCGAGCTTGTACTATTTTAGAAGCCTTTATTGATGTATTGAGGTGCTTTCGGGAAGAAATATTAAAAAGGCGTAAATTAGCAGGGTTTTAACCATGGATAAATGTTTGGCAAACCTTAAAATAGAAACCGCTAGGCCGAATACTCATTAAAGAGCTAGCCTGGCCTTTAAATTACTAACAGGGATGAGCAATATTCTTCGGCGATATGCAGTATTCATACAGAACAGCTCTTAAAAAACCATTAAGATTAGACCTGGTTGATGTGGCAGATTTGATATAAAGTCATTCCCAACAATAATAAACCGTGGTCAGCTGGAGGCACGGAAGGCTCTGTCTAAGGGAAGGACATATATGTTTGACAGTAATGTGCTCTACTTAAATCAAAGTCAAATATATAAGGATATTGTTTGAAAAATTATAGAATCTTAAATAAAATGGCAGATATTTGCCATTTTTTATTTATTTAACAAAACTTGAACCTCATCTAAATTCTTAAAAAATACAAATTGAAGAAATATAAATTTATTTTAATAAAATGGGTGCTTTTTTCATGGTTTCTTGCACTTGTTGGACACGATATTATTGGAAATTAATTCATAATATTACTACTTTAATAAAGTATTTCACTGGCGGAATAAAATATAGAAATAATAGAAATAAACGATTATCGTTTTATGCATAGTTTGTAAATTTTTCATAAAAATGGTATGATAAATTTATAACATATAAAATAGCAGTATTTTTTTATCTAAGTACTCAAAACAAATAATGAGTTCAAAGTAAGGATTCAATATTTTGATATATATATTGGCATCATGCTAGAATTAAAAAAAATTATTTACGGATATTACTGGTCATATGAAAAGGGGATTTTGTGGTGCATTCTAAATATGATACAGAGTTTTTTATAAAGAACATATTAATTTATGACGATAGTCTCTTTAAATTTTTGTATTCAATAACAGGTAATAATGAATTATCAAAGGATTTAAAGCAAAATACACTGGAAAAAGCGTGGGAAAAATTGCATCAGCTTAAGGACTCGGGTAAAGCTAAGAGCTGGGTTTTTTCTATTGCGTATAAGGAAGCCCTTCAATATTACAGGAGATATAATCAAAGCAGAATTTATGAATATGATTCTCTAAATACAATTGATGATTTTTGTGATAAAAAAGATGATGCATTGGTTATATTAATTAAAGAGTATGAGAGGAAAATTCTAAAAAAAGCTTTAGAAAAATTAGACATAAAATACCAGATGTTATTAATAATGCGTTATGATGAGAATCTTTCTATTAAAGAAATCGCTGAGATATTAAATATAAACTATAGTACAGCAAGAGTATATATGGCTAGAGCAATTAAGATGCTAAAAAGGATTTACGATAAACTCGAAAAGAGTAAAATTGATGACCTGGAAGATGGAAAATGAAATACTTATGTGCTACATCTCATATAATCACTTAAATTATGTCTTGACATTGGAGGGCATTATATTTAACGATTTTTAAGTATCTTCTGTAATTAATTGCCTCAAACCTTTTGAAAACAAGTACTTATAAAAAAGTTCCTTTCTGACATTAGAATTAATATCTCTAATTCTTGTCAAAAAAGAACTCCTTTTTTACATTAATAAAATTTATTTACATTACATAGAATTTTTAGAATATCTACTTGTACTTAGTTTCACACTTTTATTTTAACATAATTAGACTGAATAGTTTAGCTATCTAGTCCAACAACTATAATTTGGAGCACCACTAGCATATGGACCATAATAAAGCACATGTCGATATAAACCATACTCTCCCCATTTCGAAGTTATTTCAACAGTATATACACTAGAACCAGTCTTATAAATAATCCCTGAATGGTTATTATATGGATCAAACAATTTTTGATTGACAGCAGTTGGGTAAAATCCAACATTTGAATAACTTCCATCCTTCATATAAGCACTAGGATCATTCATCCAATATGGATTTGAGCTAGAAGTGCTATACCAAGCATAAGAATGGCAATTGTATCTATTGGAAGCACTTCGAATTTTTGATGCTGAAGGATATCTAGAAGCCACGTATTTGTCCATTTCTTTTATTTCATTAATAGTAAATTCTGGATTGCTAAAAACATAAACAGAAGTACCATTAGGTGTCTTAACAGTAGCCCTGGTAGCATATGGAGTATCCATAGCATCAATTGGACTTACATTTATGACTTTCGATATGGCAGAAGAAGCTTGTTTAATATCATTTATTTGAGTTTTGTCGAATTTATCGTAAAAATAAGTGGACGAGAGCATCGCATTCATGGCACGATACTTTATTATGTCAGAATCGATATTGTTAACGTGTTTTGCTGATGTCACTTTATTTGATGTTGAAAGATAATGCTTGTATAACACATCAGCAGCATCACTTCTACCAATCAATTCACTTAACCCAGAAAATCTTTCACTGACTCTTTGAATACCTAAGTCATAGCTATTAAATGCATTAATATCTCCAATATATGGATAGTCCAAAACTGTTAACAAGAGAGCTTCTGTATTCATTTCTTTTACAATATATTCAGGAATATCCAACAATTTATATAGTTCTGCTGGTTCATATTTACTCCACTCTTCAGAATCAGGTGTAATAGAGTATTTATAAATATTATCTTGTTTATCAAAAGCATTACCAGAAAAAACATTTGTAGGAATAAAAAGCATTAAAAGCACTATTAAAATCGAAGTCAACCTTTTAAATCTCATCAGTCATCTTCCTTTCCATTAATTATTTTGGCATAGATTCTTACAATTGTAGGAATCTACTTAGTTTGGCTTTTTACATTGAGATATAAAATAGATTATGATGCATGAAAAAATCTCTTTAAAATGGATATACTTGAATTTATATAATCACCCTCTTTTTTTATCAAAATATTCAATGAAGTTAAGTAAAGTAAAGATGAGTGTTGTGATATACGAGATGTCTTTAACTTTCTTATCATTTATTAGATGCAACAGTTGATAAAATGCTACACTTCTTTAAAAATTTTACAATTTTCAAATCAAGAATAAAACGATTTTCAAAGAAAATACAGGAGATAAACACTAATCAGGGGGGGGAGCCCTGGGGGCGGCAATTTTAGCTTCCGTCAGTATCAGGAGTCTTTGCAAGCTTTATAACAGTAGTTACCATTGGGAAATCTCTTAAATTGAAAAATAGTGTATAATAGAATATAAATATTGTAATTTAATGTACTGAAATACACTAATGAAATATTGAATTAAGCATAGGAGTCGAGACGATGTTAAAGGATGTGAAGCAAAACCATATCTCAAATAGCCTTGATAACCTACATAATGAGATATTACAATGTAGGTTATGTCAAGATATATTCGGGTTTGAACCACGACCTATTGTATTGGGGAATCATCGTGCTAAAATCATGCAAATCGGCCAGGCGCCATCAAAAAGTGTACATGAAACAGGGAAGCCCTTTAATGATGCCAGCGGAAAAAGGCTTCGCAGGGAATGGTATCAAATTTCAGATGAAGATTTTTATAATCCTGACTACTTTTACATTACTTCAGTGGCCCATTGTTATCCTGGAAAGGCACCAGGCGGAGGGGACCGCCGTCCCCCTAAAATCTGTTCCAAACAGTGGCTTCTAAAGGAGATGGAGCTTGTTGAAAATGAGATTTATATATTAATTGGTGGTTTTGCAGCGGAAATTTTCTTTCCGGGGGAGAAAATTGCATCACTGGCCTTTGTAGACAAAGAAATAAACGGAAAACCTGCCTATATACTGCCCCACCCATCACCGTTAAACATGAAATGGTTTAAAGATTATCCCCAATTCACAGAGGAAAGGGTTCTTCAAATACGGAAGGAAATCCATAGGGTATTAGGCATTAAAGAATGGGGACCTAAATGAAAATAGAACCGTACCGCTTATCAAGAGCATGAAGGGAGAAAGCAAATGAATAACACACTGATTGTCTATTATTCTCTTTTTCAAAATACAAAAAATTTAGCACTGGAAATAGCCAAACAGACTGGTGGTACACTGAGAGAATTAATTCCTGATAAAAATTATTCCTTTGATTATAATACAGCCGCTAAAGAAGTGAGGAATGAAATCGCACGAGGATTTTGTCCTACGCTGAAATCTGGAAATGAGTCGATAAATGGCTATCAAGCAATATTTATTGGTACACCTAACTGGTTTAAAACCTTAGCTCCGCCAGTGATGAGTTTCCTTAAACAGCATGATTTTACAGACAAAATAGTCATTCCCTTCTGTACCCATGGAGGCGGCGGGTTTGGTCAAATTGAGAATGATATAGCGAATACCTGTGTAAAGTCAATTATGCTGCCTGGTCTGGCTGTAGCTGGTGCAGTTGTACCAGAAGAGGTCACGAAATGGCTTGAAACAATTAAATACAAATAGACTCTATTGATTCCCCTGAACTTCGGTTTAGGGGATATTTTTTTATTTAGGGTCTATTGTGTTTAGGCATATACTGACAAAATAAAGGGCATATATAACGGAGAAGCCCTTGAAATGGATTGACAAAGGGTTTATATAAAAGTACAATTAGTATAAATAGTATAAAAAGTATTACTTAGGAGGAAGGGTATTATGGATAAAAAAACCTCAGAAGATAAATATATGGGTTCTGTAAAGGTGGGGCCTAAGGGGCAGATTGTGATTCCAAAGGAGGTTCGAGATATGTTTAATATTTCTTCAGGAGACACTTTGATTTTGCTGGCAGATGCCCAAAGAGGCATCGCCATTGAGCGGTATGATATATTTTCAAAAATTGCAGATGCAATTTTTGCGGGTAAGGCAAGGGAAATTTATCCGGAAAAATCGGAGGAGGATTCAATGGCCTTTGCAAGGGCAATCAAAAAGGCCAGTAGGGCAAAGGAGGGAGAGGATGAGTAAAATCGTATTTTTTAATATCCCGGCTTATGGCCATACAAACCCTACCCTGGCGGTGGTGGAGGAATTAGTTAAACGTGGCCATGAGGTTTGGTATTATTCCTTTTCAATGTTTCAGGATAAAATTCAGAGGGCAGGAGCAAAATTCATTTCCTGTGATGATTATTTACCAGCGTTTACGCCAGAAACAGAAAAGAAGGTGGGCAAGGATTTTGCGGCTCTGATTGAGATGGGAGCAGATACAACGGTAAATCTGGATAAAAAGGTATGTGCAGAGCTTAAGGAATTTAAACCAGACTGTATTGTATCAGATTCCATATGTATTTGGGGAAAATTACTGGCAATGAAATTAGATATACCCTATATCAGCTCTACAACAACCTTTGCAATGAATCAACATACCGTCAAGCTGATGAAACAGGGTCTAAAGGAAATAGTTCGATTGCTTATGGGTATTCCAAGAATTAATAGGAAGATTAAGCTGCTTCAGAAAAAAGGCTTTAAGGTAAAAAGCCTTACCAGTATGATTGAAAATGATAATGAAACGAATACAATTGTGTATACGTCTAAAGAATTTCAGCCTATGGCAGAAACCTTCTCAGATAAATATGCCTTTGTAGGGCCTTCTTTCCGGGTACCAGAAATAGAGCCAGGTGAAGATAAAAAACCACTGTTCTACATTTCATTGGGAACCGTATTAAATCAAAATAGACACTTTTATCAAAACTGTATCCAGGCATTGGCAGATGTTGATTGCCGGGTGATTATGTCTGTTGGAGAAAAGACAGATATTTCAAGCTTTGGTAAGTTGCCTGAAGGCTTTGAGGTTTACCCCAGGGTTGAACAATTGAAGGTCTTACAACAAACCGATGTATTTATAACCCATTGCGGGATGAATAGCATAAGCGAAAGCCTATATTTCGGGGTACCATCCGTTTTATTTCCGCAGCATAGTGAACAAGCCATGGTGGCAAACCGAGTAGCAGAACTGAATGCTGGAAAAAGATTAAAATCCAACACTGCAGGCAGTATCAGGGAAACTGTTTTACAAGTATTAAATAATCCATCCTATAAAAGAAATGCAGAAGTGATTTCCCAAAGCCTGCGAAGGGCTGGAGGAGCCAGTGCAGCTGCAAATAAGATAGAAAAGGTATGCAGCCAATAAAGCAAATGTAAAAACTCAAGCATATTGACAAAAGGATTACCCTCCAGTACAAGCTTGATAAAATACAGGAATCCCCACATAGAATTGAGCTGATGTTTTTAATCAGCTCAATTTGTAGTTAGACCTAAATCACATTTTGACATAGCCTGCAGGAAAACCATATCTGTAAACGTTCTTCTTCATTTAGCTCAGAGACATGGAAAACGATGTGGCGAAGTCCTCTATTGATTTCCCCGGACTTAGTTTAGGGGATATTTTTGCGAAAAATAGCTTGACAAATTACTTTTACAGTTGTAGTATAAATGTATATTACATATGTAAAATACACAATCCATGGAGATGATATGATGGAAAAAAGACATGAAATCAGTGAATCTGAGCTTGAGATTATGAAGGTATTATGGAAAAAGGGCCAGCCAATGTCCGTGCAAGATATTTGTGATGAAATGGTTGATAAGGAATGGAAGTATTCCACTGTAGCGACGCTGCTTGGTCGTATGATGAAAAAAGAAGCCGTCGAGGGAAGAAAAAGGGGATATGTGTATTACTATCAGCCCCTACTAGATGAAAAGGAGTACAAAATATCTCAGGCAAAAAAGTTTGTCAGCAAACTCTATGACGGCTCTGTCAAAAAGCTTGTTGTTTCCTTGGTTGAGAACGAGGAGCTTCCGGATGAAGACATTGCAGAGCTAAAGAGATTATTTGATTTAAAATAGGGGTGATTGTATGCTATTAAAAACAATATTATTCCAGTCTGCCCTCGGCACCCTTTTAACCCTTGTTCTGATGTTGCTAAAGCCCATCACCAGGATATTCGGCAGCCGCTGGCAGTATTACAGTTGGTTATTGCTGCTGCTGGTTATGATATTACCCCCTCTGCCGGGCTTGGTTCTCCAGAAAGCAGCCTTACCGGTACCTGTTTCGGCGCAGGTAGAATCGGTAAATGAAGTTAAGACAACCGATTTAATAGCTAACCCATTCCTTGATACAGAAACAAGGGTAATGGAGCAAATACCATTTGAATACCGGCGGCTGGAGGTTATGGAGGGGTTACAGATAAGTCAATACAATCTGCTTATCTTTATCTGGCTTGCTGGAGCGGCAGTATTTTTCATCAGAAGCCTCTTACGCTATTTGGCCTTCATGGTAACGGTGCGAAAGCACTCAGAGCCCATAAACTGTCCGATTCTTGACAGCGTGAAGGTAGAAAAGAAGATAAAAAGCAATATCAGGGTTTATGCTTCTAAGTGCGTCAATACCCCCTTCATTGCAGGCTTTTTTCAGCCTATTCTTTTGCTGCCTGACAAAAATATTGCAGATAGCAGTCTGCGGTATGTTCTTTTACATGAGCTAACCCATTATAAAAGGTACGACCTGTGTTATAAATGGTTTGCTCTGGTTGTCAATGGAATACATTGGTTTAACCCCCTTATTTATCTAGCAGTACAGCAAATGAATGAGGAATGTGAAAACTCCTGTGATTATGAGGTGGTCAAGGACATGGATAGAGAGGAACGAAAAGGTTATATGAATACGATATTATGCATGATGGAACAAAATAAGGCGTTGCCCCCAGCATTGACCTCGGCCATGGCTGGAGGCATAGGAAAAATGAAAAGGAGATTTAATATGATTAGTAAAGCGAAACGGCAAAGCAGGCTTATGTCAGTGATATCCTTTATCACCGCGGTAATGATTTTTTGTACAACACTTTTGGCGGGAAATGTGATTGCTGCTGATTCACAGGATGGACTTGAAAAGTGGATAAAAAACGAGGTGTATGTTCAGGACGGAATTCAATTTTCTATAAATGTGTCAGATAAAAGTGTGCCTGCCTGGGTTTATGAAGATATAGCTGGTCTTGACGGCAATATTCAAGTGACTGTAAAACGGGTGCAGACTAGAAATATAAAGGGTGAGGTTGAGGAACATGCAATCCTTGAGCTGATGGGCGCCAAAGGAACCACTAGCTTATCTAATATAATAGCAACAAGCTTTGGTGCAATTGAGAATTATGGTACTCCTAAACTGAAGCAGCTAATAACAAATGAAGGGTATGTCAGTGGTTATCAGTTTTGCGAGTTCAATAACGAAGGCTTCAGGGGGTATCGAGAATCACCGATTGCAGCATTGGTCACCGAAAACTCTGGAAAGCATAAATACGTTGATTTGAAGTTTGTGTTCGATAAAAATGAGAGGCTTTCTGATGTATTTATTCAGTTTTTGGTATCAGACGAGGCCGACAATGTATCTGATTCTGACCAACAGAAATACATGCTTATAAAAGCAGATTCCGATACCATTCAATTTCAAGGCAATTTTGAAAAAGATTATGTGAGCTGGGCCAAGGAACTTACACTCCCAATGTATTTTACATTCTTTGAAAAAAACTTAGAAAATAAAAAAATGGCAGGAATTAATCTTGCTGTTGCTTCAGCCAATACCAAAGGGATAACATTACATGGGTCAATTTCACATCCACAGGTCAGTTCTTATGCTGTATATGTCTACAATCAGAAGGGCCGAAGAATTTCCAGCCAGGAAGGGATTACAAGCATATCAGGGGAAATTACACTGGAACCGGCCCGAATTTATAATCTTATAACCGGCGTCTATAAGGATGTGCCGGAAAATCAAATCGTTAAGGGAGGGACATACCGGGTAGACATGGTGTTTTTTGACAAAGAGTATACAGTAATTCACCGGCAGCAGGAGTATATAAAAATACCATAAATAATTGCCTACTCAGAAATAAAAATGCTGTGATGGTTAATATTTAAGTTAAAAAGGATGTCCTCGAATAGGTATAACCAATTTCAGGGCATCCGACCTTTGCATCCCTTCACATGGTTTTGATTCCATATGAATTTACAGGGGGGATGGATGAATGTAATGCCATTGCAAATACCTGCTATATTGGCGACTGGTCTTGGTTACACAAGTTCTATCTAAAGGGCACGGATGTATTCAAATGCTTGGAGGCCGGCACGATTAACAGCTATAAAAACTTCCCCGTAGGAAAGGGTAAGCATATTATCTCCGTCAACGAAGGGGCCAGGCCGAAGCTCCCTCTACTATTTTAGGTCATAAATGGGAATGGCTTATCTGCTTAAATTAAAAAAACCTCTAAAGTTAAATGCAATTTTTTAACTTAGAGGTTTTTTTTATTGATTGGTCGCTTAAAATCAGTTATTAATTTTTGTTTTTTATGAATTCAGCGGCTTCTGTACCTGCTACTCTGCCAAAAACCACAGCACCGCTGTATGCACCACTTGTAGCTGTAACTTCCCCTGCCGCATATAATCCTTCTACCACTTCCTTGTTAGTATTTAAAACCTGGGCTTTTTCATTGGCTAAAACGCCGCCCTTTGTCATATGAATGGCGGATTCCACCTGTACCCCATAATAGGGACCATTTTCTCCAAACTTTTCAGTAAAAGGCTTTTCTCTAAAGGGATCTTTAATTTCGCCCTCGACAGCTTGATTATATGTGGCTACCGTTTTAACTAGGTTTTCGCCGTTAATTCCAAGTTTTTCAGCCAATTCCTCCAAAGTATCAGCTTTTTGATGGTAGCCTAAATTATTATGCTTCTTTAGTCTGTAAAAGGATTCATAAAGTCTTTGGTCATAGATGTAGAAAACTTTTCCGTTGGGCTGCTCTAATATTGTATGTGCTAACGCAAGTCCGCCCGATGTTTCGTCAACAAACCGCTCACCGTTTTCATTTACGAAAATAAATCCGTCTCCAGCTCCAGTAAGCTCCCTATTGCTTTTATTAATCATCTTAAATACAGAAAGCGTATCCATATTTTCTAATTGAAAATTATATTTTTCAAACAATGGAATAAAGTCCCCCGTAGCCCCCATTTGGTTTGAGGTTTCTACTATTTCAGCTCCGGGCGCATACTTTGCTAATAGTTCTTTATTTGCTGAGAATCCACCCGTTGCCAGGATCACAGCATCTGCTAAAATATCGTAATAATCATTCTTATGCTGAACCTTAACACCAACAACCTTATCGCCGTCAAAAATTAAATCTAGTCCCTTTGTGCCGGTTCTAACGTCAATATTAAGCTCTTTAATCCTTTTTTCCATACCATCTTGAATATGCTCTCCTGCATAAGCATCGCTCTCGGCCATATGATTCGTGTCGCCATAGTTATAATTTAAATTAACACCAAAGCTTCTTAACCATTCGTCTAGCTCACTGGCACCATGAGCCCATACTTCTACCCGTTCCTTGGAATCATCAACCGATTCTTTTCTTTGAATAAAATCTTCTACTGTAATATTAATTCCATTTTCCTTTTGGGCTTTGGAATTAATCAGGTCAAAAAAGTTCATGTCGAACTTACCATTCCCGCTTAAAATATCTAATTTTTCAATCAGTATAATATCATCTATTCCCGCTTCCTTCGCACTTATTGCCGCCGCAAGTCCTGCCGGTCCACCACCAACAATCAGTAATTCAGTTTCGACAGCCTCTAAATCTCTACGTTCACTTTCGGGTCCTTGGGTGTCAAAGGTAATTTTTCCAAAGTCTTTCCCATATCCCTTGGCGGCCTCGGCAACAGCAGTCTTAATACCAAAGGAAGTGTACGAAGCTCCGCTTACACTGTCTACTATGGGACTTTGCGCTTCGAGAATTCTTTCCTTTATCACTGGGAATGCCCTTGTCATTACTGGACTGGTTTCTGCGTCTGATATGATTTTTATATCAACCATCTTATCGCCTTCGGTAATTAGCTCGAGCTTAATTTCACCGCCATACCCCGTCCCTTTGCCTTCATATGTATTGCTTACGTTGGGTTCTGTATTGGTGTCATCGTTACTAACCGTGTTTGATGCACACCCAACTGTGAAAGCTAAAGAAAACGCAAGTAACCATGTAATAATCTTTTTCATAGTTTGCCCTCCTGTTTTGTTAATTTTGTATCAACCCTATCGTATCATGATTACTATAGAAATTCAATATCACTTTTCATAATTTTCCAGTAGACTTCCAAATCTTTGTAAATATCCCCTTGTATTGGCTAAAAATAGTACGATAGTACTCCTTTTTTCACAGCTTATAAATATGCTGTCTGAAAGGGCTAGTACTTCAGATGGTTATAATTGGTATTTCGACTCCGAATTCAGGTGGATTTTCTAAAAGGAGCTGTGATATAATAATTAGAATATACAAACTTTAGTAAACAGCTTTGCTTATTATTTTAATAACAAAGGAGTGGCCTGAAAATGGTAGGGGTAGAAATTGATATGGTTGTAACGGACAGCTTAAAAGCACTGGAACTATATGAAAAAGTGTTTGATATTGAGCGAATTGAGGTTACTGATTTCCCGAAGGGTGAAAATGAAGTAATTTTTACTCTGTACGGGGTTCGTTTTCACATGTTGGACGAAAACCCAAAATTCTATTTGAAAGCACCAACTCAGCAGGAACCCAAGTCGATTTGGTTTAACATTCTTGTGCCTAACATCAAGGAAACCTTCACAAAGGCCATCAATGCAGGCTGTCTAGAGGTACAGGCAGTAACCGAAATGCCTGATTACGGCGTATCAAATGCTATCTTTACAGATCCCTTTGGTTATCAGTGGATGCTACACCAAATACACAAGGAAGTGAGCTTTGAAGAACGCCAACAGCTTTGGGAAGAAAAAAGGGGTTGTAAATAATTATTGTTGACGAGCTTTAAACAAATATTATATTAGCAAAAAAGGAATCTCCCAAACCGATAGTTTGGGAGATATTTTAATTTTAGACTGAGATAAAATATTCATAATTGATTATTGACTATTGACTATTGACTAGTCTATGTTTGGTTTCCAGTAAAAGGCTAGTAGTCCGGCCCGAATTAAGCCGGGCTGCCGCTGCTATTGTCCAAGGGTAATAACGACCAATTCCGGTCGGTTGTTGATACGGACAGGGAAAATACTGTTACCTAAGCCCCGGCTGACAACCATTTTTGATGGGCCAATTTCATAAATGCCCTCGTCATATTTGGGAAAGAGCCCCTGGTTCGGCGCCACTAGCCCTCCAACAAAGGGTAAGCGAACCTGTCCGCCATGAGCATGGCCGCTTAAGATCAAATCGATACTGTGGGCTGCATACACGTTAAACAGCTCCGGTCTATGGGATAATAGGATTGTATATTGGTTTTCATCCATTAGGTCTTTTAACTTTGCATCGGTCAATGTTATACTGTTTTCAATCTTATCGTTTTTTTTCATAAAAGAAGGATCATCCAAGCCCAGCAGTCGGATAAAATCCTCGCCGCGTTCAATTGTTACGCCTTTATCCCTTAATAAAACAACGCCCGCTTCTGCCATTTTTTCTTCCAGCTTTAGATATTCGTCAATTCGTGCTTCGTGATTACCCGTAACATAATATACCGGAGCGATCTTGACGGCACCATTGACAAAATCCATAGCTTTTAGAAGATCTGTGCGGCGGGAATCAATTAAATCGCCGGTAATGGCGATTAGATCCGGAGATGCATTCTTAACTGCATCAAGTAATTTCTCTTGATTAACTCCAAATTCCGTATTATGCAGGTCAGATACGTGAACAATCCGAAACCCATTGAAGGAAACCGGAAGGCTTTTACTACTGATATGGATTTGTGTTGTTAGTATGGAGGTATTGCCCCAATAAACCCAGATAGAAAAGGGTACAAGGAAAATCAATAGAACTGTCACTAGTTCCCTTCGTTTATTACTTTTTATGTTTTTCATGAATCTGCCTCACTACATCTCGTTTTCTTTATCCTTACAATAACTCAGCTTTATCACCAGTTTATCATATAACAAAACAAAACACCATTACCCTGCGGAATAGAAAAATACTTTACAGAGCCATAAATATATTTTATAATTACAATATCATATCCAATATTGGATAATAAAAAAGAAGGAGATCAAATGGTTCAGTTACTAATACTTTACTATCTTAGCCTTAAATCAACCCACGGTTATGAAATTCAGAAATTTATACAGCTTAATCACATGGAGGAATGGAACAGTATACAGTCTGGTTCAATCTATTATGCCATGGGTAAACTTGAAAAAGACGGATTAATCAAACTTGTCGATAAAGTAGGTGATAATGAAAAAGCAAGAAAAATTTATGAGATAACCGATGAGGGGCGCAGTAATTTGGCTCAAATGGCATTGCATGAGTTAAAAAAGCCATTAGGGGATACCTCGTCGGAGAAATTTTTACTTTATCCCATTATGGCGAATCTTACAAGGCAAGAGGTGCTTACAGCAATTGAAGAACATATTGTCTGCCTGAAAAAACAGCTTTGTGATATCAATGATTGGTATCAAAAGAAGCATAAAACGGCTGAAAATGTAGAAAAAGCTACCTTCAAGCTGATGAAAAGTACTGTAGAGAACCAAATAGAATGGCATAAAGCCTTAGCAGAGCATCTTGATGAAACAATTTCATTGTCTAAGAAGGTTTCGAATCTGATAAAAAAGGTGGACTTTTCAATTTTAAATGAATAGTAAACTTAATTAAATTAGTTTTTATAGTTATTCCATATTGTTCAACGGTATGGAATAAAAATTTAAGATAGTATCCAATGTTGGATACATTGAAGGGAGACGATAAAATGAAAATTGTAGCTTTAATGGGAAGCCCAAGAAGAAAAGATAGCTTTAACATTTGTAAAGAGATTGAGGGGCAAATTAATCAGGGTAATAACACAGTTGAGTTTCATTACATCTTTCTTAATGATTATCATATCGAAGACTGCAAGGGGTGCTGTACTTGCTTCCAAAAAAGTGAAAATGATTGTCCTTGTAAAGCCGATGACTTAAAGCGTATAAAGGATCAGCTTATTTCGGCCGATGCCTTGATTATTGCAAGTCCAGTGTATGCTTATCAGGTTACGGGACAGCTCAAAAGATTCATCGACAGAATGTCTTATATGTTTCATCGGCAGGAACTGGTCGGTAAGCCTGCACTAATTGTTGTAACCACAGATGGTGGCGGAAGCAAGCAGGTTTATAAATATCTTAAAATGACCCTATCCGGATGGGGCCTGGGGATTGTTGGTAACCTACAAATTATCTCCCCTTTGTATTTTGAAAATCGCAAGTCTAAAGGAGCCTTTAAATACAGCCAAAGTTATTTTACGAAGAACCATAAAAAGCTTAGACTGGTATCGGAAAAGCTATGGAAAAGTGCAGAAACCGCTGAAAAAAGAGTACCATCATTTTACGATATTTTCATGTTTAATTGTCTAAGAAGCAAGACCTATACCTCTGAAGCCGACTATATTTATTGGGAGCAAATGGGTTGGCTTGATCAAGAATACTTCTACGATGTGAGGCTTAATCCTTTTAAGAAGATTTTCGGAAGTATAATGAAGGGATTGATTCATATGATGGGAAAAAGATTTTCTAGGGAACGATCCGCTTTATAGATAAAGATAGGCAGGCGAATGCCATCCTTCTGGCCATAAAAAATGATGTTGAATGGCACTCGTAATGGATATGTAGGAGTGCCTTTAAATGAAGTATTTCCGTGGCTGGGAATGAGATAAGCCCGGTAACCCGGGCTGTGTTTTATTGCTGCTGAAAAAATGGAAGCTGAGTCTTATAGCCGCTAAAAATATCAGATATATCACTTATTTGGGGCTTTGTTGCAAGATCAGCCTGGTATTCCCCCAGGTTGAACAGCTCATTAAAGAGGGTCGTATGGGCATTCTGTATTTTATTATGATTACTTATTAGAAGCGCCCTTAAATCATCATTGATGATTTCATTTATAGCGATCTGATAGTTTACAAGGTTGTGCTTTTCGTAAAACAGAATATCATTCAGCTTATCCCTGACATTTAAGTTTACATCCTTTACTTTAGGGAGTTCCTGAGAAACAGTTTTACCAATTTTTTGTACCCCCATTTTAGAGGTAACTGTTGACTGAGAGTCCATCATTGTACCTGGCCTCCTTGACTGCTAATTATTTGATCCACATAGTTTAAAAGTTCCAGATAGTTTTGCTGATGCATGCTTGCTGTATCAGAAAAAACCTTTTTATGGCCGGGGTTAGTCTCCTGATTGGCATATTGAAAGCATTTTTTGGAAGTAAGTAACTCCCAGGACAATATATCCTTAATGTAGTTCACTTCCTTTGTAGAGAGATTTTGCATATAAAGCCTCCTTATTTTAGTTTTAAGTTAGTATTTACTAAAAATAATCTATCATTCATTTAATCTTGATATGATAGAATAAGATAGCAATATTATTAATGAGAAAAAGAAAAAACACTAGGGTGTGTCTGAATACTCCGAAGGGTGCAGATTTTACTGAATTTTTGTTCCAAGCAAGGCGCTTTTTTGAAGGCATACCAGGAGTACGTCAAGGAAAAGCAACGCTGCGTGGGACAAAAAAGCGGTGAAAGATGCCCTTGAGTGGGTTTTCAGACACGCCCTAATACCGCATTAGTGTTATTTTATTAAAAATATTGATAGATTTTACTCCTTTCCTACGAAATATTAAGTGAAAGGGTAATTACCCATTAATCTCTACATGTAGAAGGCAGTTAGAAGGTAGGTGAGTAACATATTGAAAATAACAGAGGAAAATTTCATTGATCAAATGAAGAGAGGGAATGAAAGGGCTTTAGAATATGTCGTTGATCATTATGCTTGGATCCTCAAGACTGTTTTAAGGAAACATCTTTCCCATCTGATGAACTTTTATGAAGAATGTATGAACGATTGTATTCTTGCTATTTGGGAGAATATTCACTATTACGATCCTAAAAAATCCAGCTTTAAGAATTGGATAGGTGGAATAGCAAAATATAAGTCGATTGATTATGTAAGAAAATATTTAAAGGATTTAGATAATGAGAATATAGAAGATTTAAAAATACCTGTGGAAGATCATTCTCTTATGGAAATTTTAAAAGAAGAAACAAACAGAGAACTAAAGAAAATGATACAGAGTTTATCAGAGGAGGATGCTATAATTTTTCAAAAACTATATTTTGAGTATAGCAATATAGAAGAAATATCTGAATATACAGGACTCAGTAAGCCTATTCTTTACAATAGACTTTCTAGGGCTAAAAAGAAACTGCGTAAAATGGTTAATATTGAGGGAGGCTACGGAAATGAATAATTCTAAAAACATTTATGAGCTTTTAAATCAAATAGAATTTAATATAAATGATTACGAAAAAGAGCAATTGACGGATATAGAAAAGCAAAAAATTAAGGAGCGCTTTAGAAAAAGCAGAAATAAAAAATTTGATTATAAAAGAATCGCTGCAATTGGTGCTGCTGTAGTATTAAGTGTAGGCATATTTAGCCAAACAAGTTTGGGGAAAAATGTTTATGCTGCTACTAAATCAACGATTTCAGAAGTGACTTATTCGATGGGGAAGGCACTGAATATTGAAAGAAATATTGAACCCTATAGAAATGTAGTTAATCAAATAGTAGAGCATGATGGAGTAGAAATCAAATTAACCGATGTCATTATCGATAAAGACGAGCTGATTTTTTGTACAATTGTCAATACTAATAAGCCTGTAGATGGGTTTAGCTTTGATTATGATATATATATTAATGGGAAAAAACTAAAAAATTATGGTATGACAGGTAGTTATGGAAAAATTGATGATTCAGAAACAATGTTTCTTGACACCTATTATGTTGATGCGGTAGGGATTGACACTGAAGAAAATATCGATATGAAAATTGTTTTTAATGATTTAAATTATTTTACAACTAAATCTGATGATATAGTAGAAGGAAAAGTGAAAGGAAAATGGATATTTGAATTCACAGCAGATGGTAGTGAATTAATGGCAGATACTCATGTGTTGCCATTAGATTATTCCTTCGACCTAGATCAACAAAGCTACGTATTAGAAGAACTTAGATACAATCCAGTTAATCAAAAGATACTAGGAAAGGTAAAAGGAAAATCCGATGTCTTTTATCAAATTGAATTAAGAGGATATGATAATTTAGGAAATGAAGTTAACTTTTATTTAAGCAGCAAATCAAATGAAGATTTAGTGTTTAAATATCAGAATTTATACAAAGATTTTCCCGATGAAATTACATCGATTACTTTAACGCCATATGCAGCTAAACTACCTGAAGAAAGCGGGCGAATGAGCAATGATTATAAACAGGTGGGAGAGACATTTACAGTATTTTTAAAAGAATAATAGATAAACAGCAGGGCAGGCCATCGCAGCGATAAAAAATATGATCAGTCGTGATGTAAGCCTTTACGATACCCCTTTAAAAACACCACGATTACCCAAAGTGGGTCATAAAGAGAATTAAATCCTACATTTTACAGGTCTTGATTGTAAAATGTAGGATTTTTTTAAACTAAAAAATTAATTGATAAGTATCCATTTGATTAGAGGATATATTATTATTGTAGTATACGGAAACTGTTGGACCTAATTATCAGAATCAAATCAAGGAGTGAAAGTCATGTACAGATACCCCGTCCCCCATAAAGCAATTTTTGTATGGTAAAATATTGTCTAAAAGGCTGAATAGACGGCTCCAGAAAATCCGCAAAAGGTAAGGCTTTAGCTAAGCTCCACCTCAATTTATTACAGAGAGTATGTTGTGATCAATCGAAATAGCTGTTATTCTTAATAATAGATATGATATAAGGCTGCTGAGTAACAGTTGTTGGCAGTAGAAAGGAAAGCATCATGAGAATCATTATATCACCTGCAAAAAAAATGAAAATAGATACAGACTCCTTAAGCTATGACCATCTTCCAAAGAAAATAAAGGAAACGGAAATTCTTTTGTCCTATTTAAAAAAGTTAAGCTATGAAGAAGCCAAAGCCATCTGGAAATGTAATGATAAGATTGCCCTATTAAATTATGAACGGATTCAGAAAATGGATTTGTATCGTAATTTAACACCTGCGATCCTTTCCTTTGAAGGAATTCAATACCAGTATATGGCTCCCGGGGTATTTAGCACCCAGGAATTTTCATACATCGAAGAACACTTGCGCATTTTGTCTGGCTTTTACGGAATACTCAGGCCCTTTGACGGGGTGGTTCCCTACAGGCTGGAAATGCAGGCAAAGCTTAAAGGAAGCGATTTTGATTCACTTTATCAATTTTGGAACAAAAAGCTTGCTGAGCTGCTTTTTTCTGAAAGCAACTGTATTGTAAATTTGGCTTCGAAAGAATACAGTAAATGTATTACAGATTATGTAGACAGCAGCATACGATTGATTACCTGTGTTTTTGGAGAAAGGTCAGGAGAAAGGATTATTGAAAAGGGAACCCAGGTGAAGATGGCCAGGGGAGAAATGGTACGGTTTATGGCAGAAAAACAAATTAAGATGGTAGAGGAAATTAAACAATTTGATAGATTAAATTATGTTTTTTCCGAGGCCCTATCGAATGAAAATAAATATGTATTTATTAAAGAGGGGAAGTAAAATCCTTTAATAGGAGGGGCTTAAGGGCCCTCTTTTTTTATATCATTAGAACCTTCTGCATGTAGATTTTAACTGGTACTCCTTAAATCCACCAAAGGAGATTTGTTTTTATGGAAAGTGTACTTGACATTTTGCTGAGGTAAAGCTATAATAAAAATGTAAAGTAAACTTTCCGTTTTGAAGGGATGGATGATAATGTGAAAAATCGATTAGAGGAAATTCGAAAGAAAAAAGGGATTAAACAGGAGGAGCTTGCTGCTGCTCTGGAAGTTTCGAGACAGACAATAGGCTCTTTGGAAAATGGTCGGTATAATCCTTCAATTATTTTAGCCTTTAAAATAGCACGATATTTTAACATGAAAATTGAAGAAATTTTTATTTATGAGGAGGAAGAAAAATGAAAAAGGATATGTTATATACTGGAGTTGGCTTTTTGGCTCTGGGAATAGTTTTCTTTGTCTTGTACACTGTAATGGAAGGCAAGGGAATTACCGCTAATTTTGCGGGCTTTGCAGGTGGCTTTTCTGGGCCTGGAATCATGATGATATATAAATATTTTCATTGGTCAAAGCCACAGAACAAAGCTGCTTATGAAAAACGGTTAGAGCAAGAAAGAATAAATTTAAAAGACGAAAGAAAGGTTATGATAAGAGCTAGATCAGGGCAAATTATGTATCAGGTTACATTATTATTGTTGGCAATACTCACCTTCACTTGTTCGTTAATGAATGTAGACAAATGGGTTTTATTGATGTTAGTGTTCCTTTTTGTATTTGAAATAGCAGGTGGATGGGTCGTATTTAAACAATTAGAGAATAAGCTATGAATATACTAAAAACCTTAAAAATGGTGAAAGTTTAAGGGCAAATGGGGGGTATAATGAAAAAAATATTGGTGGTAGAAGATGAAAATATTTTACGTGAAGTGATCGTAGATTATCTGGTTGAAGAAGGACACCGGGTATTAGAGGCAGAAGATGGAGAAAGGGCTTTAGAGCTGTTTCAATCAAATGCTGTTGATCTGGTTATATTAGACATTATGCTACCAAAGGTTGACGGCTGGGCAGTATGCCGCAGAATACGAAAAAATTCCAGTGTCCCGATAATTATATTGACAGCCCGTTCAGACGAGGATGACTCCCTTTTAGGATATGAGCTGGGGGCAGATGATTATCTGATCAAGCCATATAGTCCTAAGGTTTTAATGGCAAAGGTGAAACGGTTTTTAGAAAAATACTCGGGAAATATGGATAAAATACCGATATCAGCCGGCGGTATTGATATCAATATGGGATCAAGGGTTGTTTCTGTAGAGGGCAAGATAATCAATTTGACCCATACAGAATTTGAAATTCTTGCCTGCTTAATGCAAAATAAGGAGATTGTAGTTACGAGAGAACAATTAATCACTAAAATATGGGGTTACGATTTTTATGGCGAAGAAAAAACAATAAACAGTCACATTAGAAATTTACGTGCTAAGCTGGGAAACAAAGGTAAATGCATTGTTACGGTCATTCGGTTGGGATATAAATTCACAGAGGAGCCACTATGAAAAAAAGTATTGTCTTTAAATGGTTTGTGTTAATACTACTATTGTTTTCCATGATGTTTTTAATCATTGGAATCACCCAAAATTACTTATTTGAAAAATACTATATCAGAAAAAAATCCGACGCCCTCATCATGTACATGAATGAATATTCGGATATGGCGGAGAAGGAAGGATTAGAAACGGCTTCGGCTAAACTATATCAAAATAACCAGATCTGGGTTACAAAGCTAGATCAATATGGGCGTATCTACGATGTGGAAAATTATTATATTGAAGTGGCTATAAAGGGTAACCCTCAGGCCAGCATGAAAATACCTATGTATCCCTTTGAAGGAGAATTTTCTTCCGATGTACGTTCTTCGTTAATGGTGGGCGATGACGTCATTATTGATACCGTTAACCTAGCTGATGAAAGAATACCCTATCTTATACAGACTGCTTCAAGGGGAGTCGTCAACTTGAATATTGCAAATAAGCTCCATGGACCCCATGCCGATGAGGCTTACAGACATCTTGAAACTGGTATTATCAGGGGAAGGATAACGAGAACCGTATTTCCTGAAGAGGGGGAGGATATTACATTTCCTTATCGAGAAGGGTTTTTTTTAGAGCAAATTAAAGAATTACAAGCCCGCCTGCTGGCTGATCACCCAAGGCCACTACAGCATACAGAAGAATATAGTGAAGTAGAGAATTTTGCAGAATATAAGATCATTATCAAACCAGTTATTGAAAATGGAGTGACAGAATATGTTGTTGCAATGACCTCTTTACAGCCGGTGAATGAAGCGATATCGGTTATACAGCAATTTTATCCCTATTTTTTTGTATTTTCCTTCCTAAGTGTCATATTTTTAGCCTTTATTTTGTCTAAATGGCTTGCTAAACCGTTGCTGTACATCAATCAGATTACAGGCAAAATAGCCAATATGGATTTTTCAGAAAAGCTGCCGGTTCGCTCCTCCGATGAAATTGGGCAGTTATCTCAAAATATTAACCACTTGTCGAGCCAAATAGAAGCATATATTGGTCAGCTAAAGGAGGATCTTGATAAAGAGAAGAAATTAGAAATCACACGGAAGGAATTTATTGCGGGGGTATCCCATGAGCTAAAAACGCCCCTGGCTGTTATGAAAAGCTGCTTATCGATACTAAAAGACGGAATTGCAAAAGAAAAAAGGGAGCACTACTTTCAGGCGATGGAAGACGAAATACATCGGATGGACTTGCTGGTTGTGAATATGCTTGATCTAGCAAAGTTTGAATCTGGTACCTATCAGCCAGAAATGGCTCCATTTGAAATAGATAAAGCGATTACCGAAGTATTAAGGTCGCTGGCTGACCAAATACAGGAAAAAAACCTCTCCCTTACATTAAGGCTTTCCTCTGAAACAGTGGTAGGGCATAAAGGGTTAATCAGTCGAGTGATTAGTAACTTTCTCAGCAATGCAATCCGTCATACAGAGATCGGACATGAAATTGTAGTTGCTGTAGACTCTGATGGACAGACGGCGAAAGTCAGCGTAGAAAATCAAGGCAGCCCAATATCAGATCAAGACAGAAAAAGGATATGGAACCAATTCTACCGAGGCGAAGCACGGACATCCAGAGCTGGCACGGGGCTTGGCCTTGCCATATCAAAGGAAATACTGGAGCTTCATCATGCAATTTATGGGGTGGAAAATACGGAGGCTGGTGTTTGCTTTTTCTTTTCATTACCAATACAATCATAAAATATTTCAACCAATTTGATGGGTTAATAGGAAAAAGCTATGAAGAATTCTTCATAGCTTTTATTTTGCGATAAAATAATATTGAAACTTTACCTCATCTGCACCTGTTCTGCACTTAACTGCTGTAATATTGGTATATCAAATAAAGAAAAGAGGGAATGTAGATGAAAAAAATAATGATTAGCTTGCTAATAGGAATTTTGCTGGTGGGTATAACAGCCTGTGGAAGTCAAACTACTGAAAAAGATATTACGGCTGCGTTTGAAAACAGTGTATTTATGGGAGATTCTATTACCGAAGGCTTTGTTTTTAATGAAATACTGCCGGAAGAATCTGTAATAGCTGGGGCAGGAACGACAGCGGGCTTTATTTTGGATGAGCTGGATGATTTAGTTGAGAGGAAGCCTGACAAAGTCTTAATTATGCTGGGATCAATTGATATTCTCATGCCTGTAGAGGACCCCAAGGAATTATTTAGAAATGACTTAACGGAGCTGATTAACAAAATAAAGGAGGAACTACCCGACAGTAAAATCTATCTTCAGTCGATTACACCTGTAACACAGGAGGCGCTGGATAAAGAGCCCCGTTACGATGAAATAGCGGAATATAACCAGATATTGAAGGAATTATCAGACCTATTGTCAGTTAGCTATGTAGACATAGGGGGATTGGCACAGGAGAACCCAGATTTATATGCTGAAGATGGTATTCATTTCAAGAAAGAATTTTATTGGTTGTGGCTGGAAAAGCTTTCTAAATTATTGTAGCGGAGGAAAACATATGGTTTTCAGTAGTCTATTCTTCACATTTGCTTTTTTGCCTGTCACAATAATTCTATATTATTCCTTGGGAAAGTCTTTTAAGAATATTGTACTGCTTACTGCCAGTTTGTTTTTCTATGCCTGGGGAGAGCCTGTCTACGTGCTATTGATGTGCAGTTCTATCATCATTAATTACTGTATAGGTATTCTTCTAGGGAAGGATGCCGGCAGGCGAAAAAGAAAGCTGGTGTTAATAGTCGGCCTGGCGTTTAATCTAGGCTGCCTCGCATATTTTAAATACTTTGGTATGCTTATCAATACAGTGGCATCAATTGGAGGTTGGAATTTCTATGGGGAAGTACCGCCCCTACCCATAGGAATTTCCTTTTACACCTTTCAGGCACTATCCTATGTGATTGATGTATATAGAGGAAAAATAAAGCCTCAGAAAAGCCTGCTTCTTTTTGCGCTCTATATTACTATGTTTCCTCAGCTGGTGGCGGGGCCTATTGTAAATTATTCAGATATTGAAGCACAGCTAGCTGACCGGAGCCACACCTTCAAAAAATTTTGCACCGGAATGCAGCGTTTTCTGCGGGGCCTGGCGAAAAAAGTGCTGCTTGCCAATCACATCGGGCTCCTATGGTCAGAGGTTAAAGCCATGCCCGGTGATGAGATTTCAGTGCTCATGGCATGGGCGGGGATCATTGCCTTTACACTGCAAATTTATTTTGATTTCAGCGGATATTCAGATATGGCCATCGGTATGGGAAAGATGCTTGGATTTGATTTGAAGGAAAATTTTCGGTATCCATATGCTTCACAAAGCATCTCGGAATTTTGGCGAAGGTGGCATATATCCCTTGGAGCATGGTTTAAGGAATATGTATACATTCCTATGGGGGGGAGCCGTGCCGGTAGATGGAAGCTGGTACGAAACCTGTTCGCCGTATGGTTCCTTACAGGAATGTGGCATGGAGCAAGCTGGAATTTTGCTTTATGGGGGCTTTATTTTGGTTTTTTAATTTGGCTTGAAAAGGTGATTTTGCTGAAAAACATGGCACAATGGCCCAGGGCTGTACGCCATATATATCTATTACTATTGGTAGTAGTAGGTTGGGTATTTTTTGAATTCAACAATTTGGCAGATATATTTGGTTTTTTAAGGATTATGCTTGGCGTATCAGGCAACAAAGTTGTTGATTTCCAAGGAATAATAGCACTGAAGAGCCATGGCATTTTATATATTACCTGTATCATAGCTGCTTCACCCTGGCCCAAGAAAATGACTTTATTATTTAAAAGAATGAATGAAGGCATTTATAGAAGAGCTGCAGCCATATACTATTGCGCCTTAACCTTTATTTCTACGGCATATATGGTTGGGTCGACCTTTAACCCATTTATATATTTTAGATTTTAATTTGGAGGATTGCTATGAAAGCAGATAACAAAAAAACAGGTGAAATTATACAATATATGGTATGTATGCTTCCACTTGTTTTTATTATTAGCATATTGATCTTGCACCTGGCCCTGCCAGATAAAATCTTTTCCAAGGAGGAAGCTCGTTACCTGACACAACGGCCTGTTTTCCATATTGAAAAAGTATTAGACGGCAGTTATGGAACCAAGGTTGAATCATATTTTTCAGACCAGTTTCCCTTCAGAGACCTTTGGATTAACGTACAGGAGGGTCTCAATCAAATTTTACTGAGGAAGTGATTTGTATTGCCCTGCTTTGGGTGTAACACATTTTTCTGATCATATTGTTGTATATTCGGTGTATTTTATTTTGTGTTATACTACTATTATTTTTTTCAATTCAAAAAAGCACTGATAGGATGAAGAACTTTTCATCACATCAGTGCCTTTTATAGTCTTTAGGCCCTGGCTTGGTCTAAAAATACCAGGCTTTTTGAGCTTGAAGGCCACTAGGAGCGTCATATTTTTTTAGCAATGACAATGTATAAATAATCTTTAAGAGACAATTTTTGGACGATGCTAAACCCAGCCTCAATTAATTCCTGTTCCATAATGGAGGAAGGAATTCTTATATGCATTGGGGGACCATCAATAGAGGCTTCTGTTTTTTCAAATTCTATACCAAGGAAAAAACCATCCTTTTTAAGCACTCGTTTAATTTGCTTTAATATATCGGATAGGGGCTCAACCTCGTGCAGAACTAATGAAGCCAGCACAATGTCTATTGAATCATCTGGCAGTGGAATATTATCAATATTTCCCTTGACCAATTGAATGTTGGTAATATTTTGATCCTGAGCCTTTGAATTGATAACCTCTAACATCCTTGAATCGATGTCCAATGCATAAACAATTCCATCAATCATTTGAGCCGCTGGGATTGATAAATATCCTGTACCTGCGCCTAAATCTAAAACATGGTCTGTTTTTTTTATAGGGAGCATTTTTAGCAGCTCTTCCGGAGGAAGAGACTTTATTCTTTCAGGTCTATCCAGAAATTCAATTTTTCTTGCTAACTGCTTTTTTTCTTTTGAATCGGATTGGTGTATTTTCATAATTTCCCTCCTAAATTAATAATATACATTAAAGATGCACATTATCTATAATTTTAATAAAAAAAGGGGTGCCCTTCGCAAACTATCGAAATTTTTTAAAAGACATCATAGACAATAATTATCTATAATTATAGGGTACATAGTGTATAATGTCAAGTATTTTGCATAGATCAAAATATAAGATGCATATGTACCCTCAAGAAGGAAAAGCTATCTGTATAAATAATACAGGTTTAATAAGGGGCATACCCTAAATGCTATCAATAAAAAATCTATGAAGCAGATAGAAAATAAAAGTGGAGGGCCAATACATGATCAATCAGTTAATTAAAGGTTTATCAAAGTTAACGACCACTTCTCAAGAGGTTTTGCCTGATATTCTTCTGTTGCATTTTACCATTGTAACTGCTTGTATAGTGGGGGAAAAGGAAAATTGGGTATTGGTAGATGCAGGTCTGGAAAACTCCTATGATTATATTGTGGAGTCAGCAGAGAAACGCTTCGGTAAGGGAAGTCGCCCCCAGGCCATTTTTTTAACCCATGGGCATTTCGATCATATCGGTTCTGTTGAAAGATTGGCCCAGTATTGGGATGTTCCGGTCTATGCCCATGAACTGGAAATCCCATATATAACGGGTAAAAAAGATTATCCTGTAGGGGACCCAAAGGTGGATGAAGGTCTGGTGGCAAAGCTGTCACCCTCCTTTCCCCATAGAAGTATTGATCTTGGCCAACGGGCTGTTATGCTTCCCAAGGACGGCAGCCTGCCCGGAATGTCTGGCTGGCAATGGATTCATACGCCAGGCCACACTGAGGGCCACGTTTCCTTCTTTCGGGAAAAAGATAAGGTTCTCATTGTAGGTGATGCCTTTACCACTACGAAGCAGGAATCTTTTACCTCTGTACTGACACAACAAGAGCAGATAAAGGGACCTCCGGCCTACTTAACTACCGATTGGCATGCTGCCCAAAGATCGGTGGAGCGCATAAAGGAGCTAATGCCTGAATGGGCCATCCCAAGCCATGGATTACCCATGAAGGGGGAAGAATTGACAAGGCACATGGAGCTGCTCACTCAGCACTTTAAAGAAATTGCCGTACCTGATCAAGGGCGTTTTGTAGAAGATCAAAATACCATGAATCAATCGTAATAAAAAGGCAGGTGTTATTTTAACATCTGCCTTTTTAATTGAAATGTTTTAAAATAATTTGGAAAATAAGTGGCAATAGCGCCATCAGTATGATTTATTCGGTAAGGTTACCAAGTAACTTTTGAAGATATTCGTAATCAATACTTCCTGAACTATCTCGATAAAAAAATGGGTCTTTTCTAATGACATTACTTGAGTTTATAATAAATTTCTTATATACATTACCATCATCTCTATAGATTGTTGTTTTAAGAGAAAAGCCCATATAACCAAATGAAATCTTTTCTAATTTAAGAGTTACCGAATTAAGGTTATTAATAATATGTTCAATATCATTTGTATTTGTTATTGTAATCGACTTTCCAGTATTACCATCAAAAATTTCAATTTTAGATACCTTTGAAGGTTTAATATTGGTAATTGGGCGGGGAATACTCCACCAAAGCAAGCTTCCGATAATAATTGCAAAGATTACACAATTTCTAATGAATAACTTTTTATTCTTTATTTATATTCACCTACCCTTGAAATAAAACACCCCGACGATTAGTAAAAATCTATAATTATATAATCAATCATGTTTAAGTTACATTCTAATTATAACATTAATTTCAAAAAAAACATATAAATTTTGGTTCTCTGTAAAAAAACTGAAATTTTTGTATCAGCATGGGCTATATTAACCTTAATTTGAAACCTCTTAACAGCCAAGTTGAGGGGTTTTTGATTTATCAATATACTCTAAGGCTGTGAAGGGTTTTTGTAGAAGATTTTGGTCGGTTTTTTTATTTACGTATCAGCTGAGAAAAATATATTTTTTTGTCATTATATGGAGGAATCTAAGCTTATTTGTTGAAAAATATATTAATAACATATTGTTATGGCAATGTGTAAAAGCAAATATTTGTTCCTACAGAGATTAAAATTGCAGAAGATAAATTTACTATTAAAAATAGTAGTAAGAGGAGGATATAAAAATGAACCAATTTAAAAAGCTCAATGTCATATGGTTAGTTCTCTTGATGTTGTTAACAGTTAAAGCCTTGGCCTATGCTGATCAAAATCAGTCAGAAATTCAAACGGTTTTATTTGCAGAAAGTTTAATAGGCAGACCTTTTACGCAAGGGGGAAATACGCCAGAGGAGGGATTTAACAGCACCGGTTTTGTTCAGTATGTTTTTAGAGAGAAAGAAAATATAGCCCTCCCAGGATCACCTTCACAGCTATGGAAGTTGGGCGAGCCGATAGAACGTAGTGAAATACAGCCCGGGGATGTTCTTTTCTTTGAAGGAAGCAGCAACCTGATACCAGCAATATACAAAGGAGATAATGTCATTATAGTTGTAGCAACCGATCAAGGGGTGGTAGAACGGAATATTGCAGAGCATTCCTATTGGAGACATCGGTATAATGGGGCAAGGCGCTACACAAATATAGCGAATGAATTACATCCCATAGCCCTTAAGGCCCTTGAATTAGCAGGGGCTCCCTATGAACCAGGGGGAAATGACCCGTCTGGCTTTGATCATTCAGGCTTTGTACAATATGTTTTTCAGGAAGTAAAAAAAGTGGATTTTCCTAAAATATCCAATGAACAATGGCAGGTAGGTATGGAGATTGATACGGCTGAAATTGAATCAGGCGATGTAGTGTTCTTTCAAGGTAGCGGTGTGCGTCTTCCGGGAATTTACATAGATAATGATATTTTTGTAATTGTCACCTCTAATGGGGTTGCTGCAATAGATCTGGAAACAAGTGATTATTGGAAAGACAGATTTCTAGGAGCAAGACGGTTTACTGAAGCCATTATCGAGGACTCCCTCGTAAAGGACCCAATTGTACAAAAAGCCATAGACCTTCTGGGAACGCCCTATAATCCAAATGGAAAATCGCCAGATGAGGGGTTTAACACGACTCATTTTGTACGTTATGTTTTTAAAGACACCCTTGACATACAATTATCCGTCTATTCCGATAGAATATACGAAGTGGGTCAAGCAATTTCTAAAGAGGAGCTTCAGGCTGGAGACTTGGTGTTTTTTCAAGGAAGCAGCCTTATACCCGGTATTTATAAGGGAAATGGTATATTTATAGTTCAGACGACCACAGATGGGGTTGCAGAAAGGGATATTGAGAGTGAGTATTGGTCATCTATATATGTAGGGGCAAAACGGCTTACAGAGGCAGATATATATTATCTTCAGCCTGCAAGCTATAGGGAACATGAGAATACGGTAATTCGAGAAGCAATGAAGTATCTGGAGACACCCTATTTGCTAGGTGGCGATACCATTGATGGCTTTGACTGTTCCTATTTAATTCAGACAGTCTTTAGAGACGCTAAACAGATCTATTTGCCCCGTATAACGTATAATCAATATGAAGTAGGCGAAACCATTGATTTTGAAAATAAGCGCCCAGGAGACGTCATTTATTTTTCAGGAACATGGCAGGAAGGAATATCACATGCAGGAATTTACCTTGGTAATAATTATATGGTTCATGCCTCTGGTGACGAAGGTATGACGACAATCAGTTACTTGGGTGAATATTGGATGAATTATTATACAGGTGTAAAACGTTTTGATGCTCTTAATTTGAGATTAGACTGCAAAATTGTTGAAGAAGCCTATAAAGTGCTGGGCATACCCTATTTAGCAGGAGGAAATACAAAAGAAGGGTTTGATCACTCCGGCTTTTTACAATACATAATGAAAGCAGGCTTAGATATTGATTTACCAAGATATTCATCTCAGCAATGGGCTTTAGGGAATGAAGTGGAAAGGCATGAGCTAATGGTTGGAGACGGCCTATTCTTTGAAGGCTCCAATAAGGTACTGCTGCCAGGATTATATATTGGAAATGAGCAGTTTATCATTGTAACAGAATCTAAAGGTGTAGCAATTAATCATTTAGATATGCCAAATAGCTACTGGAGCACACGATATGTTGGTGCCAGGCGATATGAAAAGCGTGAAAATAACCATGCTGCTGTCATTAAGGCAAAAGAATATTTAGATATCCTATTTGAAGAGTACACAACAGCACAATTCGTACAAAAGGTATTCGATGAAGCACCAGACATTCTTTTACAATTACCCGCTAACGCCTATGAACAATGGAACTTAGGTCAGGCAATTTCGTTGGAAGCACTGGAAGAAGGAGACCTTGTATTTTTTAGAAATAATTTCACTGAAGATACACCGGCTATGGTAGGCATTTATGCAGGGGAAGGCTCATTCATCATACTTACCGGTGAAGGGGTAAAAGAAAGAAATTTAAGATATCATGACTATTGGAGCGAACGATACTTGGGAGCAAGACGATTACTTTAAGTATATGTTGATAAAAAAATGTCATATCTGGTTTGCTGCAAATAGGTCGACTATTCGATCAGTAGAATAGTCGACTTATTTTTAGGGCAAATATAAATGTTTAATTACACATAAAATATTTTGTTGATGATTCATTACTCAAGGAACATAACCAGTAGAAGTAGTGGACTGTGGCATCTAAATGACGTAAAGTATAGGGACTTAAGTCCTAAAAATTTGATTTTTAGTCGAAATTTAGTGTAGAATACACACGATATATTGAAAAAATTGACTAAAACTGTATAATATAAATAAACATTATTGTTAATTTATGTTCAATCCTCCTCATAGAAAAACAGTTTTACATTTTACTGAGGAGTTGAATCCAAATTACCTCATGTCGTTTATTGAAATCTTCAAATTATATAATATTCCCAGTATCAATTTTGCTTTTTCTTATCAATTAAGTACATTAAAAACTAGAGAAAGAAGGCGAAAGACATGAAAAGTATTAAGTGGAAGTATGCAAGGGCAGTTATTATTTTAATTTTAGCTGTTTGTATGGGGTTAGGAATTAGTTCTTACAGTATCGCCAAAAATCAGCTGGTGAAATCTGTCTATATGGAGCTGGAAGAATTAGCGAAACAGGGGGCTGCGATTGTAAATACCTTCCTGGAGGGGCAATGGAGTTCTTTAGAAGACCTGGCCGGTGTGGAAATTGTAGCAAGCCCAGATGCGACCCTGTTAGAAAAGTGGAGTTTTTTGCAGCAGGTTAGGAAGGATGCACATGCTAAAACAGTCAATTTTGTAGATCTTGATGGAAATTTTATTACTCCTGACGGTGTAACGGTTCTTAATATCGGTCACCGGGAATATATACAGCGAGCCTTGAAAGGAGAGCGAGTCGTATCTGATCCAATAGAAAATGTATCCACTCCTGGAGAATATATTAACAATATTGCGGTACCCGTTAGATCTAACGGAGAAATTATAGGGGTATTATTAAAGGTTTTTGAAACAGGGAATATCAGCGATATTTCAAATGGAATTCAGTTTGGCCAGTCGGGAACGGCCTTTATTATGAATCATGAGACGACGGCTATTGCCAATCAAGACGTGGAAATGGTAAAAAACAGTACCAGTATCTTAGAATTAGCTGAAGCAGACCCTGCTTTTGCATCCTTTGCAGAATTGACACAAAAAATTACATCAGGTGAAGTGGGGCATGGTGTTTATACCGATCAAGGTGAGAAAAAATATGCAGGCTATGCACCTATCCAGGGAACAGATTGGTATCTAACGGTTAGTGCAGTAGAGGATGACATATTAGAGGGCCTATCTATATTGAATACTTCCATTATTATAGCCAGTTTACTTGCAATTGTTATTGCAGCAGTCATTACCATTCTCTTCACCGATCTGTTGGTAAGACCCCTTAAAACACTGGCAGAAAAGCTTGATCAGATTTCTGGTGGGGATTTCACCAGCGAGCTTGACCTTTCTTTAATTAATCGGAAGGATGAGATTGGAAGTCTGGCCAATTCCCTGGAGAAAATGAGGACCGCTATCTCCAGTGTCATTAAAATTGTCAATGAAGAGACCCAGGCCGTTTCTAAAAATGTAGATATACAGGAAGAAAGCATTCAGGGCCTGCTAAGTGAAATAGAAGAGGTATCTGCTACTGTAGAAGAGCTTTCGGCTGGGGCAGAGGAAACAGCGGCATCGACACAAGAAATGAACGCCGCTTCCACAGAGATTGAACATTCCATCGATTCAATTGCCCAGCGGGCAGGCGAAGGGGCCAAAAATGCCAGTGAAATTAGTGAAAGGGCACTACAGCTTAAAAATAAAGCAATTCAGTCGAGTCAACAGGCTCGAGAAATCTATAAGAATTCTGGAGAAGCATTGAAAAATTCCGTTGAAGATGCTAAGAAGGTGGAAGAAATTAATCAATTGTCAGAAGCAATTTTACAAATTTCCTCCCAGACAAATCTATTGGCTTTAAATGCTGCCATTGAGGCAGCAAGGGCCGGTGAAGCGGGCTCAGGCTTTGCGGTTGTAGCAGATGAAATCAGAAAATTGGCGGAAGACTCAAAAAACCTGGTTGAAAAAATTAAAGTAGTAACGGGAGATGTGGTAGATTCCGTAGAAAATCTCTCTAATAATTCCCTCGAGCTTTTGGATTTCGTTAATCGTACCGTATTCCAGGATTATGAAGCAATCGTAGCAACCGGAGAGCAATATACCGTGGATGCAGAAAATATAGATGGTCTGGTTTCAGATTTAAGTGCAACCTCAGAGCAGCTTTCAGCAACCATGCAGGGAATGATTACAGTGATCAATGGAATCTCTTCAGCCACACAGGAGGAAGCTGAAGGGACGAGTCATATCGCTGAGAAGGCAGCAATCGTTGTTGAACGTGCAAATCAAGCCTTTAATTTTGCAAAGGAAACCAGAAGCAGTGCCAGTCGATTGGTTGAGGCCATTTCACAATTTAAGGTTCGCTAATCTGATGGATCGTGTATACTCTCTTGCCTAATTTAAGCGAACTACATAGATCAGGCAAATTTTAGGTTTTAAATAGAGAATAGAATAAAGTGGACAGGATACGACTTGATTCAGTCGCTCCTGTCCACTTTTTGCTGCTTAAAATGTGATGAAAGCTCAAACACGAACCTTCTGAAATGGGCTAAATTTAAGTGAAATAAAACTGATAAATGAAATAGGTTTATTTGAAAAAGGTGGCTAAGCCATTGTTTATAACATACCCGTCAGAGGGTACTTGCCTGCCAATTAGAAACATATTAAAGATGTCAACACAGGCGCCCCCGGCATTAAGAATACATAAGAAAACAATAAAATTATTCATCATTTTCAGTGTACTCATTAATATTGGAAAAATTATTGAAAGGATTAACAATGGCATTATGGATATAAGTAAAAATCGCTGCTTGGATATTTTTTCATTGGTATATACAAAGCAAAACATACCATTAAAGCCCCAGAAAACCTTTTTAGAATGTAAAAAATCAGGAACAAAGGCGGCATGAATTAATTCATGCAAATAAAAGAATCCTAATGTAAGCAGAACATATACAACCGTCCATAAATTGACTGTTATTTCAATTGCAAATCCCTTATTTCCCAAAATTATATTTCTGAAGGGGGGGTATAGAATAGCGCATAAGGCCCCGACAAGAAACATTAGAACTAAACTAATAGGTAACGATAATAAGATGGTTGAGCTTAGTTTTTTAGGCTCTTTTAAACGTCTCCAACCGGAATCTAGTAGTAATTTGGTGTGTTGCCTATCTTCAGCTGGTATTTTTTTGATATACTTCACATCAACACACTCCTAACTTAAACTTCAGTTCCTTTCATTGTAGCACAGGTCTAAATGGAAATCTATATACAGGAATTGTCATATAACTAGCGTTATGGAACTTGTACAGTAGTCGATTCAGGCGGAACTGCCCTTTGGGTCATCATTATTCTTTTCTAGACTGCTTAATTTTACCCATATTTTTTAAACTACTATCTTGACCAGAGTGGTCATTTGGAATATAATAAGAATGACCACAGTGGTCATTGCTTAAATTAAGAACCGAGGTGATTAAAATTTATCAAAAATTTTTTAGCTTAGAGGCCAAGAAGCAGGAGCGAATTATTAATGCAGCCCTTAAAGAATTTGCCAGAAATGGTTACGAAAAGGCATCTACCAATGAAATCATAAAAGAGGCCGAAATATCCAAGGGCTCGTTGTTCAGTTATTTTAACAACAAAAGAGAATTGTATTTTTTCTTGTTTCAATATGTCAGCGAAATAATCGATAAAATCTATTCAGAAGTGGATTGGAATGAGCCGGATTTTTTTGAAAGAATTAGGCAATTAGGGTTAGCTAAATTTAAAATTTATAAGAGGTTTCCCCAGGTATTTGATTTTCTCAAGGCAGTAAGCAATGAAGAGGCTTATGAAGTGAAGCCGGATGTCAAAAAAATTAGTAAGAATCTGATTGAGGGCGGATTGGAGAGGGGCTATCAAAATATAGATTTTTCAAAATTCCGTGGGGATATTGATCTTGAAAAAATCATGAATATTATTACCTGGACAATGCTGGGCTTTTCAGAGCAGCAAAGAGATAGCGTCACCTCTATGGAAGAGGTCAGTATCGAAGTACTTGAAGAATGGGAAGTGTATTTTGATATCTTGAAGCGTTGTTTTTACAAAAAGGAGGAACAATAATATGTTTATTGATGTTTCAGGCCTAAAGAAAAGCTACACAGCAGGATTAGTCAAGACAGAAGTATTAAAGGGGGTTCAGATGAAGCTGAAGAAAGGGGAAATTGGCGTCATTCTAGGGCCATCGGGTTCAGGGAAATCCACAATGATGAATATCATTGGGGGGATCGACCGTGGCGACAGCGGCCAAGTCATTGTTGACGGGGTAGAGATCAACAATTTGAACAATGAGCAGCTGACGGAGTACCGGCGGGAGGACATCGGTTTTGTCTTCCAGTTCTATAATTTGGTTCCCAACCTAACCGTGGCGGAAAACATTGAAGTGGTTTCCAACATCAGCAAATCACCCCTTAACATCAATGAGGTTTTAGAGGCAGTGGCAATGCTGGATAAAAAGCATCGCTTCCCCAGAGAACTCAGTGGAGGAGAGCAACAAAGGGTCTCTATTGCCAGGGCAATTATCAAAAACCCCAAATTACTGCTTTGCGATGAGCCAACCGGGGCCCTTGACTTTTTAACTTCCCGAAGTATTCTTAAGCTGCTGCGGCAGGTGAACAAAAAATATGGAACAACCATTCTGATGATCACCCACAATGCTGCCATTGCTGCCATGGCCAATAGTGTATTTAAGGTAAGAAGCGGAGAAATCGTAGAGACAATAATCAACCAGACAACTGTTCCGGCGGAAAGGATTGAATGGTAATGGTATTAAATAAGCGAGTTTTTCGGATGTTAAAAGAAAACAAATTGCGATACCTGGGTATTCTGATGCTGATTATTCTTGGCAGCTATACCTTTAATGTTGCCACGGGGCTCTCTCAAAATCTTGCTGATTTGGTTACTAGCTTCACAGAGGGGCATATGCAGGAGGATTTATCCTTTTCAACTGACAAGGCTATTCCCAATAGAGAAGAACTTGAAATAGAGGTTGATGCCATCATTGAGGAATACCTGAGCTTTGATGCCGCTCTGCCCAACTCCTTTACATTGCGGCTCCTCAGCGAGACAGAAAGGCTGAACATTCCTGCCATCCTGGCGGGGCGGCCCCTTTCCGGACCAGGAGAAATCCTGCTTGACCCAGCCTTTGCTAAAGCCAACGGGTATTCAGTAGGGAGTCAAGTAGAAGCTGAAGGCAAAACCTTTACAGTGGTGGGCTTTGTGTCACTGCCCCACTATATCTATCCATTAAAAAACGTGAACGATATCATGCCCGAAAATTTCGGTATTGGTGTGATAAGCCGAGGAGAATTTGAGGATTTAGATAAGGTTGACAGCATTTATTCCGTCAGGTTTAACGACAGAACCAAAAGTCCTAATAGACTGGCGGTACAATTTCGAGAGCATTTACGTGCAGAAGGGATAACAGTGTCCAACTGGATTGACATCATGAACAATAGACGGGCAAGAATGGTTTGGGCCTCCATAACCGGCATGAAAACCATGAGCGTACCGCTGCCGGTTACAATGTTTCTTTTATGCTGTTTAATTATTGGCATCATGATATGGCGTATGATCCGACATGAATCAGTCATTATCGGAACCCTCTATGCCCAAGGCTACCGGCGGCGTGAGTTGATGGGCCACTATATGGCCATCCCCCTGCTGCTGGCCTTAGGGGGCGGTGTAATTGGAAGTCTGTTGGCCCTTCCCTCCATCAGGCCTTCGATTATGGCCATGGTTTCGTACTATAATATTCCCGTTACAGGCATTAATCTAAATTTCTTAAATGTCTTGATCGGGATTCTGACACCCTTGCTATTTTTAGGTCTCAGCAGCTATTTAGTTATTGGTTCCGAGCTGAAACGTTCACCTGCAGAGCTTATGAAGGGCGATAAACAAAAGACCAAGGTTAATGTCCTGGAGCGTGCCCTAAAACTGGAAAGGTTTAAGTTCAGCACAAAATTCAAGCTGCGGGAGCAGCTTAGAAGCATCTCACGACTCTTGTTTCTGTTCTTGGGTGTTACCAGTGCTTCCGTCATGATGCTCCTTGGTTTTACCATTATGAACTCAATGAATTTTGTATTTGAAGGCAGCGTCACCGACACCTACCAATTTGGGTATGAATATACCTTCAAGGATATGCAATATGGTGAAGCACCGGAGGGGACGGAGGTCTTCACCGCAGGCAGGTTTTATCCTGAAGACAATGAGGGACTTGAGTTTTATATTAGTGGTGTAGAGCCTGGGTCGACGATGTTAACCCTAAAGGATAATAAAGGCAATCCCCTTCCCAATAACCAAATCAATATTACAAAGCCTTTAGCCGATCGCTTGGGCATTAAGGCCGGTGAAAGCGTAACCTTCATCAACAAGGAGGATGGAAAGCCCTACACCTTTTATATTGATGCCGTGGCTGAATCTCAAATCGAGCAGTTTATCTTTATGCCCATTGATCAATTTAACGATAAGATGGGGCTCCCAGAAGACAGCTACATGGGGCTATGGAGCGAAACAAGACTTAATATTCCTGACCAGCAGCTTTCGGGAACAAAATCCCTCAGTGAGCTGGGCAATACCATAGAAGATCTGTGGGGACCAATGATTTCAATGGTAGGCGCCATGACCCTTATTTCCTGTGTCGTAGCCTTGATTATCCTCTATCTCGTAACCTCATTGATTATCGAGGAAAACAAAAACACCATCTCACTTTTTAAGATATTTGGCTACAGACGTCGTGAGATTAAATCCCTGATACTCGACAGCGCCACCATTGTCATCTTGATCGCATTTATCATCAGTATTCCAATTATGGCGGCATCAATGAATGCAATATATGGCTATCTTGGGAATATGATCAATTTAGTGCTGCCAACGATTATTAGTCCATTTTATGTATTAGTCTGTTTGGCGGCCATTATGCTGACCTATCAGCTTAGCAAGCTAATATGTGCCAGAAAGGTAAACACGGTTGACATGAGTGAAGCGCTGAAGGCAGCAGCAGAATAAAGAAGTATTATTTACCCAGTTTGAGGCTACAGAAAAATACTGTGGCCTCAAACTTACCAACCTTCTTCTCGGCCCTCTATCAAAAAAACAAGTCGCCCTCATTTGATTTCTAATTTCCATTTTGTAATTATACCTATATCTTGGCTGTAAGGTACCTTAAATACAAGTTCCATGGAACTTTTCTAATATCCCCTTGTTCTATACCATATTCATGCCCTTCATATGACACCTGTTACTTGAATGGACTTTACATGAAAAAATTTGAAAAGATAAATTTGTGTTTAATATTTATGATATCTTGCCGCATCTTCTTTCGTTTCATGAATAGTACCCCACGGATGCTCTGGTGGTGCATAAATAGAATATAATTTAAGGGGGGTGCAGCCTGTATTAATCAAATTATGCCATTTACCTGCAGGGATAAATATTGCATAGTTATCATAGACAGTTGCCTGAAAATCCAAGTGATCTTTTCGATCCCCCATTTTAACGAGCCCTTGACCTTGTTCAATACGAATGAATTGATCATGATCAGGGTGAATTTCTAAGCCTATGTCGTCTCCAACGTTGATGCTCATCAAGGTAAGCTGCAAATATTCTCCCGTCCATAAAGCGGTGCGAAAAGTATTATTTTGCTTAGTGGCCTCCTCAATATTAACCACAAAGGGTTTTGGCCCATAATCCTTCAATTTGATAAAATGTGCAGGTGCCTTTGGGCAGTATGCTGGCGGGCTCACCCAGTAAGGATAAGGATACCTTCTGTAATCGTGATACCAATGGTAGGGGCTATACATAAACTCATTCCTTTCATAGACTTTCTAATAGTATATGCTATATGTTAAGAAGCGGTGCACCAATTGGCAGAAAGTCATTCTTAACTGAATTCACCCAATACCCCGCTATGTTAATTTTCTAATATGATTGATTGAATTTTCAGTGGAATATATAAAGTCAGAAAATTTAACAATTGAAATTTTCATTTAGTTGAAGCTATAATTTATTATATAAGATAATTCTGTATTTTCAAACGAATACTTAAAGTTGTTTAGCCCATACGAAGGGGTTGATGAGCTTGCTGTCTAAGCTAAGGGAATTTAATACATTACGCAATCAAATGGTATTCCTATTCTTAATTGTCATGGTAATCGTATTGTTTTTGATTAGTATGAGCACCTTTAGAATTGTTGCCAATCTATTGAAGGATAACGCTGAAATACAGATCCAGGAAACAACTGTACAGGTTAGTCAGCGTATAGACACCTTGTATCGTCAGATCGATATGATTTCCAAACAGGTCATTACAGATTCCTATGTACAGCAGCTGGTTTTGGATGAGGCCGAGGGAAGGACGGTAAATTTTGCCAAGCGTCAGGATTTGATGAAGGTTTTGAATAGCTACCAGGCCTATGCCGACGGAGTTCATTCCTTTGAGCTGTACATAAAGGACGAGAGCAGGCTGTTTCCGTTGAATGGAACCCTTTTGTCCAGCAGAATAGAAGCAGCGTGGATAGAAGAAGCAAGAAAGGGAAAGGGAAAGCTTGTGTGGATTGGCAGGGATCCAAAGGAGCCAAGCCTGTTTTTGGGGATTCGTCAAGTTAGTTTAATGGATCGTTGGTTTTCCAATGGAGGTTATTTAATCACCCGGGTAAATTCAGATTATTTCAGAATCAAAAATGAACATGAGGGTGGGAAGTACACGGAATATATGATAATTGTTGATCAAAATAATCTCCCTGTTTTCACCAATTACTATGGAGGGATTGAAGAAATTGCTGTGGGAAATCAAAAAAATATAAAAATCAATGGACTGGACTACATTGTATCAAGGGAGAAATCCTACATAACAGGATGGACAACCGTCATCCTAACACCGGTCAACACCTTAATGGGTGGCCTATCTGTTCTTCGAGCTGCCATTTTATTTTCAGGGATCATCGGATTTATTTTATTTTTTCTTTTATCTTTTTTCCTTTCAACCATGATTACACGGCCTATTTTAAATCTGATTAAAACCATGGGGAATGCTAAGCTGGGGGGCTTAAGACCCACTGCAGAAAAATCATCGACTGCGGAATTCTCAGAATTAAATAAAACCTATAACGAACTGGTGGAAAACACCAACCATTTAATCGGGGTCGTCTATGAAAAGGAGCTGCTCCTCAGTCAGGCTGAGTTAAAGGCCCTGCAGGCCCAAATTAATCCCCATTTTTTATATAACACCCTAGAGGCGCTTTATTGGTCACTGGAGGAAAAGGATGAAGAATTGGCGGAGCTGGTGGTGGCCATGTCTGATCTGTTCCGCTATACCATCAGCAATTCCCAAATGGATGAGTGGGTAATGGTAAAAGAAGAACTTCAGCATGTGGAACGATATTTACACATTATGAAAATGAGATTTGGGGATCGCTTAACATGGCAGGTTTCCTCCCCTCCCGATTGTGAAATTAAAATTCCGAAATTATTAATACAGCCCCTGGTGGAAAACGCCATATTACATGGAATAGGCAATAAAAATGGACAGGGCACCGTGTCAGTCCTTGTGGAGGATATGAAGGCAGTCTCCAGGCTATTCATTAAGGTAATCGATGATGGGCCCGGGATAGAGGAAAAGACACTTCAATTGATCATGCAATCCCTAAAGCAAGGGAAGATGACATCTTTGAAGGGAAACGGTATGGCCATTAGCAATGTACATAAAAGACTGCAATTATATTTTAAGGGCTACGAAAAAAGCGGACTGATCATCGACAGCAAGCCGAATAAAGGAACCAGCATAACCTTTGAAATTCCCTATGGAGGAGGAGTTTGATGATTCATTCAAAAAGGATTTTGATTGTTGATGATGAACCAAAAACAAGGGAAGGCTTAAAAAAAACACTGGGCATATGGTCGGAGGGGCGGTATGAGATTCTTTCGGCAGAAAGTGCCAAAGAGGCAATGGGAGTGATCGAGAGACAGGGGGTTCATCTACTTATAACGGATATTTGTATGCCTGAAGTTTCAGGCTTGAAAATGCTGGAGGAATTAAACAAAAAGAATGGTAAATTAGTGGTGATCATCTTGTCAGGCTTTCCTGAATTTGACTATGCCCAGCAGGCCATTCAGCTGGGAGTAATAAACTATTTACTGAAGCCCATCAATAAGAGCAAATTAATTGAAGCGGTGGAAAAGGCAATGGAGGTAGAAGCCAGGCAGGAGCGGGCAGGTAAGATGGAAAAATTTGTGGATGGTCAATTGTTAAACCTTAGGAACGAAGATTCAATTCAATCCCCTGTCAGAGAAGCAATTCGTTTTGTCGACGAAAATATTAAAGGCCAGTTAAGCCTGAAAAATGTTGCCAATCACGTACACTTAAATGCCAACTATTTAAGTGTGTTGTTCAAAGAACAGACCAATTTAACATTCAGCGAATATGTCACCCGGCTTAGATTAGAGAAGGCAAAAAAACTACTGCTGACGAGTCATTTAACCGTAGAGGATATTGCCAATGAGGTGGGGTATCAGACATCTAAATATTTTATCAAGGTATTTAAAGCCTCTGAGGGAGTGACTCCCTATCGATTTAGAAAAATCAACAATGGCGATCTAATCCAATGAAAGTGGTATTTTCCCCAATCACTGTTCCTTGTTTCATCCTTTTTGGGGTGCTAGACTGATAAATGTAAAGACTATTCTGAAAAAGTGAGGGGGTTAATCATGTTTAAGAAAACGTATTCATTCATCTTCGTAATGACGTTGTCGATTATTCTTGTTTTAGCAGGGTGTACCGCTCCTCAGGACACCGGCAATCAGCAGAATGAGGAAGTCCTTGGGGAGCCGGAAAATGTAACTATTAACTTTATGCATTTATGGCCTGCAGGAAGCTCAAGACAACAAAACTTAATTGTCAATGAAATCATTGAAGAATATCAGGATGCTAATCCACACGTAAAAATCCTTCAAGAGGTATTGGAAAATGAGCAGTACAAAACCAAGCTGCAGGTTATTTCAGCCTCAAACGAGCTGCCCGATGTCGGCATGACCTGGCCTGCGGGTTTTATGGAGCCCTATGTCAAGGGAAATCGTTTTACACCATTGAATGACATACTGGTGGGGGACCTGAAGGAGTCCTTCATCGCCGGTACCACAGAGGCCTACGCCGTTGACGGGAAAACCTACGCCTTTCCGTTGGAATTAAACATTGTACCGCTTTATTACAACAAAGAAATTTTCGCTAACCATAATTTGACGGTACCCGAGACCTATGAAGACTTTAAGCATGTTGTAAAAACCCTGGTAGACAACAATGTGGTACCAATTGCCCTGGGCAATCGAGATCGTTGGACCGGATCACTATGGTACATGTATTTGGCAGACCGGATCGGCGGCCCTGAAGTTTTAACCAGTGCCATTAATCGAAGCGGTACCTTTGAAGAGGAAAGCCTGATAAGAGCAGCGGAGGAGGTTCAAAGGCTGGTGGATATGAATGCCTTTGTCAGAGGCTTCAACGGCTTGTCCAATGACGAAGGAAAGGCCGAATTCCTTAATGAACAGGCAGCCATGTATTTAATGGGCTCCTGGGAATTACCTAATTTTACAACCAACGAAGAAATACCCCAGGAGTTTCGAGATAAGGTTGGGTACTTTAAATTCCCTACAGTTGAAGATGGCAAGGGAGATATTGACAGCTGGGTAGGCGGACCCGGAGTAGGACTGTTTGTTGCTGAGAATTCTCCAGTAAAGGATGAGGCCAAAAAATTTGTTAAGTTCTTTGTGGAGCGATGGGGAGAGGAGGCCGTTACAAGGGCCGGTGTTACCCCAGCCACAGCAGTTGATACCTCAAGACTGGATTTACCGCAGCTATATATAGATGTTTTGAAGGATTTAGGAAAAGCAAGCAATATGACCCTATTTGCCGATGTACAAATGAGTGCCCCGGTGGCCCAGACCCATCTAAACATGATTCAGTCCCTTTTTGGAAAGCAAATTACACCGGAGGATTATGCCAAAAGACACGAAGAAGCCCTGGAGGCCGATGCTAATAACTAGCGGTTGAGTTATGAAAAGAGAGGACATATCAGAATGGGATATGTCCTTTCTAGTAAAGGTACATAAAGATTGCTGCCCCTATACAGAGGCCAATAATAAAGCTTCTTTAGCGGTCTTCAAAAAAATCGTAAGAAGGGAGACAAAATGTAGTGGATAAAGTCATGTCAGATAAAAGAATCATTGCCTTGTATGTGCTTCCTGCCCTGGTTCTAATGATGATTTTAGTCTATAGCCCCATCGCCATGACGGGGTATTATGGCCTGATGAAATGGGATGGCATTGGTGAGATGGAATTTGTGGGATTAACAAATTATATCAGATTACTATCGGATTCAATGTTCTGGAAAAGCCTTTACCATTCCTTTTTACTGGCTTTGTTTTCCGTCGTTAGCCTGGGGGGCTATTTAACAATAGCCTTGGTCTTATCGGGAAAAATCAAAGGGGCCAATCTGTTCAGAAAAATCTACTTGATTCCCATGCTGCTTTCCTCGGTGGCCATTGCACAACTGTGGCTGAGAATTTATCATCCCACCAATGGTGTACTCAACAGACTGCTTACCTCCCTGGGGATGAATCAAATTCCGCTGTGGCTGGCAGATCCCAATATCGTTTTATTTGCCATTTTTGTTGCCATCATATGGCAGTATGCAGGATTTTATATATTGATCTATTATGCAGCCCTAAAGAATATTCCTGAATCACTGATCGAGGCAGCCAGAATTGATGGGGCAACCCCCTGGCAAATTGCACTTAAGATTAAAATTCCCTTAATTGCCAATGTAATCAAAGTAACGGTGGTTTTGGCCGTGGTGGGGTCCCTAAAATATTTCGACCTAATCTATGTCATGACCGGGGGAGGTCCTGACGGAGCCAGTGAAGTAATGGCCTCCTATATGTACAGGCAAGCCTTTCGTTCCTATAACTTTGGATATGGTAGCGCAATCGGATTTTTTCTGTTATTAATATGCTTGATTGTCACATATTTAATTCGTAAGCTAACCGCGACCGAAGAAGAAATTCAATATTAGAGGGGGCTAAAATCGTGAAAAGTATAGCTGAAAAGAGCAGCACAGAGCGAAATACAGTCAGGCCAATGAAAAATCCTTTTCAATATTTTACGGGAAAGAGACTGGCCAAGGGAGCCCTGTATACGATATTAATTTCGATTGCGGTTATTCAAATCTTCCCATTGGTGTGGCTGCTGTTTTTCTCCCTGAAAAACAATCAGGAGGTATTTAATACAGCTCCATTGGCCCTTCCCAGAGATCCCAAGTGGGAAAATTACCTCAAGGTTTGGACAGAGGGGAATATTGGCACTTACTTTTTCAACAGCCTGTGGATTACCGTAACTGCCGTGATTATCACCGTTCTTCTGGCAAGCCTTGTAACATTTGCCATTACCCGTATGAAGTGGAAATTAAAAAAACCTGTTCTGGGATTATTCATGGTGGGTTTAATGATTCCTGTCCATTCTACCCTGATTCCACTCTTTAGCTTCTTTGTCAAAACAAAACTGATGGATAACCCACTGTCAATCGTCCTGACCTATATTGCCTTCAATCTTCCCGTTACCATTATGATTTTACTAGGCTTTTATTATGCCCTGCCCCGGGAAATTGAAGAAGCAGCCATGATCGACGGCTGTTCTGTCAATCGAATGTTCTTTCAAATCATCTTACCCATGACGGCACCTGTTATGGCAACGGCTGCCATTATCAATATGATCTATAATTGGAACGAATTTGTATTTGTAAATACCTTTATCAGCTCAGATAAATACAAGACATTAACGGTAGGCATACAAAATTTTATAGGCCAATATTCCACCGATTGGGGTGCCATTGGAGCCACATTGATGATCAGTATCCTACCAATATTATTGGCATTCTTTGTCTTAAGCGACCGAATTGTTGAGGGGATCACGGCAGGATCAATCAAGGGGTAAGGATTAGTTTAATCCACAAAGCATATAGTTAAAGGGGGATATCAATGACAATCATTCGTAATCCAATTTTAACGGGATTTAATCCCGACCCAAGCATTTGCAGGGCTAAAGAAGATTATTATATCGCAGTTTCCACCTTTGAATGGTTTCCCGGGGTCGGTATCTACCATTCAAGGGATTTAAAAAACTGGCGCCTGGTCTCAAGACCCTTAAACAGGGTCAGTCAATTGGATATGAAGGGAAATCCCGATTCCGGTGGAATTTGGGCGCCGCAGCTCTCCTACCATGGTGATCAATTCTGGCTGATCTACACCGATGTGAAGGTGGTGGACGGTCAATGGAAGGATTGCCATAATTACCTTGTGACCAGTGATTTCATAGATGGTCAATGGTCAGAGCCCGTCTATCTAAATAGCTCGGGCTTTGACCCCTCCCTGTTTCACGATGAAGACGGAAAAAAATATCTGGTGAATATGCTCTGGGATCATCGTGTCGGTCATCACAATTTTTACGGTATTGTCCTTCAGGAATACAGTGTTCAGGAGGAAAGGCTGGTGGGGAAAAAAGAAATTATTTTTAAGGGAACAGACCTAAGGCTTACCGAGGCCCCCCATTTATATAAAATAAATGACTACTATTACCTTTTAACCGCAGAAGGGGGTACCAGGTATGACCATGCAGCAACCATTGCCCGGTCTAAAAATCTCTGGGGACCCTATGAGGTCCATCCTGAAAATCCCCTGTTAACCTCATGGCCCTATCCCCGTAATCCTCTGCAAAAGGCAGGCCATGCCTCCCTTGTAAAAACCCATACAGATCAGTGGTTTTTAGTTCATTTAACTGGAAGGCCTTTGCCTAAGGAGCATCAGCCCCTGTTGGATCATCGAGGCTACTGCCCCCTTGGAAGAGAAACCGCCATCCAAAGAATTCAATGGAAGGACGATTGGCCCTATGTCCTGGGCGGCAATCAACCATCGCTGGAAATTGAAGGGCCCGATATCGAGGAAGTAGAGTGGGAAAGGGACTATGAAGAAAAGGATGATTTTAATCAGGAAACCCTGAACCTTCATTTTCAGACCCTACGGATTCCCCTGGGGAATCAGATAGCCTCCCTAAAGGATAACCCCGGGCACCTTCGCCTGTATGGCAGAGAATCACTGACTTCAAAGTTTACCCAGGCCTTTGTGGCCCGTCGGTGGCAGCATTTTAATTTTATAGCAGAGACAAAGGTGGCCTTTCAACCAAGGTCCTTTCAGCAATCGGCAGGATTAGTCAATTATTATAACACCCAAAACTGGACATCGCTTCAAATAACATGGCATGAAGACAAGGGCAGAATCCTGGAGCTGATGACCTGCGACAATTTTCAATTTGATCAGCCCCTTAAGGGGAAAGAAATCGTTGTACCAGATCAGGTGGCCTACATATATCTTCGTGCTAAGGTCAATACCAACATTTATATGTATTCCTATTCCTTAGATGGGAAGGAATGGGTTACCATTCCCATTGAATTTTATTCCTACAAGCTGTCAGATGACTATATTCAAGGGGGCGGCTTCTTTACAGGGGCCTTTGTAGGAATGCAATGCCAGGATACATCCGGTGAAAATCTTCATGCTGATTTTGACTATTTTATTTATAAGGAAATATAGCACTATAATATTTTACTGAAAAACTACCTTTAAAATTAAAAATAAAGATTGGAGGAATGATCATGAATTATTTTAAAAACATTGGCAACATCACCTTTGAAGGGCCCCGTTCAGGAAATCCCTTTGCTTTTAAATATTATGATCCCGAAGGAAAGATCGGCGGAAGGTCCATGAAAGACCTTATGCGGTTTTCCGTCGCCTATTGGCACACCTTTGTGGCCGACGGCAGTGATCCCTTTGGTCAGGGAACCATGAACCGCCCCTACAGCCAATTTAACGGCATGGATTTGGCAAAGGCAAGGGTAGAGGCTGCTTTTGAGCTGTTTGAAAAATTAGATGTTCCCTTCTTTTGCTTCCATGACACCGATATCGCTCCCGAGGGAAGCAATCTAAGGGAGACCTATAAAAATTTAGATACCATCGTCGCCATGATAAAGGCCCATATGAAGACAAGTAAAACCAAGCTCCTTTGGAATACCGCCAATATGTTTTCCCACCCCCGATGGCTTCACGGGGCTGCAACGTCTCCCAATGCAGATGTATATGCCTATGCAGCAGCAAAGGTTAAAAAGAGCCTTGAAATTGGCAAAGAGTTGGGGGCAGAAAACTATGTATTCTGGGGAGGCAGGGAAGGCTATGAAACCCTGCTGAATACCAATATGAAGCTGGAGCTTGACAATTTAGGCCGTTTCCTACATATGGCCAAGGATTATGCCAGGGAAATTGGCTTCGACGCTCAGTTTTTAATAGAGCCTAAGCCAAAGGAGCCCACAAAGCATCAGTACGATTTTGACGTAGCCACCAGCCTGGCATTTTTACACGCCTATGGCTTAACGGCGGATTTTAAATTCAATATTGAGGCAAACCACGCCACCCTGGCGGGCCACACCTTTGAGCATGAGCTTCGCGTAGCCCGTATTAACGGTATGCTGGGTTCGGTAGACGCCAATCAGGGAGACACCCTGCTGGGCTGGGATACCGATGAGTTTCCCACCGATCTCTATAGCACAACCCTGTCGATGTATGAAATCTTAAAAAACGGCGGCCTTGGAAGGGGCGGGCTCAATTTTGATGCCAAGGTAAGGCGGGGCTCCTTTGAACCAGAAGATCTGTTCCATGCCCATATTGCAGGTATGGATGCCTTTGCCCTGGGGGCAAGGGTTGCCCAAAGGCTAGTTGAAGACCAGGTACTGGATACCTTCATTGATGAGCGATACGGAAGCTATAAGGAAGGCATTGGCCTGGATATCGTTGAAGGCAGGGCCGATATCTATAGGCTGGAGGAATATGCATTACAGCTTGGCGAGATACAAAACAGATCGGGCAGACAGGAAAGGCTCAAGGGCCTAATCAATCAATATTTGATTGAGTCATTTCAATCATCTCGTTAAGGGGGAATCAAGATGAAATATGTAATCGGTATCGATCTCGGAACCAGTGCCGTCAAGGTACTATTAATGAATCAGGGGGGAGAAATTTGCCTGGAGGTTTCCAGGGAATACCCATTAATTCAAGAAAAATCAGGCTATAGTGAACAGGACCCCAGGGAATGGGTGGATCAAACCACCATGGCCCTAAGGGAACTGGTGAATCAGCTCGATGAAGACAGCAATTGTATTGAAGGTATCAGCTTTTCAGGTCAAATGCACGGCCTTGTGCTGTTGGATCATGAAAACAACCTGCTTAGGAACGCAATTTTATGGAACGATACCAGAACCACTGCCCAATGTCAGGAAATTTACAATACCGTAGGGAAGGAAAGGCTTCTTGAAATCACAAAAAATGTTGCCCTGGAAGGCTTTACATTACCAAAGCTATTGTGGGTAAAAAAACATGAGCCGGAAATCTATCAAAAAGCGGCTGTGTTTATGCTGCCAAAGGACTATCTCAGGTATGCCATGACAGGGCAAATCCACAGTGAATACTCCGATGCCGCCGGAACCTTAATGCTGAATGTGGCCGAGAAAAGGTGGAGTGAGGAAATTTGTGAGCTGATGGGGATTGATCCTAAGCTCTGCCCACCCCTGGTTGCCTCCCACCAATTCGTAGGAACCATAACCGAGGATTTTTCCAAAAGAACAGGGCTGGCCCCCACCACCAGGGTGTTTGCTGGAGGGGCCGACAATGCCTGTGGCGCCATTGGCTCAGGAATTTTATCGGATGGAGTCACCCTATGCAGTATAGGAACCTCAGGAGTGGTGCTTTCCTATGAGGAAAGAAGCGACCGGGATTTCAATGGCAGGGTACATTATTTCAATCACGGAGAAGAAAAGGCCTTCTATACCATGGGGGTGACCCTGGCGGCGGGCTATAGTCTGAGCTGGTTCAAAAATACCTTTGCTCCGGGAGAAACCTATGAAACCCTTTTAAAGGGATTAGGGGATGTTCCCATTGGCGCCAATGGCTTGCTATTTACCCCCTACCTGGTGGGAGAAAGGACCCCCCATGCCGATGCCGTCATTCGGGCCAGCTTTATTGGAATACAGGCCTCCCACAAAAGAATTGATTTTGCCCGGGCAGTCATTGAAGGAATAACCTTTTCTCTGAATGAAACCATAGAAATCTTTAGAGAAAGGGGCAAGGCCATTGATACCGTCATTTCAATAGGTGGTGGTGCCCAAAATGATATCTGGCTTCAAATCCAGGCCGACATTTTTAATGCAGCCATTGTCAGGCTTTCCAGTGAGCAAGGGCCTGCTGTGGGAGCCGCCATGCTGGCTGCCTGGGGCTGCGGCTGGTATGAAAGTCTTCAGCAATGCGCCAAGATGTTTATTACTTCATCCAAAACATTTCAGCCTATCCCGGAAAATGTTGAAAAATATAAAGAAATATATGGTCTCTATAAAATGGTCTATCATCAGACCAGGGTAATCAATGAAGGGCTGGAGAAATTCCGTCACAATTAACAAAGCCTTGCTGGACTTGGGGGGGATAAAGTGGAAGTTAACTGGGTAAACAGTAAATTTTATACAGCCTGTCAATGGATTTGCCAGCTGGCCTGTTTAAATCTGCTCTGGATTTTATTTGCCTTTGGGGGCTTGATCATATTTGGGCTGATGCCAGCCACGGCAGCGATGTTTACCGTCTTAAAAAGGTGGGTCATGGGGGAAGCCGGTATTCCATTATTGCGAACCTTCATCACAGCCTACCAAAAAGAATTTATCGGGTCAAACCTGCTGGGGCTTCCTTTCGCAGGGGCTGGGTATATAATCTATTTTAACTACAACTTTTTACAGGTAATGGATGGGCCATTTCAGACTGTTTTGCTGGTCAGCCTGATTAGTACCACCATCCTTTATCTGATTACCGCGGCCTTCATTTTCCCTGTTTATGTACATTATGACCTCAAGCCCCTGCAATATATCAAGGTGGCTTCTGTTATCGGCATACGTAGCCCCCAGATGATTCTGATACTGGTATTGGGCCTTGTACTGCTGTATCATCTCTTTTATTTCATTCCAGGGCTGATTCCCTTCTTTGGCATGAGTGCCACCGGGTTAATTGTAATGGGGTGTGGAACCAGGATATTAGTGAGGGCTGAAAAGTAAAAAATAACAGAATACAAAGGAGGCAGGAGAGCAATCTTCCTGTCTCTTTTTCAGCTTGATTGACTTATAAAAAAATTCAGTAAATTCTACTTTACACGAAATATGTACGTATGATATGATAAATTTGTACAGATAAGGAGAGAGGATATGAATAATTTCAACAAGCATAATCTGAATGAACCAAAATATAAGCAACTCATAGATTATATTATCCAATACATAAAAAATGGCGACCTGAAGCCCCATGACAGAATCTTTACCGAGCTTGAATTAATGGATAAATTTAAAATAAGCAGGCATACGGTTCGAAAGGCCTTCGACCATCTGGTAAATGAAGGCTGGCTTTATAAGGTACAGGGAAAGGGAACCTTTGTGTCTTATCCATCAGATCATTTTAAAGGAGACGGGAAGCTAATTGCGGTGGTAACAACCTATTTGGGAGACTATATTTTTCCCGATATTATTGAAGGCATTGAAAATGTTTTGACTCAAAATGAATACAGCATTATTTTAGGCAACACAGATAATAAAATTGAAAAGGAACGGGTGGTATTGAAAAACCTTTTGTCTAACAACCTTCAGGGCTTAATCACAGAGCCTACCAAAAGTGTTTTTTCCAATCCCAATAAGGATATATACCAGCAGTTTATCAACCGGGGAATTCCCATCATCTTTATTAATGGCTATTACGAAGAAATGGAGTCCTCCTATATCATTGAGGATGATATCCACGCCGGTTATATTGCTACGAAACACCTGGTGATGGAAGGCCATAAAAAAATCGGCGGCATCTTTAAAAGTGACGACATGCAGGGTCACAGGCGGTACCAGGGCTTTGTAAAATGCCTCAGGGAATTTAATATCGAGATTCCTGAAAAAAGCGTGATCTGGTATAGTACAGAGGATAGGGATGATTTCTTTAATGATCAGGATTATATCAAAATCCTGTTAAGGAGGCTCAACAGCAGCAGTGCAGTGGTATGCTACAACGACCAAATTGCAGTAAGGCTGTTGGAAATACTAAAAAACAATGGCATCAGGGTACCAGATGACTGCTCCATTGTTAGCTTTGACAATTCCAATATTGCCCATACCGCAGAGGTAAAATTAACAACAGTTGCCCATCCCAAGGCAGCCCTGGGTGAAAGGGCCGCCCATGCGCTATTAGAGCTGATTAAGGATAAAGGATTGTTGATTCAGGAAAAGATGCAGCCCAAATTAATTGTAAGGGAGTCAACAAAGAAAATATAAAAAATTTACTTATAGATGTACGTACAATTTTAAGGTAATATACAATGATATGCGCACATATTATATTTTATTCATTATTAAAAATAAATTTAAATTAGGGGGTATGCAAAAATGAAGGGTTCAAAGCCTCAAATTGGGTTACTGGGAATTATGCAAGAACTATATGATGATATGATTCCAGGCATTACAGAGCATCAAGAGGGCTACGCAAGGGAAATTGTGAAGCAGCTTTCCGATGAAGTTGAGCTGATCTTTCCCAGGGCGGCCAGGAACAGGCAGGATATTGAGGAGATCGTTAAGGAGTTTAATTCTAATAATTTAGATGGGATTATGATTGTCATGCTGACCTACGGGCCGGGCCAAAGAATTGTTAGGGCATTGCAAATGAACCGGCTGCCATTGTTATTGGCAAATATTCAACCGGTACCAAGTGTTACGGACCAATGGAACATGGATGACCTTACCTATAATCAGGGAATCCATGGTGCCCAGGATACCGCCAATGCCATTTTAAGAACCTATCAAAAGCCCTGTACCATCATATCTGAAGATTGGCGCTCAGAAGCCTTCAAGGCCTATGTAGCTGATTGGGCAAAGGCTGCCCAAACTGTCAATGAGCTAAGGAAAATGAAGGTTGCGATTTTTGGAAGAATGGAGGGCATGGGGGATATTACCACCGATGATTCGGCATTTTTAAGGAAAATAGGTCCCCAGGTTTGCTATGAAGATATTGGGCAGGTATATCGAAATATGGAAAACGTTTCCCAACAGGAAATTGATGAACAAATAAAAAAGGATTATCACAATTTCATCATTGATCCTAAGTTAAAGCGGGAAAACCACGAATATGCCGTTAGAATGCAGTTGGGCTTTAAAAAATTACTGATGGAAAAGGGATATAGTGGCTTTACGGCCTATTTCAATGTATTCAAGGGAGATGGACGATTCAGACAAATACCTATGCTGGCAGCCTCCAATCTGATGGCCGAAGGCTATGGCTATGCAGCAGAGGGAGACAGCATTACCTGTTCCCTGGTGGCGGCAGGCCATGTACTTCAAGAGAATGCCCACTTTACTGAAATGTATGCCATGGACTTTGAAAAGGGGTCTATGCTGATGAGCCATATGGGGGAAGGAAATTGGAAAATAGCAAAAAAGGTTGAACTGCGGGATCGGGTGCTGGGTATTGGCAATCTGGATAATCCCCCCACAACAGTATTTATGGCAAAGCCCGGTGAGGCAACCCTTGTTTCTCTGGTGCCCCTATGGGGAGAAAAATATAGATTGGTTGTATCCTACGGTGAAATTCTAGAAACCGAGGAAATCCCCTTTATAGAAATGCCCTATTTCCACTACAGGCCGTCCACAGGGGTTTACGAATGTAATAACAATTGGTTAAGAAATGGTGGAACCCATCATCAGGTATTACATCTTGGGGATTTAAGAAGAAGATGGCAATTTTTATGCGACATACTGGATATCGAATACGTTGAAGTATAGATTAGGCTGTGTCTGAATACTCAAGGGTGCAGATTTCACTGAATTTATGTTCCAAGCAAGGCGGTTTTTTCAAGGCATACCAGGGGTACGTCAAGAAAAGCAACGCTGCGTGGGACAAAAGCGGTGAAAGATGCCCTTGAGTGGATTTTCAGACACGCCCTAGGAAGGGGAGGGAGCGTTGATGAGTAAATATGCCATTGGTGTTGATTTCGGAACCCAGTCGGGAAGGGGAGTCCTTGTCAATATCAAAAATGGTGAGGTGCTGGCCAGCGCTGTTTATCCTTATCGCCATGGTGTGATAGATGAACAGCTTCCAGGAACCAATATCAAATTAGAGCACGACTGGGCACTACAAAATCCAGATGACTATCTGGAGGTACTTCAAAAAACCATTCCAGCCATAATCGATCAGGCAAAGGTTGATATTGACGATATTATTGGTCTGGGAATCGACTTTACCTCCTGTACTATGATGCCTGTGGCAGAGGATGGCAGGGTACTGTGTCAGCTGGAAGACTACAAGGATCATCCCCATGCCTGGGTAAAGCTGTGGAAGCATCATGCAGCCCAGGATGAAGCAGATAAGGTTAACAAAATTGCATCGGAAAGGGGAGAGGAATTTTTAAAAAGATATGGCGGCAAAATTTCCTCAGAGTGGTTAATACCAAAGATTTTGCAAATATTAGATGAAGCCCCTGAAATATATGAAAGGACCTATAGCTTTATGGAGGCCACTGATTGGGTAACGATGCAGCTTACAGGGAATTTTATAAGAAACAGCTGTACTGCCGGATACAAGGCCATTTGGCATAAGCAAAAGGGCTTTCCTCAAAGGGCCTACTTTAAGGCATTAGACCCTCGCCTGGAAAACCTTGTTGAGGAGAAATTAAAGGGTGAAATCAAACCAATAGGTAGCCGGGCCGGAACCCTGACGGAAGCCATGGCCCAAAAGCTGGGGCTAAGGGCAAAGGTTTGGGTTGCCGTTGGAAATGTCGATGCCCATGTATCGGCACCGGCTGTTAATGTTGTTGACCCTGGTAAAATGCTGATGATTATGGGAACCTCCACCTGCGATATTTTATTGGGGGAAGAAGAAAAAATAGTTGATGGTATGTGTGGTGTGGTAGAGGATGGCGCCGTGGCGGGCTACTATGCCTTTGAGTCCGGTCAATCGGGCGTTGGTGACATATTTGAGTGGTTTATCTTAAACTGTGTCCCCAGCCATTATACAGAGGAAGCTAAAAAAAGGGGCCTGAGCCTTCATCAACTCCTTGAGGAAAAGGCCAGCAGGCTAAAGCCAGGGCAAAGTGGCATATTGGCCCTGGATTGGTGGAATGGAAATCGTTCCGTTTTGGTAGATACCAATTTAACCGGTTTATTCCTGGGGATGACCCTTTTAACCAAGCCGGAGGAAATGTATCGGGCCTTGATTGAAGCAACGGCCTTTGGAAAAAGAATCATTATTGAGGCCTTCAGGGAAGCCGGTGTTCCTGTTAATGAATTATATGCCTGCGGGGGATTGCCCGAAAAGAACAAAATGCTCATGCAAATCTATTCCGATGTTACCAATATGGAAATCAAACTGTCTGCCTCTGATCAAACTCCAGCCCTTGGTGCAGCCATGTTTGGGGCGGTGGCCGCCGGCAAGGAAAACGGTGGTTATGAGTCTATCGTAGAGGCGGCGAAATATATGGCAAGGGTGAAGGATGAAAGCTATAAGCCAATTCAGGAAAATGTTGAAGTATATGACCAGCTGTACAAGGAATATAAAAGGCTCCATGATTATTTTGGCAGGGGTGAGAACGATGTCATGAAGCGTCTGAAAAGGATTAAATCAGAAGCTCTAAGACCAAGGGGGAGCTTAACATGCTAGCAAAATTAAAAAAGGAAGTATTAGAAGCCAATCTGGAATTAGTGAAAAGAGGCTTAGTTGTCTATACCTGGGGCAATGTCAGCGGTATTGACAGGGAAAATAATTTAATTGTGATTAAGCCCAGCGGCATCAATTATGAAGATTTGACAGCAGATAAAATGGTTGTGGTAGACCTTCAGGGGCAGGTGGTTGAAGGGTCCTACAAGCCCTCCTCGGATACAGCCACTCATTTAGAGCTATACAAAGCCTTTGAAGAAATTGGCGGTGTGGTACATACCCACTCAGAATGGGCAACGAGCTATGCCCAGGCAGGTGTGGCCATAGAACCCCTGGGAACCACCCATGCAGATTATTTTTATCAGGCCATTCCCTGTACAAGGGATCTGCACTCCGATGAAATTCAGGGTGACTATGAAAGAGAAACAGGGAAAGTCATTGTGGAGACCTTTCAGGAATTGAATCCCATGGAGGTTCCGGCGGTACTGGTCAAAGAACACGGCCCATTTACCTGGGGAAAAACAGCCCATGATGCCGTATACCACGCTGTGGTTCTAGAGGAAATTGCCAAGATGGCCTACAAGACTACGATGATAAAGAGCAATCATAATCAATATAAAATGAATCAGGATTTACTAGACAGGCACTACTTGAGAAAGCATGGCCAAAAGGCTTATTATGGCCAGGGATAAGTTTTTATATTAAATTTTTTCACCTGCTGCATAGTTCGTCAAACAAGGGAAAAGGTGAAAATGAAATAAAGTAATTACCAATTAAAAAAGGGGGATTTTTGAGTGAAAAAGGTATTGGTTTTAGTAATGATTCTTGTTTTGACAATATCAATTGCGGCCTGTGACAGTGCAGGTGGTGCAGATGTTGGAATCTCAATGCCTACTAAATCATCATCCAGGTGGATCAGTGATGGCGAGAGCATGGTGAAGGAAATTGAGGCATTAGGCTTTAAAGCAGACTTGCAGTATGCCGAGGACGTTGTAGAAAATCAGGTGGCACAAATCGAAAATATGATTACCAAGGGCGTTAAGCTATTGATCATTGCGCCCGTTGACGGAGAATCCTTAACCGATGTTCTACAGAAGGCCAACGATGCCGGTATTCCTGTGATTTCCTATGATCGACTGATCAGAAACAGTGACCATGTCAGCTACTATGCAACCTTTGATAATTTCAAGGTGGGGGTTCAACAGGCAACCTATATTGAAGAGGCCCTGGATTTAAAAAACACTGAAGGGCCCTACAACATTGAATTATTTGGTGGATCGCCGGATGACAACAATGCTTATTTCTTCTACGATGGTGCCATGTCTGTTCTACAGCCCTATATTGATGAGGGTAAGCTGGTCATTCGAAGCGGGCAAACAGGAATGCAGCAGGTGGCTACCTTAAGATGGGACGGTTCCCTGGCTCAGGCCAGAATGGATAATCTTTTAAGTGCCCATTATACTACCGAACGGATCGATGCAGTTTTATCACCCTATGATGGAATTAGTATCGGCGTAATTTCTTCCCTCAAGGGGGTTGGGTACGGCAGTGCAGCTCAGCCAATGCCTGTGGTAACGGGTCAGGATGCCGAGGTCGCCTCTGTGAAATCAATTATTGCCGGGGAGCAAACCATGACAGTATTCAAAGATACCAGGGAATTGGCTAAAAAAGCTGTTTCCATGGCAAAGGCCATCATGAGTAATGAGGAAGCCGAAGTAAATGATACAACTACCTATGAAAATGGTATGAAAATCGTTCCCGCCTATTTGCTGGAGCCTGTTTCAGTAGATAACACAAACTGGGAAGAAGTGTTGTTGAACAGCGGCTATTATTTAAAGGATCAGCTTCAATAGCATTTTTAACATTTAAGATAATTTAGTGATGATTTTTTAATCATCACTAAATTATCTATTACATGATAGAAAGTTGGTGTGATATGCCGGATTTCATTTTAGAAATGAAAAATATTACCAAGACATTTCCAGGTGTTGTGGCACTGAATAATGTGAACCTACAGGTGAAGGAAGGTGAAATTCATGCGCTGCTTGGTGAAAATGGTGCGGGAAAATCAACCTTAATGAAGGTGTTAAGCGGCGTATATCCCCATGGAAGCTACACGGGAGACATTCTCTTTAATGGCCAGGTTTGTGAATTCAGGGATATTAAACAAAGTGAAAATTTAGGGATCGTCATCATTCACCAGGAGCTTGCCTTAATACCGTATTTGTCCATCGCAGAAAACATTTATCTGGGAAATGAACAGGCTAAAAGGGGAATGATCAATTGGCATGATACAATTGTCAAAACCAGAGGGCTAATGAAAAAGGTGGGATTGGATGAATCCCCCAATACCTTGATTACGAATATTGGCGTTGGTAAACAGCAATTGGTTGAAATCGCCAAGGCTCTGTCTAAGGAGGTAAAGCTACTGATTTTGGATGAGCCCACCGCTGCTTTAAATGATGAAGACAGCAATAATCTGCTAAACCTAATTTTAGAATTGAAGAAACAAGGAATTACCTCCATCCTTATTTCCCACAAATTGAATGAAATTGCTAAGGTAGCCGACTCTGTCACAATACTGAGGGATGGAAAGACCATTGAGACCTTGGATTTTAAAAACGATAAGGTGGATGAAGACAGAATTATCAAGGGGATGGTGGGAAGGGATCTAACCCATCGCTTCCCAGAAAGGGAAGGCATTATTGGTAGTACAGTATTTGAAGTGAAAAATTGGAATGTATTTCATCCGCTGCATGAGAACAGAAAGATCATTCACAATGTAAGCTTTCATATTAAACAAGGAGAAATTGTGGGTATTGCAGGCCTAATGGGATCGGGAAGAACAGAGCTGGCCATGAGTATTTTTGGCAGAGCCTATGGAAAAAAGATCAGCGGCGAGGTTTACATAAATGGAAAGCCTGTTCATTTGACTGATATCAATCGAGCCATTGACCATGGGCTGGCCTATGTAACGGAGGATAGAAAAAATTATGGGTTAATTTTAGAGGACGATATTAAGCGAAATATTACCTTAACCAATTTATCAAAGATATCCAGCAAATATGTTATCAATGAAAAAGAAGAAATTAAAGAAGCCGAAAGTCTTCGCAAAAAGCTGAACATTAAGGCCTCCAGCGTAATCCAAAAAACCGTCAATTTAAGCGGTGGAAATCAACAAAAAGTAGTGTTGAGCAAGTGGATTTTTGCTGAGCCGGAGATTTTATTTTTAGATGAACCTACGAGGGGAATCGATGTGGGGGCTAAATTTGAAATCTACACAATTATTAATCAGTTGGCCGATGAGGGTAAGGCAGTGTTATTTATCTCCTCTGAGCTACCTGAAATACTGGGAATGTGTGATCGAATTTATGTAATGAGTGAGGGAAGAATCACCGGCGAACTGACCCGCCAGGAGGCTACTCAGGAAAAAATAATGAAATATGTAATCAGAGAACAGCAGGAGGTGGAAAGCTATGTATAGTCTAAATAAAAAAGAATTTAAATACAATATTAAACAATATGGTATGGTAATCGCTCTAATTTCAATTATGGCATTCTTTGCAATTTTCACCGGGGGTATTTTGTTAAGGCCATTGAATATTACCAATTTGATTCTCCAGAACAGCTATATTTTAATACTGGCCATAGGGATGCTACTGGTCATTATTACAGGCAATATTGATTTATCCGTCGGCTCGGTGGCCGCCTTTGTGGGGGCTGTTGCGGCGATTTTAATGATCAATTTACAGTTGTCCTTTCCCGTGGCTTTCTTTATTTGCCTGCTGCTTGGAGCCATAATTGGTGCCTGGCAGGGGTTTTGGATTGCCTACATAAAAATACCGGCATTTATTGTTACCCTGGCTGGGATGCTGATATTCAGAGGGCTAACCATGGTGACATTACAGGGAATGTCCTTGGCCCCTTTTCCTGTTGCCTTTCAGAGAATCAGCTCTGGGTTTGTAACAGACTTCTTTAACGGAAGCTCCCTGAATATTACAACCCTGATTGTGGGGGTACTATTGTCCCTGGTGTACATAGCCTATGAAATCAGAGAGAGAAACACTAAAATAAAATATGAATTCGATGTTATTCCTATGGGCTTGTTGATTGTAAAAATAAGCGGAATCGTAGGTGCCATAAATGTATTTGCCTTTGTTCTGGCACAGTATAAGGGTATTCCCAACATTTTAATATTATTGTTTTTCCTGGTGGCGGTCTATAGCTTTATCACATCTAAAACAGTAATCGGTCGTCATATCTACTCCGTAGGGGGCAACCAGAAGGCAGCAAAGCTGTCTGGGGTAAAGGTGGAGCGAATCGTATTTTTGGTTTATGTCAATATGGGAATTTTATCGGCCCTTTCGGGTCTCGCCTTTGCTGCCAGATTAAATGCAGCTACCCCCAAGGCCGGGGTGGGGTTTGAACTGGATGCGATTGCTGCTGTTTTCATAGGCGGGGCTTCGGCTTCCGGTGGAATTGGAACGGTTATTGGAGCCATCATCGGTGGTTTGGTTATGGGGGTTATGAATAACGGTATGTCATTAATTGGCATTGGAATTGACTGGCAGCAGGCAATTAAGGGGTTGGTTTTACTATTTGCTGTGTGCTTCGATGTGTTGACTAAATCTAAATCTAATTAAACGAATAAGCTATAAAATCCCAAAAGAGAAGCCCAGCCCCGAAGGCGTATTTGAGAACCCAAGGCTGGGCTTTCGAGACGGCGAACCGATAGGGTCTGATTACATCAATATAAGAAGAGACTTCATAAAATCTCTGAGAAAGGAAAAAGTTCAATGGATTTAAAACATGAGCTGCGGCAAGTCTTTATCAAAATTTTTGAAAATCATGACACGCCCAGGATTTTTTTTGCTCCTGGAAGGGTCAATTTAATTGGTGAACACACTGATTATAACGGAGGCTGGGTTTTTCCCTGTGCCTTAAGCCTGGGTACCTATTGTGCGGCATGCAAAAGAGACGATCAGCTGATTAGGGTATACTCAACGAATTTTGAGGAAATGAAGATAATTGAATTTTCTATTGAAGATATAACCTATATTGAAAGCCATGATTGGGCCAACTACCCAAAGGCGGTTGTCAAAGCCCTTCAAGAGCATGGCTATGGCATAAATCGGGGCTTTGATGCCTTATATTATGGAAATCTGCCCAATGGAGCAGGCCTATCTTCATCCGCTTCAATTGAGCTGGCCACCGCCGTCATGCTCAAGGAACTATTTAATCTGGAAGTAGATATGATTACCCTGGTAAAACTAAGCCAAAGGGCAGAAAACCGCTTTATTGGTGTAAATTGCGGTATGATGGATCAGTTTGCGGCAGGTATGGGAAAAAAGGGTAAGGGAATCCTTTTGAATTGTAAAAGTCTGGAATACAGATATGCCGCCGTGGCCCTTAAGGACCATTCCATCCTCATTGCCAATACCAATAAAAAGCGGGCCTTGTCTGAATCGAAATATAATGAAAGACGTAGGGAGTGTCAGGAAGCCCTGGAGGATTTAAAGGTTAAATTTAATATTGCCTCCCTATGTGAATTGACGACAGTGGATTTTCAGGAAAATCAAATGCTGATCAAGGACGAAAAAATAAGAAGAAGGGCAAAGCATGTCATTTATGAAAATAGCAGAACCTTGCAGGCCTACAATGCTATTGAGAAGGAAGACATTTTTCAGTTCGGAAGGCTATTGAATGAATCTCATCAATCCTTGAGGGATGATTATGAGGTTTCCTGTTTTGAATTAGATACCCTGGTGGAGCAGGCCCTGTTGAATGGCGCAATTGGCGCTCGAATGACGGGGGCCGGCTTTGGAGGCTGTACCCTTAGTGTTGTAAAGAATGCTGAAATTGATAGCTTTATTGAGGCCGTTGGGGCAGCTTATGAAAAAAAAATCGGCTATCAGGCGAGCTTTTACATTGCTGTCATTGGCGATGGTGCTGGAGAAGTCAAGTATGGTGAAGGGGTGATAGGATGATATTAGTTTGCGGCGGTGCAGGTTATATAGGAAGTCATACGGTCTATGAACTGATGGATAGGGGAGAAGCCGTTGTTATTGTAGACAATTTAGAAACTGGACACAGGGAGGCCCTTCATCCTGATGCGTTATTTTTAGAAGGAGACATTCGAGATAGGGAATTTTTGCAAAGGGTATTCAGTAATCATTCCATTGAAGCCGTCATGCACTTTGCCGCCCACTCCCTGGTGGGAGAAAGTGTAGAAAATCCCCTTAAATATTATGACAACAATGTTCATGGAACCCAGGTGCTTCTGGAAAAAATGAATGAACATCAGGTTGCAAAAATGGTGTTTTCCTCCACTGCGGCAGTCTACGGAGAGCCCCAGCAGATTCCAATACAGGAGGAGGATCGGACGAAGCCTGCCAATCCATACGGGGAAACAAAGCTGGCGGTGGAAAAAATATTGAAATGGGCAGATCAGGCCTATGGAATCAAATATATCTCCCTTCGATACTTTAATGTAGCCGGAGCCCATCAAAGTGGGGAAATAGGAGAAGACCATCAGCCGGAAACCCATTTGGTTCCATTGATTTTACAGGTCCCCCTGGGGAAAAAACCGCATATTACCATATTCGGAGACGACTATGACACCCCCGATGGAACCTGTATAAGGGATTATATCCATGTGACGGATTTAGCCCGAGCCCATATTTTAGCCCTGGAAATGCTACGAAAACACCCAAAAAGTAATATTTACAACTTGGGGAACGGAGAGGGGTTTTCTGTAAAGGAAGTGATAGAGGCCGCCAGAAGAGTAACAGGGCACCCCATACCCCAGGTGGTTGCCCCAAGGAGGGCCGGTGACCCTTCTAAATTAGTTGCATCGGCCCAAAGGGCCCAAAAGGAGCTGAGATGGAAGCCTCAATTCGTAAGCATGGAAGAAATCATACAAAGTGCATGGCAGTGGCATCTCAAGAAACCTCAGGGCTTTGATAAATAGGAGTGATGACATGTCAGTAAATATATATTATGAAATTTCCAGGCTAATCAGCTATGGCCTCAAAAAGGGCCTTATTAGAAATGACGATGTGGTCTATACACAAAACAGAATTTTAGAGGTGTTAGACCTAGATGAATTTCAGGCCTGTTCGGTGGAGGAAAGGCAGGAAAATCCATCGGATATATTGAATAATATACTGAAGTGGGCCTGTGAAAATAATAGGTTGATTGATCCATCCAATATTGAAAAGGAGCTGCTGGATACCAAGCTGATAGCCTGCTTGATGCCAAGGCCTTCCGAAGTAATTGCTACCTTTCAGGAATATTACAGGGAAGATCCCCAAAGGGCCACCGACTATTACTATAAGCTAAGTCAAGATTCCAATTATATCAGAACAGACAGAATCAAAAAAAACCAGGCCTGGAGAACCCAAACAAAGTATGGTGAATTAGATATTACAATCAATCTTGCTAAGCCGGAAAAGGACCCTAAAGAGATAGCTGCTGCCAGGGAAATAAAGTCGTCGGACTATCCCAAGTGCTTGCTATGTAAAGAAAATGAAGGCTATAGAGGCAGAATCAATCATCCCCCAAGACAAAATCATAGAATCATTCCCCTGGAGCTTAATAATGAAAGATGGTATTTGCAATATTCGCCATATATTTACTATCATGAGCACTGTATAGTCTTTAAGGATCAGCATGAACCAATGAAGATATCAGGGGAAACCTTTGACAGACTCTTGGAATTTACAGAAAAATTTCCCCATTACTTTATCGGGTCCAATTCCGATCTTCCGATTGTAGGGGGCTCAATACTATCCCATGATCATTTTCAGGGGGGCCACTATGAATTTGCCATGGCCAGGGCACCGCTGAAATATAAAATGCAAATAAAAGGGTATTCAGATGTTTTGGCCGGGATAATTAAGTGGCCCATGTCTACCATCAGACTAAGGGGAGCAGACAGATTCAGGCTTTCCCACGCTGCTGAGCATATTTTTGAAGGCTGGAAAAATTACAGTGACATGGAACTCGACATTTTAGCCCATACCAAAGATTTGCCCCACAATACCGTTACGCCCATTGCCAGAAGGCGAGGAAGCCTTTTTGAGCTGGATTTGGTCTTAAGAAATAATCGAACCAATGAAGTATATCCCGCTGGTATTTTTCACCCCCATCAAGAGGTACACCATATAAAAAAGGAAAATATAGGGCTAATAGAGGTAATGGGACTGGCGGTGTTGCCACCCAGGCTCAAGGATGAAATCAAGGCTCTGGGAAAATATTTGATCAATACTCAGCTTGATATCAGTAAGGACAAGGCGATGGAAAAGCATTTTGACTGGTATCAGGAGCTTTTAAAAAAACATCAAAATATAACAGAGGCCAACGTCACAGAAATCTTAAAAACAGAAGTTGGCAATAAATTTGCCCTGGCGTTGGAGCATGCCGGCGTATTCAAGGACAATGCAGAGGGGGATGAAGGGTTTTTTAGGTTTATAAACTCACTGAACGGATAAGGAGAAGAAGGGGGCGGAAGCTGTGAAAATAGAAAAAAGGCCAGTTGGAAATACCAGAGAAAATAAAGGGATCTATCAGTATTCCCTGGAAAATGATCATGGTGTAAAAGTAAGTATTTTGAACCTTGGGGCGGTCATATACGAAATATTAACACCAGATCGAAGGGGAAAATTCGAGAATATTGTTTTATCCTTAGATCAAATTCAAGACTATGAAGATAATCCAAAATGCCTTGGCTGTATCGTCGGCAGAACTGCCGGAAGAATCTCGAAGGGTGAATTTAGTATCGATGGAAAAAAGTATAATTTAGCCAAGAACAAAGGCAATCATAATATCCACGGTGGCATTAGGGGCTTTGGAAAGGTAATTTGGAACGTTGAGGAAATTGCTGATGACGAGGTGGCGGCCCTGCAGCTTTCCTACACTAGCCCCCACATGGAGGAGGGATTTCCAGGCAACCTGAAGATGACAGTAACCTATGAATTAAACAATAGTAATGAACTAAGGCTAACCTATAGAGGAATCAGCGATCACAAAACCATTGTTAATTTAACAAATCATTCTTATTTTAACCTGTCGGGAAATGCAAAAAGGGATATATTGGAGCACACCCTTACCATAAACGCCGGTCAAATTGCCGTTATTGATGGGGAAACCCTCCCTACAGGAGAAATCATGGATGTGGAGGGAACGATATTTGACTTTAGAGCCTCCAAAAAGGTAGGAAGGGATATCAATGACCAGATATTAGCTGCCCATAGGGGCTACGATCACCCATATATTTTAGATTCCGGGGCAAAGCCCGCCATTGTACTGGAGGATGAAATCAGCGGACGCCGAATGGAGGTCGAAACAGACCGGCCCACGGTGGTATTCTACACAGGTAATTACCTAAATGAAGAGCTTATTCTAAAAGGGGGAATAAAGGGACGTAAGCACTACGGGCTTTGCCTGGAAACGCAGGATTTTCCCGATGCCCCCAATCACAGTCATTTCCCCAGTATTGTTATTGATGAAGGCCAGGAATACATAGCCAAAACTGTTTTTAGATTTAAATAATAAGTTTGTGATGCCAGGGGGGGATGGTCTGTCCCCCTTCCTTTCATCATTCCATAAGATTCACAAGACCTGGAGCTTTAGCTCTTTTTTCTTGCAATTGATATCTTAACACCAGGATACTAGCTACCATCTCTGAAAAAACAAAGGACAGCCAGACACCATCCATACCAAGGAAATATGGAAGCGTTAAGGCAAAAAGTAATATTGCCAGACATCCACGGGTAATCGAAATCAAAAATCCTGCCTTCGCCTGTGAAGAGGCACTTAAAAATCCAGCGATAACAATATTTATTCCAGCAAAGAAAAATCCGGCAAAATAGATTCTGATTCCATTGGTTGCAATATTTATTAATTCTACGTTGCCTTCCTTGTTGAATACAGAAATAATGCCATTAGAAAACAGATTTGAAAACAGATAAATCAATACTGCTAGAGCTAATGCCAATGTAAATGAATACTTTCTTAATTGGCGTAAAACGGTACTGTCGCCTTTTCCATAGGCCTGGCTTGTTATTGGCTGTATTCCTTGGGCTATGCCGGTAAAAATAGAAATACAAACTAAAGAAATGTTTGCAATAATTCCATAGGCCGCTACACCAATATTTCCTGTTAGCCTCAGTATTTGCAGATTAAATATAACGAGGGCAATTCCAGATGATATTTCTGTAATAAAGGATGAAATCCCTAAAGACATAATAGAAAAAGTCTGTTTGCTGTTAATTTTATAGCCTACAAAGCGGAGCTGGTTTTTTTCCTTTAAAAAATGGAGGGACAGAATCCCAATGCTAATGATCGGAGCAAAGCCGGTAGCAATGGCAGCGCCAGACATACCCATTTCAAGAGGAAATATTAAAATATAATCAAGTATAATATTAGATAAACTTCCAATAATCATTGCCGCCATAGACAATTGAGGACTTCCGTCATTTCGCACAAATGCCAGCAGGATATTATTCAAAATAAAGCATGGAGAAAAGCACAGGGCAATTTTCAAGTAGACTGCCGCCAAGGGAAGTGTAGTACTATCTGCTCCAAGGAATTCTGCCAGGTTAGAAGAAAACAAAGCTCCGATCAGTAATGAAAGCAGGCCGCTTATGATACCTATAACAACAACGCCTGAAAATACTCCATTAGCCCCTTGTTGGCGGTTGCGTGTTTTTAAGATTGAATACTTGGTTGCACCGCCAATTCCCAGCATTAATCCTGCAGCGTTTATAAAACTAAAAATAGAGATTGATAGATTCAGGGCTGCCAATCCATTTGCTCCCAGTGCCTTTGAAATAAAAAATGTATCGGCAAGAATATAACAGGATAGGCCGATCATACCAAGTACATTTAAGCTTACATATTTTAAAAAATCCTTTAAGGTACTCATTTCTTCTCTTCCTCCTAATAAAAAAAGCCTGAGCAACATTCCTTCTAAGACCTAATGGAATGTGTTCAGACACTAACTTATCTAACCCGGTGGCTAGATAATAGTATTTTAATATTCATTTCTATGTATTTTATCAAATTCAAAGGATTATTACAAGGGATTTTTTTCTTTTATGCAAATACGCTAGGCCTTATCAGGTGCCAAGGCGGTTCGTTGATACCTGATAAGGCCAGTTGTATGGCTAGAAGTTTTTTATTATGGTGCCCAAGATACTTTGCTAAATGATGGGATAATATGGTTCACATCTGGGATTGCAGTAATATGGAGGTCTAGGGCCAATCTGGGGTAATAGATAGGAAAAAGGATTTAGATTATATAAAACTGGAACCTTTTCATTGGATTGGTTTTTTAATAGTAAATATACGTCAGGACAATAAAAATTATTTTTCATCATGATCTGATCACCTCTATTAGTTGATGGAATTACTCATATATTATTAGTCCGTTATTATAAAGTGCATGTACTCTGAATAATCCGGTGAATAAAGAAGTTATGCACCCAATTTCCCTTCATATCATAAAATAGGCTATAAAGTGGTATTGTAGGAGGGAAGCCTATGTCTGAACAAGTACATACAGTCAACCATGCCGATGAAAATTATCCGATGCACCCAAATTATGGGAAAATTACCCGATATGAGGAGGTTCCCATTACTGTTCCTGAGCAACGGCAATATCGACAACCGGGTGTGGAGCATTTAATGGTTCCAAGGCCTATAATCGAAAATCCATATTATGTGGGAAGTGGTAAACTGAAAGGAAAAACAGCCTTAATAACCGGTGGCGATAGTGGAATCGGTGCAGCAGTGGCCATAGCCTTTGCAAAGGAAGGGGCCAATGTTGCCATTGCTTACTTAGATGAACATGAGGATGCCAATAGAACAAAATCGAGAATTGAAGAGCTGGGGCAAAGGTGTATTTTACTGCCGGGTGACTTAAGAAATAAGCAGCAATGTATTTATATTGTAGAGAAAACCATAGCTGAATTTAAACAACTAGACATACTTTGTAATCATGTGGGAATTCAGTTTCAGCAATTAAGTCTGCTTGATATTACAGACGAGCAATTTGATGATACCTTTAAGGTCAATGTCTACTCTCATTTTTATACCACCAGAGCCGCATTACCCCATATGAAGGCTGGCAGTGCTATTATCAATACAACCTCAGTGGTGGCATACTTTGGATACGATCAATTGATAGATTATACAGCAACCAAGGCAGCCAATGTTGGCTTTACCCGTGCATTGGCCAATAGCCTGATTGATAAAGGCATCAGGGTAAATGCCGTAGCCCCCGGCAGGATCTGGACTCCTTTAATTCCATCGAGTTTTTCGGCGGATGTTGTAACACAAGCCGATAATCCAATGCAGCGTCAAGGTCAGCCATTTGAACTGGCCCCCACCTATGTATACCTGGCCTCAGATGATTCCCGTTTTGTTACAGGGCAAACCCTTCATGTCAATGGCGGTCAGGTAATGACATCATAGACTAAATTGATGCAGGCTACGTAGGTAAAAAAGAAGATAAGGTTTATCATAAATAGCAAAAAGCCAGGCCTTAACCTGGCTTTTTGCTATTGTGATGATCAAAATCTCAAATGAACTAGAAGTTAAATATTTTATCAAAGCTCTCAAGAGAGGTCCAGGGGAATATGCCGAATCTTGGTATTTGATAGGGGTCTGTTTCATGGGTAATTATCCCTTGTTCAGTGGTCACCGCCAGTTTAAAATCTAATTCCTTTAATGCTTCTATGACCTTCTCATCATACTTGCCATAGGGGTAGCAGAAGTACTCTGTTTTTCCCAGCTTATCTTTTGATTTCTTTAGGTCCTCTAAAATCTCCTCTTTGCTTGCCGAGAGCAGGTATGGAACATTGTTCCGATCCTTAGCATGAAAATGATGTCCATGACTTTCATAGTCAAATACATCCCTTGACCTTCTCATCTGCTCCAGGCTAATTCTTTCCAGCTTATTAGGATTGATGATATGTATCGATTCGTCTGGAATATAAGATGTCACAGAAAATATGGTACCCTTAAAGCCACATTGCTTCATTATGGGATAGGCGTAGATATAGTTGCTTAAATAACCATCATCAAAGGTAACAAGGATACTGATATTATTTTTTGACTTAGGCAAGGGTCTTTTGTAGTACAGAAATTCCTCCAGCTCCTTCATGGTTATGGTATTGTAGCCTTTACTATTTAAATATTCCATCTGCTCTTTAAATGCTTCAAGATTAATAACTGCTCCATTTTCTTTAAATTGATTTTCACTTTCCTTTAAGATGTGGTGGTACATAAGGGCAATAACTTTTTGATTCTGGGTATAGCCGGATACTTCTTCAGGAGCCATGATTTCACCGATTCCTTCTTCACTGATCTCTCCTTCAACCGTGATGCTTGTATCACTTTTTGTGGCAGTGACAAAGATAAAGGGTATGAAAAATATTATTAATCCAATAATCCATTTTTTTCTACTCATCGCTGTAATCTTCTCCTTCTACTGCTTTTCCTTTATAATAATAATAACCAAAATTAAAATAACTATGGATGATCTTCAATATTATACTAAGATTCCTATATATTTACAACAGTTATTTTTTTACTATTAGAGGGTTAAGGGGAAGTTGAAATTTCATCGTGCCTAAGATAAATTAGATTTACTTTTAAGAGGTGACAGGGACTGACTTTGATGCCATACAAAAGGAGGAATGACTTATGGAAATAGAACTGAATAGGCTGGTGGAGCATTTTATTAATATCTCTTTCCGGGTACAGGGGGTATATCACTATAAAATTGAGCCAGGGACAACAGGATGGCAAAAATCAACCCCCTTCCCCGGCTTTATTTTTCCGTTGGCCGGAAGTGCCCAGTTTCATTTCGATGGTGCTCCTTATTTGGCCAGCTTGGGAAAGGTGATCCATGGTGGTGCCAATATGAGCCTCGATAAACGGGTACTGGGCAATGTGAAATGGGAATATTTTTCTGTACTCTATCAAATTGATGGCCCAGAGACCGGGGAAATGAGCCTGCCTAAAATGCATTTTCAGCTTGTTACAGGTCAAAGTCCACGCTTAACGGAGCTTTTATGGCGTCTATGGAGGGTTTACAATCAACCAGGTGCCATACCTGCCTTTCAAACAGAAACCCTATTTCGTTGTGTGCTGGAGGAAGTCTTTGTTTGTACTCGAAATCAGATGAATAATGCTGGCCGAGATCTATTTGAGCAGGTATCATCCTACATTCATGATCATTATATGGATACACTGACGGTAAGAGGCCTGGCCAGTCAAAACGGAGTCAATGAAAATCGGTTATTCTATGTATTTAACAAATATACCGGCATGGGACCCGGTGAGTATTTGATGACCTACCGACTCAAACGTGCCAGGGAGCTGTTAATTACAGGAAATGCCCCTGTGGGGGAGGTGGCCAAAGGCGTAGGCTACTCCGATGCCTTGCACTTTAGCCGTATATTCAAGAAGAAATTCGGCATTTCACCCAGTGGCCTGCGGGAAAAATTCAGGAATAATCCATATGAGTTTCAGGATGGTTCCATTCCCCTACTATAAAAGTTTTGTTATACTAACTTTTGAGAGTTAGCTATAACAAACTATAGTTTTATTGGAGGAATGGTTATGAAAAGATTCATGATATTGATAGCCTCAATTGCCCTCTTGACGGGCTTACTGTCGGGCTGTTCCGGAACACCTGCAGAAAATACTACAGGTTCCCCAGAGATAATCGAAAATAATGGTGAAGAAGCTGCTTGGCCCAGAACCATTATAGATGCAGCAGGGAATGAGGTGGTGTTGGAAAAGGAGCCTGAACGGATTGCAATACTTCATTCATTGTATTTAGAATATTTCTTTGCCCTGGAAAGTCCCCCTGTTGCTTCAGCCGGTGCTTCCATTGGAACCGCCATGAAGGCACTGAATGAATGGGAAACCACGAAGCCCTATGCTGGTACAGCAGAAATAATAGATTTAGGCAGTGCCCGGGAGTTAAATTTAGAGGCGATTTTAAATGCAAATCCCGATGTTATTGTTACATTTAAGGGGCACGTAGATCAAATTTATGAACAGCTGGTGCAAATTGCCCCCGTTGTATTAGTGGATTTTGATGCCCCTTGGCAGGATCAAACCCTGGCCTGTGCTGAAATTGTCGGGAAAGAAGAATTTGCCCGGGAACTTATCGAGGAGATCGAAACTGCCATCTCTACGACTAAGGAGAAGCTGAGCCAATACAAGGATCAAACCTTTGCCCTTTTCCGAACAGACGGTAAATCCTTTATCTCCCGTGGTAATAAGGAGTATTATGAAACCTTTGGAATATCCAAGCCAGTTGGGTATCCAGATGATTATGAGGCCTTTTCCTTAGAGGCCATTGCCGAGATGAATCCAGACTATATTGTTTTTCAGGACTTTTTAGAAACTTACCAGACCTTTATTAAGAGTCAGGAAGAATATGCCCTATGGAAGACCTTGGATGCTGTAAAAAATGGAAAGGTGATTCATTTTGATGATTCCCTCAATACCTTTGGGCCCCTCTCCATGCGTTTAACCGCTGAGAAATTGTTAGAGGTATACGAAGAGTAAAAAATAATTAAAAGCTCAGGTACAGCCTACCAGATAGCCTGTGCCTGGTTTTTTTAATTTAAAAGCATCAGCTTTAATGACTAATCAAAATTTGATACAAGGAGCAAGAATATGAATGATAATATGCCAGATAAAAGTAATAATAAAATGAAAAAAATAGCAATTTACGGAAAGGGGGGCATTGGTAAATCCACCACTGTGTCCAATGTGGCTGCGGCTATGGCGTCACTGGGACTAACTGTACTGCAAATCGGCTGTGACCCTAAGGCCGATTCAACCCGTAACCTGACAGGGGGGAAAAACATTCCTACGGTGCTGGATATTATACGGGAAAACGGTGATGCAGCGCTTGAGGACTTTGTAGTGAAAAGCAGCACCGGGGTTCTCTGTATTGAATCGGGGGGGCCTGTACCAGGGGTGGGCTGCGCAGGAAGGGGGATCATTACTGCCTTTGAAAAGCTGGAGGAGCTGGAGGCCTACGACATTTATAAGCCAGATGTGGTGTTGTATGACGTGTTGGGGGATGTGGTCTGCGGTGGCTTTGCCATGCCTATTCGGGGTGGCTATGCTGATGAGGTGTGCATTGTCACCTCTGGCGAGATGATGTCTCTTTATGCTGCATCTAATATATCCCATGCGGTAAAAAGCTTTGGAAAGCGGGGCTACGCCTCCTTGCGGGGGCTAATTTTGAATGCCAAAAATATCGAAGGCGAAAGGGAATTGGTAGATAAAGCTGCAACTGAGATGGGAACACCTGTTCTTTATCATTTACCTCGACATCCCCTGGTGCAGCAGGCCGAGGATCAGGGTAAAACCGTGGTTGAAGCCTTTCCGGATTCTGACATGACAGAATATTACAAGGCCCTGGCAAAGCTGTTGTTAGAGGGAGGCGATGGAAATGAATGAGCTGAAGCACCTGAAGCGTCTGTCGGCAGTGAAGTCTAGTACCGGCATTAAATTCCTGACCCCCGCCGTTTCCCCTGGTAGTCATTGTCCGATGCGTATTGCTTCGGTGATTGTAGAGGATATTAAGGGGCTTTCGTCGCTGCTTGTGGGAACACAGGAATGTGCCATCCATTCACGACTTTTCAGCCCTAAGCCCGAGGGAAAACATGGAGAGCTTCATTGGCTCTATGCGTTGGACGGCCATGAGGTTGTTTTTGGTTGCCGGGAGGGGCTGATGGAGGCCCTGAAGAAAATGGACAAAGCCGGCGCAAAGGCTATTTTGTTGATAGTCACCTGTGTACCAGAGTTAATTGGCGAGGATATTGAGGGCATCATCCGTGAAGTACAGCCAGAAATTTCAGCACGCCTTACCTATGTGATGCTGGGACAGTTTAAAAACATCAGCTATCCGCCTGGTTCCTGGAAAACAATGGAGGCCCTTGGCAGACTAATGGAGGCGAAGAAAAAGGATAGTAGGCGGATCAACGTATTGGGGCGTGCCCCCGGGGAAGAACATATTCCCATGCCTGAGGTGTTGTATGCCCTTGAACACAGGGGGATCAATTTGCACTATCTGGCGCCAGGGGCAACCCTGGAGGATTTCCAAGGGGCCCCGGAAGCTGCACTGAACCTGGTGGTTTCTCCCTATACCCAACCCCTTGCTGCTAAAATGGAGCAGGAATTTGGCGTACCCTACCTGACCCTTCATAATCTGTACGAGGTTGAAGAAATCGACAGAGCTTATGATTGCCTGGCGGAACAATTTGGCTTTTCCTGGGGGGAGGCCCTTCGGGAGGAACGCCTTAAAGCCCTGGAATTACAAAATCAGGCTAAGAAAAAACTGAAAGGACTTCGATTTGTCCTGGCCCTTAGAATCGATGTTCCCCTTCCGTTGGCTATCTACCTTACAAAACTGGGAATGGAGCCACTTCTGCTACATTTAGAGGAATACTACCCTGAGGATCGGGGCCATGCCCATACCCTTAGGACAATGGGGCATAATCCTTTGATCTGCCGAATGGTAAATAGTGATGCAGCGCTGCCGATTTTAAAGGAGCTGGCTGCAGATCTATACTTCGGTTATTTGGAAGATCGCAGTCATACGCTGCCTTGTGTACCAGAGCTGTTTGATTTTTATGGACAAGTGGGCTATGGACGAACCAGCAGGCTGCTAGAGAGAATTTTAAATGTACTGGATGAAATAGAAGCATCAGGAAAAGGAGGCGTTGAAAATGGGCCTGCATCGATTTAAGCCGCTGCCCTCGGGTCGCATGGGGATTCTATGGACCCTTGCCACAATACGAGGGGCTGCCCTTGTGGAGTTCGGTTGCATGGGGCATATGCTTTATAGTGGGGTAACATTAAAGCATGCGGGAGTGAATAATGATTGTAAGCTGTATTCCACCCATATTGATGAAGCCGATATCTCCCTTGGAGGTACCAGCAGGCTAAATCATACCATTGATCATATCATCAGGAAGGATCATCCCCGGGTTATTTTTCTATTGCCCTCTTCCATTCCAGAGGTAATCGGAACAGACCTTTTTGCCCTTTGCCAGGAGCTTCAGCCTGAATATCCTAACATTCGTCTGCTGCCCTTTGGATATGGCGGATTTGATGTTTTCCAGCACCGGGGAATACAGGAGGCCCTTTTATTGCTGGCCAAAACCCTGCCCATGGAAATAGAAAAAACACCCCAGCCCACCTTTAATATCATTGGCTCCTGTGCTGATTTATTCCGCTTTCAGGCGGATGCAGGTGAAATTCTTCGGATCATGGAGGGGGCCTTTGGTATGAAGCCGGTGTGCATCATGACCTCCGATACCACTGTGGAGGAAATCGAAAGAATGGGCAGCGCCCATATCAATCTTGTCATCCGACGGGAGGGTGAACCTGCAGCAAAGCATCTGCAGAAAAAATTTGGAACCCCCTATCTTTTGGCACGGCCCTATGGGATTGAAGGAACTATAGGATGGATTGAGGCAGTGGCAGAGGTATCTGGTTTGACAGTCAACACCGCTTTTATTAAAAAAGAGAGGGAAATTTCCCGCAGTCGAATTGTTCCTGTGATGCCCCATTTCCGACACATTGTAAGATCTCATCCAGAGGAGGCGATATTATCTCTGGGAGGACACGCCGATGTGGTCAGGGGAATTTTAGACTTTGGCTGTAACGAACTATCATTATCCAAAGGAGCCTGCTGGTGCGATTGTCCCGATATGGGAAATGAGGAAATACCCTATTTCTCAGAAGAGGAGTGGGCACAGACAGTACAATTCCATGAAAAGGGCCTTCTGATGGCCAGTGGAGAGGCCCTGGAGTGGGCGGGCCGTAGTAGTGAAATGCAGATTGCCAACCCGGATACCAAATGGAGGCTTCACCCCTATGAGCCACCCTTTGTCGGTTTTCGAGGTGCAGTTCACCTGGTAAATCTATGGATTAATGAGAATGATGAATAAAGGAGGCAGCTTAGCTGCCTTCTGGTTATTTTTTGAATTTTATTGATTAAGCCACTAATATATAGACACACTATATGTTAAAGGATAAGAATTATAATATATTGCTTGATAATTTTATTAGATGATTGACATTGCCAGATTCCAATGATATAATCATGGATATATATTGTCTATAATATCTTTGAAGGAGCTTCCCTATGAAATATACAAAAGCAACAAACTATGCATTGCATACAATTGTTTATATGATTAAAAATGCACAAAATGAAAAAATCAGTGTAAATGTCCTTGCAGAGCATTTCAATGTGTCGGTTACCTATCTGTCAAAGATCCTTACCCAGTTGGTAAAGGCCGGACTAATTGAGTCTACTTCTGGTGTTAAAGGTGGTTATGTTTTAAAAAAGAATATGGAGGAAATATCTTTTATGGATGTGATCAGGGCTACTGAGGGTACCGGCTCATTATTCAATTGTGAATTTAAGGAAAGTAAGTGCTTAATTCATAAGGTCATGGCAGAAGCTGAGGGCCTCATGGAAGAATACCTGGAAAATAAAAAGCTATTTGAAATAGCCCAAGTCAATAACTCATGCATAGAGTAAGAAAATTCATGCTCTAATCTAGAGTAAAAGCCCATAGCATGTCATTTTTTGTCTTAATAAAAGATATAAAATATCTATAATATATGTAAATGGAGGTTCCTATGAATAGAATCGAAGAGCTCGAAAAAAAACCAATAGGAAGGTTACTTTTGCAATACTCTGTTCCTACTGTGCTAAGCCTATTAATCAATTCACTATATACAGTAATTGACAGAATTTTTATAGGCAATATACCACAAATTGGTGCTTTAGCCCTGACAGGGGTTGGCCTAACAACTCCTATTACTACCTTAGTTGTAGCATTGTCAGCCCTTATTTCAATTGGGGCTGGAAATAATATTTCCATAAAACTAGGTGAGGGTAAGAGGGAGGCCGCTGAAAATACTGCGGCCAATTCAATCGTATTAACTTTCATTTTGGGTATTTCCTTAACAGTATTTTATTTATTGCTGCAAAATAATATTTTGGGCTTACTGAATATAAGCAAAGAAATTTTGGTCTATAGCAAAGAATATATTACCATTATCATGCTTGGAGCAGTATTAAATATGCTAGGCTTTTTATTTCCTTTTCTGGTACGTTCCGATGGAAATCCGAAAATTTCAGCTGCCATTACAATTACCGGATGTATAACCAATATCCTGCTTGATATCTTGTTTATCTTTATATTCAATATGGGGATAAGGGGGGCTGCATTGGCTACGGTTGCAGCACAGCTTGTAACAGTATTAATGGGAATTTATTACTTTATAAAATGTAAGCCTACGCTAATTTTAGGCAGGTCTAATTTTAAAATCGATACTGTATTAGTAAAGGATATACTTGTAATTGGATTTGTTCCCTTCTCGAATCAACTATCGATCAGCATCGCCCAAATGGTTAGCAATTATTCATTGAAGCTATACGGTGGCGAGCTGGCAATCGGAGCCATGACTGTAATTACCTCTATTGCGGCCTTATTCCTGATGCCTGTTTATGGAATCTCCCAGGGCTGCCAGCCGATTATTGCCTACAATTATGCCAAAAACCAGTATCATAGGGCAGTAAAAACCTTGTATCTTGCAGCGCTGTGGAGTGCTTCTATATTGACAATCGGTACCTTGATTGCTCTAATCCTGCCGGAATATACAGTGGGGCTATTTGCCAGAGATCCTGTGCTTAAGGATATTGCGGTTAATGGTATTGGTAAATATATGAGCCTGTTGCCCTTAGCCACTATACCAACCCTTGGTATAGCCTTTATGATGCTGTCAGGAAATTCAAAGAGGGCAATATTGTTGAATATATTAAGGCAGTCAGTAATATTGGGGTCGATAATTTTTATGCTTCCCAAAGCAATAGGCGCAAATGGACTATGGCTTGCACAGCCGATAACAGATTTAACCACTAGTCTGATCACAATAGCATTATTCTTAAAAAGCTATGGCCATATATTTAAAAGCCAACAGATTCCATTGTAGTGCCAGGAGGTAGCTATGCTGCCTCCTGGATATTTTTTTACTGATATGGAGGAAATATATTAGCTATAAACATTGAAAGAAGGGTAAAATAAGCGTAAAAATTTAATGATAATGGAGTTGAATAAATGAGGGATGTTACAGCAGCTATTATCCTCAAAGAAGGAAAGGTATTTATTGCCCGCAGAGCACCAGGTCAAAATCATGGCGGAGGTTGGGAATTTCCCGGCGGAAAGGTTGAAACCGGAGAAACACCAGAGGAATGTCTGAAGCGGGAATTATTTGAAGAACTAAATATTACCACAGTGATTAAAGGCTTCTTTGGTGAAAGTCTTTATCATGATTCAAGGGGGTCTATCCGCTTATTGTCATATTTGGTTGATATAGTTGACGGAGAGATTGAGCTTAGAGTCCATGACCTATACAAATGGGTCGAAATTGATAATTTAACTAAATACAATTTGCTGCCCGCTGATTTGCCCATAGCGATGAAATTAAATGAAATGATTGATAGACAAAAAATGTTTAGTTAATTTTCAGGCTGGGTATGAATAGAGAGCAGCATTAAAAATGATTTAGAGGGGCTCCTCGATGAATTTTATCAGCTCTTTGTTAAAACGATCCTTCTGATCATAAAATAAAAAGTGACCACAGCATTCCAGGGGTACCAATTTAGAATTTTGTATGTGGCTTCTTTGGGCAATTGCCAATGAATAATGGCAAACCTGGTCATTCAGGCCATGAAGAATGAGGGTTGGAACCTGTATTGTTTTCAAGTCATGAAACAGCCCTTCCTCATATAGCCACGTATTGGCAATGGCAGCGGTAGACCAGCTGGCAGCCTGTAGGCCCAGCTGAAAAATCCAATCAGACAATGAATCTGTTACATATCTATAAAAAATCATTTTTCCAAATTCTCTAATCATGTTAGGGCGATCAGTATAGGTATTTTGAATGATATTAATCACTGCCTGACGAGGTAAACCATAGGGAAAATAAGGTCGCTGAATAAGGCTGGGGGCAGCTGCTGCAAAAAGCGCCAATTTAGATACACCATGAGCCCTATGTCTGGCCATATACCGAACACAAATGGCTCCTCCCGTTGAATGACCTCCCAAAATAAAATTGTTTAATTCCAGGGTATCTACAACTCCCTTTATATCATCGGCCAGTCGATCGTAATCATAGCCTTCCCATGGTCTATCCGATTGACCAAAGCCTCGAATATCCATACCAATACAGCGGTAACCCCATTTTGGAAGCTCATTAAACTGATATTCAAATAAATTATGATTTCCTGGCCAGCCATGGACAAACAAAATGGTTTTACTACCCGATGAATTAATATCCTCTACGTAAATTTTGACCTTTGGTTCAACCTGAACATAGATCCCCATCCATACTCCCCTCCATTTAGATCGATCATTTTGTGAATCTACTAGCAAATTATGCTAACATTCATAGAAATATGATTTTAGAATCAAGGCTAACCTATCAATATAAATATGTGCTATCATAAACGATAACAATAATTTTTTAAAGGGTGATTCCCATGGACAAAGAATGGATTAAGCAGTTTAAAAAAATTGACAGGCAAGAGAAAAAGATGATTAATAAGAGTGAGAAAAAGCTTTTTGAGGCCCAAATAGCTCCTATCAAGGATAAAATCCAGGAAAAAATACCAGATAAGCTCCAATTAGCCTTAGAGGCAGCCTTCTTTAAGAGCTTTAAGCTGGTATTTGAAAGGGGAAGTACATATATCGAAAAAACCTATGATAAAGACAAGCATAGGCTGGAACACGAATTAAACAACTATGGCATTGACACAGGGCTAAGAAAAAAATATATCAAAAATTTAGATAAACAAGCCAATTCTACAAAATTAATCAACGAATCTATTAGCCTGTTAGAAGGGAGCCTATTGGGGTTTTTAGGTATTGGTTTGCCCGATATTCCCCTCTTCATTGCTGTGATTATGAAAACCATTTATGAGGTGGCCCTAAGCTATGGATATGAATATGAAACTGATGAGGAAAGGGCATTTATTCTTCTGATCATTTGTGGTGCAATGGGCCGGGGCCATGGAAAAAAGAAGCTTAACAATGAAATAGATCTATTGGGAGAAAAGCTGAATAAACAGGGCCAGGTTGAAATCAATCTAAATGATCAAATGATGGCAGCAGCCAATGCCCTTTCAGAGTCAATGCTTTTGGGAAAGTTCATTCAAGGTATTCCCGTCATCGGCGTGGTAGGTGGGGTTGTTAATTATAGCATGATTCGAAAAATTGGAAAGTACGCTACCTTAAAATATAAAAAAAGGTACCTGCTAAAAAAGCTGGAAAAATAAAATATTAATTTGAGGAGGCATAAAAATGATAAGAACAATTGAAAAGCTGATAACGGGCCAAAAAACCCAGGATGGTGCAGGGGTTAATCTGACTAGGGTTATCAGCCGAAGGAATGTTCAAGACTTTGATCCATTTTTGTTATTGGATGCCTTTGATTCCAATAATCCTGATGATTATACTAAGGGCTTTCCCTGGCATCCCCATCGAGGAATCGAAACCGTTACCTATTTAATCAGAGGTGAGATTGAACATGGCGACAGTTTGGGGAATAAGGGCAGCATTTTAGATGGCGGCTGTCAATGGATGACTGCAGGGGGCGGCATCATGCACCAGGAAATGCCCCAGCCCTCAGAAAGAATGCTGGGTGTACAGCTATGGCTTAATTTGCCTGCTAAAGACAAGCTCACCAGCCCTCAATACAGAGATATTACAGCTGACATGATTCCTAAGGTAACCGAGGAGGGCGTAACAGTGGCAGTTGTCTCTGGAAGGTATAAGGAAACCCAGGGGGTTGTTTTGGGAGACTATGTACAGTTAACGCTGCTGGATGTGGACATGGAGCGGGAAAGACACTTTGAAATGGAGATTAATCCTGATGAAACCCTGTTTGTTTATATTATTTCCGGTGACGGTTGGTTTGATGAGGGGAAGGAGAACCGTATCTATCAGAGATCGGCAGCTTTGTTCGGGGCAGGCAGCCAATTGGTGGCCAAGGCTTCTGAAAATGGTTTAAGATTCTTAATTTTTTCTGCCAAGCCCTTAAAGGAGCCCATTGCCTGGGGTGGGCCCATCGTCATGAATACTCAGGAAGAGCTTGATCAAGCCTTTAAGGATATTGATGATGGGAATTTCATTAGGCATGATATCATAAAAAAAATATAAACGCTTCTGGTAGTATCAGGGGTGCTGATAAAATTAATATTAAGTTATACAATTAAAAATGCCCCGGCCAATTCACATCATTAGCCTGGGGCATTGATTATTCAAAGGCTTTATTGTGGCAGCAGGTCATTAATTTCCTTCAGCATTTCCTTGAGACCCTGCTGATGGCTGCTGTCTTGATTCTTTGGGGCTACACCTAAAAGGCTGTCAACCTGTTTTTGCATTTCTGCCAGTTGATCATACAGCTTCTGAATTTCATCCCGAATCATTGACTTTGCTTTGTTCATGAGACTAATACTGTTAAGATAATCCGAAGAAAAGTCAATTTCCCTAAAGGCTCCGGCCAATGAATCATCTGGCTGATAAGAGGTACCTTCCCTTTGAGCTTTGTTTTTTTCCACAGTTTCCAGCATATCTGCAAGCTCCTTCATAAGAGAATCGATATACTTGGCTTCTTCTGAGGCTTCCTCCTGAATGTCAATTTCACCGGCGGTATCTACAGGCTCCTCCTGGGGAGATATAGCCTCAATTTCAGCTTCCTCTCCGGTGGGCTCCTCCATTGGCTGTTGATAGTTTTCCATATAGTCTGTAACTGCCTTTTGAATTTCCTCTATAAAACGATCGACCTCAGATAGTAAGTTCAGCCTTTGCTTAATTTTTTCAAGGCCTTCATCAATTCTTGTCTGCAATTCTTCTGATTTTTTTAGGTTTCTGACCTTTAAACGCTGTACCCCCTCTTTGCTTAATTGTAAAGCAACGGCTTGATTTTCCATTTTAGTGTTAACAAGCTCTGCCGCTTTGTTCAAGTTTTGCTGCCTAGAGGCGAAAATGGGTGAACTATTTAAATTAAAGCTGTTGATCTTCATGGGCTTTTTCCCCCTGTTAATTTTTTATTATTAAATTTATCGGCAAATTTAAAGAAATCCTTAATTAATTTTAAAATTATGAAAAGGTCATACATGAAGGGGTTTATAAATACATTAGACCTGATGGCAGGCTTATTGCAAGGGCTGAACAGATACAGGAACAAAAATGATATTAGAGCGTCTAAATTAGAAAGATTTAGAGGAGGTAAAGGTATGATAAAAAAGCCTGTAATTTATATTTTGGGTATACTAATGGGTTTTTCCCTTTTAATTGGCTGCAGTAAGGAGATAGAGAAGGAGACCTCCTTCGTTGCAACTGTTTTAGAGAACAACGGAGGTCAATTATTGGTGGAGCCAGTTGAGGGGTCAAGGGAATTGGCTTCAGCCGATAAAATAATGATCTCCATAGGTGAAGGCACCCAATTAAGCTTGAAGGATAGTGAAGAAGCCATTTCGTTGGAGGATATTGAGGTGGGCAGCAGGGTTGAAATATTTTATAATGGTGGTATAGCAGAAAGCTATCCTGCCCAGATCAATAGTATTCATAAGATTGTATTGCTAAATGAGTATACCTTTACAGCCAGTGATGAAAATTTTCTGGTAAAGACCTATATCAACAAGCTAAAGTTTAAAGAGGATGAAGAGATCAGCCTATATTCAACCATTGAATATATTGGTCAGGAAGAGGGAATCGATATTTGGTCAGGCGAGCCCTATTTTCATCATATGATTTATGAGAAGGGCGAGGTTTTAAGCGGGGGTCTCACCCTAGATGTACTCAAGAAGACGTATCTAAAAAAGGGAGAAATATATACACTTCCCTTTACAAAGAGCGGGGGCTATAGTGAGGAAGACCCAAAGGCAGATTTTTTCAAAAGCTTTTATTCAGAAGAGACCCTGAAGCTGCCTAAAGGTCAGTATACCTTTTCTGCTGCTACCAATTTCGCCCTGGATGAAGAACAAAAAGAAAAGGTACAGCTAAAGTCAGAATTTATTGTGGAAGTAGAGTAAAGAATAATATATTGCCCTTACTAAGGATATTTTTCAATCCTTGGGTAAGGCCCGAAGGCTGATAAACCAGGTGTCACCAAATTGATTGGGCTGCACCTGGTTTTAATCAGCATTATGCCTATTGAGTAATATTTTGAATAATAGTCTTTACCCCCAGTTCAATTCCCAGGGGGCCGCCGGCGGCAATGGAGCTGTCAAGGGTATACATACGGCCCTTCTTAACGGCATCAAGGGAATTCCATAGTAAATCGTCCTCAAGATTTTCCAAGTAATTTTGAAGATTATCTGTTGAGCCGCCTATATCTGCAACAAGCATATAATCCAGTTTCATGGCAGCCAGCCCCTCCAGCGAAATTTGCTCACCTTTGGTGGACATATCGACATAATTGTCTGGTGGATTTAAACCAAGGCCGTTTTCCTGGTTAAATACAAATTGGGTTGTAAAGGCCCAAAATTGCTTGTCTCCCAGCATAATGACACCAAATCGCTTATCTTTGAGGGGCTCTAACTGATTCCTGGAATCTGAAATTAACTTTTCAATCCGTTCAATTTCCTCCTGGGCTTTTTGTTCCTTCCCAAAGATTTCCCCATATTCCAGCAATGCCCCCTGCCAGTTATTTTCATTACTATCTACTGTAATTACAGGGGCAATTTTCTCCAGGGTTTCACCGTAGGCTTCATATCGTCCCGAAAACATAATGATTAAATCAGGCTGGGCATCCAGCAATTTTTCTACATTGGGACTACCCATTGAGCCTACATCTGTTATTTCATATTTTCCTCTGTAGGGGGCAAGGGATTCCCATTCATCAAGAACATTTACATCTGTGGCTGCTATGGGAAATTCATCAAGCAAAAACAGATGCTCAAAATTACGGAAGAACAGAAGGGCAACCCTTTCAGGCTTTTTTTCTAATATAACCTCACGTCCCAGGGCGTCTACATAGGCCCTTGGCCATGATGCAGTTTCCTGGGGTGTAGCTTCCTCTAACGGCGGGGGATTGTTTGGGGCTGTATCGTTATTCCCGGCAGGCTTCTGGGTACAACCGGATAAAAAGCCCGTTAAAAGCGCTATCGAAACAATTAATAACATTAATTTTTTCATCATTTATTCCTCCAATACAACTATAGTTTGCCTTGACTAACTTTGGGCTAAGGCTAGTATAGCAAAACATAAGGGTTATTGAAATAGAGGCAACTTGAAATTTTATGGATTATTCCTGAACCTCTCTCGAAAGCCGCTGGGGGAGACACCAAATTGTTTTTTAAATAGACGGCTGAAATACAGTGCATCGGAATAGCCGACACTCCTTGCCACTTCACCTATGGGCGCGTCATTAACTAGAAGACGATGCCTGGCCTGGTTAAGCCGGTACGACATCAAATAATTACCGGGTCCCATACCGGCATATTTATTAAATACGTAAAAGAGCCTGTTTTCATTCACCTCGTTTTCCTCTGCCAGAGCCTTAACGGTTAAGGGGTTCATATAATGTTCATGGATATACCTGGTAATTTGATTAAATAAAGCCTTGGCATCATCATTGCTTTGATCACGTACACTGACAAATAACTCCTCAAGGGCACAGCGAAATAGGGTTTCTGTTTGAAACGCAGAAATTCCATCGGGGCAATTGGATACCTGCAATAGCCTCTTAAGAAGCTCCCTAAGGCGTGGGCTAGGGCCAGATGTAAGTTGAAAATGCAGCTTTGACAGGCAATATCCCAGGGGCTCAGGTTCAATCACTCGATAAAGCACAAGTAAATAATCCCAGTGGGTATTACCTAGAACCCGTCTGTTTAATTGCATATGGGCACCGCCATGTAATACATTTCCAGGTTCTAGGGTGTAGGGGGTTCCGTCAAATATAAATTCAGCACTGCCCTTTAATGGAAATACAAAGCCGGGAAATGGTTCAGATATGGCATGATAGCTCATTCCTGGTTCACGAATAAAACGATGCACATGTACTACCTGAAAGGAGGTACGGGCGAAATGCTCCGCCAGCCTGTTAATTTCAATTTTCACTTGATTACCTCCCTTACCTGAATAATAGTGATATAAGCTATTTAGTAAACATAGTAGCTTCAATCGCAAGTTAGTGAATACTAACTTTAATTCCTTTAGTATAGCATAATCTATCTATTTATCAAATAGGCGCTGCATATAAAATGAAATTGCAACAGCTTTAGTAAGATTGTTATAATTAAATAAATAATGGGCTGAACAGTATGGAGGCTTGTCCAATATGCTTCAGGCTATAGCTTAAAGGAGGAGGAGACGGTGGTAAGAGAAATTTTGCTTCTAGGAAATAAACAGCTGTATGAGGTTAGTGAAGGGGTGAAAAGGGAAGAAATACCTCACTTAAAGAGGGTAATTGAAGATTTGCATGATACATTAATGGATTATCGCAGGCGATATGGTGCAGGACGGGCCATTGCGGCCCCCCAGATCGGGGTTAGAAAGCGGCTTATTTATATGAACATTGACAAAGCCGTTGTATTAATTAACCCCGTCTTAACTTATCCTGAGACGGAAATGATGGAGGTGCTGGATGATTGTATGTCCTTTCCGGGGCTGTATGTTTCCGTAAAAAGATATAAAAAATGCATAATTACCTACCATGATATGGAGTGGAGGGAATGTGTCATGGAATTAGAAGGTGATCTGTCAGAGCTGCTGCAGCATGAGTATGATCATCTGGACGGAATATTGGCTACCATGAGGGCAGTAGACAATCAATCCTTTGTCATGAAAAATCCCGTTATCCTTTAACGGTTTCCCACAGCATTTTACCCTCGGTAAATACAATATCCATCCTTTTGGAATCCCTTAACCAGGAAAGGTAGGAGCGAACCGTACTACCCACAAGGACGTATTGGCTGAAGTTCATGGTTAATCCAAGGTCATTGAAAAGGATCTGTAAAACCTCCTCAAACATCATTGGAGCCTTACAGATGGTAAGGATTTTTTCTGCTATTTCATGGACCTTATCAATGTTGATCTGGGCCAGGGGCCTAATATCTTCAGTTGCCTCAGCATGGGCGGGAATAAATAGCCTTCCCTGCATTTTCTTGACTCGCTCAAGGGTTTCAAGGTATTGGGCCACATCATAAATAAAGCTGATTTGATATTTTTTCAGGGTTTCTTCGCTGGAAAGACAGTCAGCCAGATAAATCACCTCATCGGCGGTGCGGTAGCCTACCATGTCGAAGAAATGGCCTGGTAAAGGAATAATTTCCATACCCGCTGGTAAATCTGCCTTAGTCAAGGGTTGGGCCTGACTTTCCTGGGCCATCAGAAATTTATGCCGCAAATCCTTGGGGGGAAAGCCGCCATAGAGGAAGGAAGGCTCCAACAGAGGATGATTAGTAAAGTCTGCTTCAATACCATGGGCAAAAACCTTGCAGCCCGTTTGTTTTTGCAAATATTGATTCCCGCCAATATGGTCTGCATTAGAATGGGTAACGTAGATGGCATTTAAGTGCCAGCCATTTTCCTCAAGAATTTGCCTGACCTTTCTGCCGGCCTCTTTATCATTTCCTGAGTCAATCAAACAGACATTGGCAGCATCCACCTTAACAAGGCCTATTTTGGCAGGGCAATTAATGTAGTAGCTGTTTTCTGCAGCCTGTATTAGTTCGTACATGTTTTCACTCCTCTTATGTATAAAAAATAAATAGCCTGAATGTACTGAAAATTTTATTCCTATTATATAACGCGATACTGAAAAAGTAAACCCTTCCGGCCTTTTCCAGCTTGAACAAGATACCATAAGGATGGAATTAAGAAATTTAACAATTCCTTGTGGAGCAATAATAGAGACAAAAAAAGGGGAGCAGGATCAAATAAATAGATTCACTGTGAAACGAAGCCTTCAAATAATATTCCCGGCATTTGATTGGAATAGATGTATTGTTATTTATATCACATTATGATATAGTAGCATCAATAAAGACTTATTTTGACCATTTTCGTGTTATTTCCCAGGTAATGATAAAATACTATAACCGGCTCATCAATTTGTTTGGCAAAAATTAGGAGGTATATAGTTGAAGGAATTTAGTATTAGAACAAATATTTATTTTGGTAAGGATTCGTTAAGTCGATTAGGTGAAGTTAAAAATAAAAGGGTTATGATCGTATGTGATAAATTTATAGAATCCTCTGGAATGGTTGAAAAAATCCAGGATAAGCTGGTTAATTGCCAGGTAACTGTATTTAGTGATATCCTTCCGGACCCTTCGGTAGAAATTGTTGCAGCCGGTATTCAAGCCCTGAAGGCCTCTAAAGCCACTGTATTAATTGCCCTGGGGGGCGGCTCGTCCATTGATGCAACCAAGGCCATAAGGGAATATTCAAAACAATTTTTAGCACCGGGTTCAGAAATAGAGGAATGCTTTGCTATTCCCACAACAAGCGGTACAGGCTCTGAAGCCACCCAATATGCAGTCATCACCAATAGGGAAGAGGGATTAAAATATGCCCTGGCCGATAAGTCCTTGCTGCCCATGGTGGCAATTCTTGATCCAGAGCTTGTCATTTCTGTACCCCAGGCCATTACGGCAGATACGGGTATGGATGTGATTACCCATGCCTTAGAAGCCTATGTTTCTAAAGATGCCAGCGATTTTTCAGATGCCCTGGCAGAAAAGGCCATTACCTTAGCCTTTCGATTTTTACCCGAGGCCTTTGAAGATGGCACCAATTTACTGGCAAGGGAAAAAATCCATAATGCCTCCTGCCTGGCCGGTATGGCCTTTAACTCCGCAGGCCTGGGTATTACCCATAGTTTAGCCCATGCAGTGGGAGGAAAGCTGCATATATCCCATGGAAGAAGCAATGCAATTATCCTTCCCCATGTCATAGAATATAACGCCGAATTAAATAAAGATAGCTACAGTAGGGAATACTCAGCCGCCGCCAAAAAATATCAGAGACTGGCTAAGCTGTTAAATCTACACGCCTCAACTGTAACCATAGGAGTAAATAATTTAATTAGATCCATTGAAGACCTAAAAAGGAAATTAAAAATTCCAGCCACATTAAGGGAACAGGGGGCTGATTTAAGCCTACTGGCAGAAGCAAAGGAAGAAATAATTGAAGCGGCCATGAAGGATATCTGTACGACGACCAATCCCAGAGAGGTTACGGAGGAAGATTTATTAAATGTATTAGACAAAGCAGCAGGCTCTAAATAATAAAGGTAATACCACCCAGAAATGGGTGGTTTTTAAATTGACTAACCTTAGATCAATTTAATAAAAGTCAAAAAAATACATGTACATTTGTTTAAATATTATGTAAAATGATAGATGTATATGGCAGAAAGGCTTAATTTCATTACAACTATTAAAAATAGGGGTGGTGTTGTTATGACGGAAGGTAAATTATTTGGAATAGGGAAGGTTGAAGAAATATGTAACTTATCAAAAAAAGCCCTTAGGTACTATGATAAAATGGGAATATTGCCTCCTGACAAGGTTTCTGACGGAAATAGCTATCGATATTACAGTAAAAAAACTCTGTTATCGATACCAATCATAAAATACTATAAGCAGAGTGGATTTAAGCTTGAAGAAATGAAGGGATTTCTTCAGGGAACAACCTATTCCGACATAGAAAGAAGCTTTAGAAACAAAATCGACCAGCTTAAAGAACTGGAAAGGGAGATCAATTTAAAAATGAAATCCCTCAGGGACTGGTATGATCTTATTATTGAAGCCCAGATGACAATAGAAAACGATATCAGTGAGGTATCGGTAAAATACTTGGATAGACGTAGAATGGTATATCTGGATCAGGATTTTAAATACGATTATATGGATTCCATCATCAATATAGAATTTACTAATTATGTTGAAAGTATCAATAATGCAATAACAGGCCCTGTAATTATTCATTTTCCCTCTATTACTGAAAAGATGAATGGAACCTGCAATAAAATGAAAATAATTCAAGAAACAATTTTGGAATGTGATGAGAGTCAGACTGTAGAATTTGGAGGATGTATGGTGGCATCCTGCTATCATGTGGGATCCCATGAAACGATAAATGAGACCTATCAAAAAATCATTGACTGGATTAAGAAAAATGGATATGAGCATGAGGATAAATCCTATGAAAGATATGTGACCGACTATTGGACAACTAAAAACAGCCAGGAGTTTGTAACGGAGGTAATTATTAAGATCTATCGAGAAAAGGATCAAAACGCTGCCTCAGGAAAATAAAGCAGTCAAAAATTACATCATTAGCTTGACCAAAAGCCCCTAAATTCAAAAAACTATCGAAGTCGAAGCTGCGCTTGAGTAAGCAGTAGCAGAAATACGACTTTGAATAGGAAGAAGATAGGGGTTTTTTGTTAACCGGAACCTTCCCCTAGGGGGAAGGTAAAACAATCGAAGGAGCACCTGAAGAAATTGATTTAGATAGATTAATTTCTTAAGGTGCTTATTGTTTTGGTATAAATTAACAAAATGCAATACGGTGATCAATTGCTAAAATTACAGTGGAGTTCTTGAAAAATAAACATGACAGCTCAATCAGAAGGGAATATAGCTGAAATGAAATTTGTTATAAATGACCTTAAAATACCAATTGATAATTATTGTGAAAATCTATGTTGACTCTCCCCTTTAGGGGAAGGATTATAATTTAAACTAAGAAATTAAACTTGCCAAATACAATGGATGAAAAGGGTTTAGGGTTTTAATTGTACCTGAAAATAGCACAGCAGTTTTTTAGCAAATACTGCCCTATGCTATGAATATTTGTTCAAAGTTTAACAGGTCATTGTAGGTCTTTATTGATTTTGTACTTATCATTACATCATGAAAACGTTTAAGGGAGGAGCTTTATCTAATGAGTGAAGTGTCGGAAGTAATGAATTCATCTGCAATTGAGGCCAAGAGGCAATTGGCATCCAACTTTTTTAAGAAAGGGATTTCAATTGCATTATTTTCAGGCCTCACCTACGGGCTGTATTCTGCATTTATGACCCTTGGTATGACCAAGGGGGTTTGGGCTGATTGGTATGGAGCCAATACAGCAGGCTTATCGGTGGTTGTCATTACATATTTACTGGGAGCCCTGGGGAGCGCAGTAAATGACACATGTAGTGCCCTTTGGGCCATGATTTATGCCGCTGTAAAGGGAAAACTGGGTGATTTCTTTCGCTGTCTTAAGACAACACCGGGAAAGATAATGATTCTGGCGGCCCTCATTGGTGGCCCCATTTCAAGTACAGCCTATGTTGTTGGCCTTCAAATGGCAGGGTCTATTGTGATTCCCATTACTGCCCTTTGTCCAGCCATTGGTGCTGTTTTAGGAAGGGTGCTATTTAAACAGGAATTAAACAAGCGTATGGTCACCGGTATTATCATTTGTGTGGCTTCCAGTTTTTTAATTGGCAGTACAAGCCTTGCCGGTGACGCACCGGAACAAATGCTACTGGGATTAAGTATTGCCTTTATAGCCGCCCTGGGATGGGGCTTTGAAGGATGTGTTGCAGGCTATGGTACCTCAATGATTGACTCAGAAATTGGAATTACCATTCGCCAGGCAACATCAGGGCTATCAAATTTAATCATTCTGGTTCCAATCTTCGGTATGATCTTTGGTGATGGCGTTGGCTTTTCAGCTGGCCTGGTTGCCCAGGCATTTACCAGTAGTGCTGCCATGATCTGGTTTGGCCTAAGCGGCCTTTGTGCCTTTCTTTCCTACATGTGCTGGTACAGGGGGAATAGCATGTGCGGTGCTGCCCTGGGTATGGCTTGTAATGCTACCTTTTCATTTTGGGGTCCCTTCTGCTGTTGGATTGTGCTGGGGTTATTTGCAGGTATAGAGGGATGGGCTTTGCCACCCGTCGTTTGGATTGGCGCCATGCTTATGATCTTTGGAATTTTAGTAATTGCCATGAATCCAATGGATCTGTTTAAAAAGAAGACAGTATAAGGAGGGGAATTTACAGTGAAACCGCTTAATTATGCTATATTAAAATATTTTACAACGGTAAAGGAAGCCTGCGCTGATGATGTCATTGAAGCACTTCAGGGTATCTATGGCAGATTCAAAGCCCTAAATAAAAAAGCTGTAACCATTGCCCTCATGACGGCGGAAGCCAATGGGCTACTTGAGGAAACACGATTTGATTTAGATAAGAATGGAGAGTTAAGGGTTTATTACCATGCCCCGGCGGAAGGAGCAGCAATCATCAATAAATATATTAAAGATTGATCTTAACAGCCTTCTGTAAAGGTTCCACTAATTTTAAACCTGGAAAATTCAATTTTATAAATATTACAGATATCATTGGTTTTTTTAAGAGGAGGGAAATGTCAATGAGGTATTATGGCGATGAAGCACTGGGGCTTGTAGAAACAGTAGGATTAGTGCCGGCACTGGAGGCAGCGGATAAAATGCTGAAGGCAGCAAATGTTGAACTGGTATCCTATGAAAACGTTGGATCAACGCTAGTGACCATTATGGTTAAGGGTGATGTGGCGGCGGTAAGATCGGCGGTGGAGGCCGGTGCTGAAGCAGCGGCTGCCATCGGTAAATTAACAGCCAAAAATGTTATGCCACGGCCCATTAGAGCAGTGGGTGATATTGTTTCAATTCATGATATAGACCTATAAAAGTCAGGAAGGGAAGGATGCTTATATGGCAAGCTATGAAGCTTTGGGGTTAATTGAAACCTTTGGTTTAGTATTTGTTCTGGAAGCAGCGGATGCCATGTGTAAGGCGGCCGATGTGGAGCTGGTCGGCTATGAAAACGTAGCTTCGGGATATATATCGGTGCTGGTCAGGGGCGACGTTGGTGCATGCAAAACAGCGGTAGAAGCCGGGGTAAAGGCGGTTGAAGGGATGGAAGGCGGAAATCTCTACAGTTCGGTGGTAATCGCTCGACCCCACCAGGATCTTGAAAAGATCATTGAAAGGTATAAGATTACCAATTTATTGCCTCAAAAGTAAGTGGTTGATTGAACAGTTGATAAGGAAGGGAGAGAAAAGATGAATATCATAGACAACGATTTACTCTCCATACAAGAGTCACGAATACTGGTTGAAAATGCCCGGGAAGCCCAGGGAAAATTAGCGGCTTTTTCCCAGAAAAAGCTTGATGAAATTGTTGAAAGAATGGCTGAGGAATTAGAAAAGCATCTTTCTGAGCTGGCAAGAATGTCGAAGGATGAAACGGGCTATGGTAAATGGGAAGATAAGTATGTTAAAAATAAATTCGTTTTAAGCTATCTCACCAGTAGGCTTAAGGGCATGAAGTGTGTTGGAATAATCAGTGAGGATGAGACAAATCAAACCATGGATATCGGTGTACCGGTGGGGGTTATTGTTGCCCTTTGTCCGTCCACCAGTCCTGTTTCCACCACCCTATATAAAGCCTTAATTGCAATCAAATCTGGAAATGCCATAATCTTTTCACCCCATCCAAGGGCCAAAAGATCCATTACCAGGGCATTAGATATTTTAATACGGGCGGCAGAGGGATACGGCCTGCCGGAGGGAGCCCTGGCTTATCTTCAGAATGTGACTGCCGCCGGTACCCTGGCCCTGATGAATCATGAGGATGCTTCATTAATCATCAATACCGGGGTGTCAGGCCTGCTAAAGGCAGCTTATCAATCGGGAAAACCAGTAATATATGGGGGAACAGGGAATAGCCCAGCTTTTATAGAGGCTTCGGCCGATATTCAGCAGGCCGTTAAAGACATCATTGCCAGTAAGACCTTTGATAATGGCGTTGCTTCAGGGGCAGAGCAATCTATTGTGGTGGATCGCCGTATTGAGCCAGAAGTACAAAATGAGCTGAAAAAGAACGGTGCATATTTTATGAGTGAAGAAGAGTCAAGCAGGCTTGAACAGCTCCTCTTCCATAGCGATGGCAGTGCTAAGCCGGTAGCTGTGGGGAAAACAGCACGGCAATTGGCAAAGATGGCAGGCTTTAATGTACCTGATAACATAAGGATTTTAATATCCAAACAGAAGTATGTATCAAAAAATAATCCCTATGTCAGGGAAAAGCTTTGTCCCGTATTGGCCTATTATATTGAAGATGACTGGATCCACGCCTGTGAAAAGTGTATTGAATTATTACTGAGCGACAGGCATGGACATACCCTGGTAATCCATTCAAGGGATGAAGCGGTAATACGACAATTTGCCCTGAAAAAACCCGTGGGCAGGATGCTGGTCAATACCCCAGGTGCCCTGGGAAGCATGGGGGCAACGACCAATTTATTTCCTTCCATGACCTTGGGCAGTGGTTCCGCCGGCCATGGTATGACATCGGATAATGTGTCACCTAAAAATTTAATCTATGTCCGTAAGGTTGGCTATGGCGTACGTACAGCAGATGAGATGATGAAGGGAAAATTACTGAACAACCACCCCACAGCCGGGTGGGCTGAAGTAAAGGAATGTGATACAAACGAGATGGAATGGCTGGAAAGTGTATTAAAGAAGGTATTAGAGAATTTGAAATAAAAAACAAATACCCACCTGAAAAGAATCAGAGGGATAATGAAATAGGAGGTAAGGAATTGGATATTCGTGAATTTTCAAGCAAATTTATGGAAGCTACTCAAAATATGTCTGCTGAAGAGCGGGACGCTTTAATGAAAATGTTTCAGCGTATATCAAAGGACATGGCAAAGGAGGCTCCCTCGGCCAAAACCCCAGCAAGATTGGGGGACGGAGGGATTCCCGACGGAATGACAGAACGTTTGACAAAATTAAAGGAAAATTATCTGAAGCATGTTCCCAGCATCACAACCCATCGTGCCAGGGCCATTACCAAAATAGCCAAGGAAAATCCCGGTATGCCCAAGATTTTATTACGGGCCAAATGCTTTAAATATTGCTGTGAAACAGCTCCTTTGGTTATTCAGGATCACGAGTTGATTGTGGGGGCCCCTAATGGTGCACCCCGGGCAGGCGCCTTTTCGCCGGATATAGCCTGGCGATGGATGGTTGATGAAATTGATACAATCGGTAATCGACCCCAGGACCCATTCTACATCTCAGAAGAAGATAAAAGGATTATGCGTGAAGAACTGTTTCCCTACTGGAAAGGGAAGTCTGTTGACGAATATTGTGAAGACCAGTATCGTGAAGCCGGGGTCTGGGAGCTTTCGGGAGAATCCTTTGTTTCAGATTGCTCCTACCATGCCCTTAATGGGGGAGGGGACTCCAACCCGGGCTACGATGTGATTTTAATGAAAAAGGGTATGCTGGATATTCAGCAGGAAGCAAAGGACCATCTGGCCAAGCTAGATTATGAAAATCCCGAGGATATAGAAAAAATCTATTTCTATAAGGCAGTGATTGATACCACAGAGGGTGTCATGATCTATGCCAAACGTCTTTCTGAATATGCAGAGGAGCTGGCAGCTAAGGAGACGAACCCCAAGCGGAAGGCTGAGCTTAAGCAGATAGCCCAGGTCAATGCCAGGGTTCCGGCCCATAGACCCAGTACCTTCTGGGAAGCCATACAAGCTGTTTGGACAATAGAGTCCCTGCTGGTGGTGGAAGAAAATCAGACAGGGATGTCAATAGGTCGTGTAGATCAATACATGTATCCCTTTTACAAGGCAGATATAGAAGCAGGCAGGATGACTGATTTTGAGGCCTTTGAATTGGCCGGCTGCATGCTGATTAAAATGTCAGAGATGATGTGGATTACCAGCGAGGGCGGTTCCAAATTCTTCGCAGGCTATCAGCCCTTTGTCAATATGTGTGTCGGGGGTGTCACAAGGGATGGCCGGGATGCAACCAATGAGCTGACATACCTGCTGATGGATGCAGTTCGGCATGTTAAAATCTATCAGCCGTCCTTGGCCTGCCGGATTCATAGCAAGTCACCCCATCAATACCTGAAAAAGATAGTGGATGTGGTACGGGCAGGAATGGGCTTCCCAGCATGTCATTTTGATGATGTTCATATCAAAATGATGCTGGCTAAGGGAGTTTCCATTGAAGATGCAAGGGATTACTGCTTAATGGGCTGTGTTGAACCACAAAAATCCGGCAGATTATATCAATGGACCTCTACTGCCTACACCCAATGGCCCATCTGTATTGAACTGGTGTTGAACAACGGGGTACCCCTTTGGTATGGCAAGCAGGTTTGTCCTGATATGGGTAATATCGATGATTTTAAGACCTTTGAAGAATTTGACAGGGCTGTTAAAGAGCAGATTAAATTTATTACCAAATGGAGCAGTGTAGCCACAGTCATTTCCCAACGGGTTCATAAGGAGCTGGCTCCTAAGCCCTTGATGTCCATTATGTATGAAGGCTGTATGGAAAAGGGCAGAGGGGTAGAAGCCGGCGGAGCAATGTACAACTTTGGTCCGGGGGTGGTATGGAGTGGTTTGGCAACCTATACCGATTCCATGGCGGCTATTAAAAGGCTGGTATTTGATGAAAAGAAATATACCCTCAGGGAGCTAAATGAAGCCTTAAAAGCTGATTTTGTGGGATATGAACAACTTAGAAAGGATTGCCTGGAAGCACCGAAATATGGTAATGATGAAGATTATGCTGATTATATAGCGGCGGATCTGATCAACTTTACTGAGAAGGAGCATCGGAAATATAAGACCCTGTATTCCGTATTGAGCCATGGTACCCTATCCATTTCCAACAATACACCCTTCGGTCAATTAACCGGTGCATCGGCAAACGGCCGAAAAGCATGGATGCCGCTGTCAGATGGAATCAGTCCATCCCAGGGGGCAGACTATAAAGGGCCTACTGCCATTATTAAATCTGTATCGAAAATGGCCTGCGATAACATGAATATAGGAATGGTACACAACTTTAAGCTAATAGCCGGGCTTCTGGATACAAAGGAAGGAGAACAGGGCATTATTACCCTCCTTAGGAGTGCCTGCGCCCTTGGATTGGGTGAAATGCAGTTCAACTATTTAGATAACAACACTTTAATCGAAGCGCAAAAACATCCAGAGCAGTATCGTGATTTGATTGTTCGGGTGGCCGGGTACAGTGCATTCTTTGTGGAATTATGCAAGGATGTTCAGGATGAAATCATCAGCAGAACAGTGTTAACCCACTTCTAACGATTCCTATTTTGGAAACGGCAGAGGAATATAGACTGGAGACTGAATTATATGGGCAATAAAAATTTAGGTGGAATCCAACGGAAAGCAACTATTTTCAATGTTCAAAAATATAATATGTACGATGGGCCAGGGGTAAGAACCCTTATATTCTTTCAGGGTTGCCCCCTCCGCTGCAAATGGTGTGCCAATCCCGAAGGGCTAATGAAGCAGTATCGGGTGATGTTCAAGGGCAGCTCCTGTGACAATTGCGGTGCCTGCATTTCGGTTTGCCCCGTTGGAATACACGGTATTTCTAACGAAGGGCTGCATGAGGTCAATCGTAGTATTGACTGCACCGGTTGCAGAAAATGTGCTCAGGCCTGCCTGAAATCGGCCTTATCGATAGCAGGGGAAGTAAAGACAATTTCAGAGCTTGTGGAAATCGTTGAGGAGGACAGGGCCTTTTATGAGGTTTCCGGCGGAGGCGTTACCTTGGGCGGCGGAGAGGTACTAATGCAGCCCGAGGCTGCCGCCAATCTGCTGATGGCCTGTCAGCAGGAGGGGATCAATACCGCAATTGAAACCTGCGGCTATGGAAGGCTGGAATCGGTATTAAAGGTTGCAGAATTTACAGATCTGTTTCTCTTTGATTTAAAGCATATCGACTCTGACAAGCACTATCAGTTTACCGGGGTGAGGAATGAACAGATTCTGGAGAACCTACAGGAGCTCCTTCGGCTGCGATACAATGTCAAAATAAGAATGCCCCTGCTAAAGGGAGTCAATGACGCCAGAGAAGATATTGAAAGGGCCATGGAATTTTTGATGCCCTACAAAGACTATAAGAATTTTAAAGGGATTGATCTGCTTCCCTATCATAAGATGGGAGTCAATAAATACAAGCAGCTGGGTATCGAATATCCCATGGAGGGGGACCCAAGCCTGACCAGTGAAGAATTAGACAGAATTGAGGGCTGGATTAAAAAGTACGACTTACCTGTGGAAGTGGTTCGTCATTAAGGTCTTTTATTTCAAAAATCAGGGGGAGGGTAAGGTTTATGGGAGAATTGTTTGAAAGAAATATACAGCGTGTGATACAGGAGTCGGTACCAGGGAAGCAAATTACAATTGCCCATGTGATTGCATCCCCCATGTCAGATATCTATGAACGGTTAGGAATTGATGAAGAGGGGGCCATAGGAATTTTAACCCTGACTCCCTACGAAACCGCCATTATTGCGGCAGACATTGCAGCCAAGAGTGCAGATGTTGAAATTGGATTCCTGGATCGTTTTACCGGGTCCGTCGTCATCAATGGGGATGTCCAGAGTGTTGAGACGGCGCTGGTAACGGTAAATGATACGTTGAAAAATCTCCTTGGCTTCACCCCGGCCCCCATTACACGAACATGAGAAGGAAACGTATTATGGTGATGGGCCCTTCAGGCTGCGGCAAAACTACCCTGGTCAATGCATTAAACAATTACCATGGTAAATTAAAGCGAACCCAGGATATGATCTATGGTAAAAATACCATTGATGTGCCGGGGGCCTATCTGGAGAGCCCCTGGATGTACAAGCACATCATTTCAGCCGCCCAGGATGCTTCCCATGTATTGCTTTTGGTTGATCAAAGCAGAAGGAAGGACGTGTATCCCCATGGATTTGCCAGGGCCTTTCGATGTCCAGTAATAGGCATCATCACTAAATGTGACCTGATGCCGGAAAACAAAGAAAACTGCTTAAGGCAGCTGAAAATGACGGGGGTCTGTGGGCCATATTTTGAGATTAGCCCTTCAGGGGGAATTGAAATGGAGGCTTTAAAGAAATATTTATTGGAAACGGGTAAAGAAAGGGGGCCGTTATGAAATTTATCACCGAAGCATATTTAAGGGATTTGTATAGAAGAGAGCCTTTTCGTACCTTTCAATTGAATCAGGAGGAACGCCTGACACCCGGAGCAAGTCAATATCTATCAGATAAGAGGATAGATATTGTGAAGGAAGCCCCATGTAATGAAGAAACTGCTTCAGCAAGCCAGCCTGAAGGATTAGCAGTCTTAAATCATAATCTTCAGAGGCTTTGTTATCAATTAAAATCTTTGGAGGCCCGATTCCTTGTTACAGGCAGTGAAATTTTGAAGGAAGATTTCATCTTAGCCCAGCGGGTGTTTGATCTAGGAAAAAGGTTGTCTAATATCCGATGTTTTTTAGAGGGAAAGGGTGAGCTTAAGGGGATTGACTGTACAGAATGTGCTGGAATCAATTCTAATAGCTTCTACGATGACAGGGAAGACTGCTTTGAAATTACAGAGGGCCATATCAAGCACCAAAGAAGCCGAGAAATTCTGAACCTGCATTTACTTCGTTGTACCCTGCGTGAGTTGTTTTTCTGGGCTGCTGAAATAAATGGAGCAGGTCATTTTTTGGAAAGGGACGTTATCAAGGGCCTTTCTGCAATCATTAACTCGCTGTCCCAGATGATCTGTTCCTTAGTAGGAGGGAAAATATGCCAGAAAATCAATTGACCTTTGAATATTGTGACAAGCTGATTCATGATTTTGAAGCAGTGATGGAAAAACCCATTGCACAAGGGGCTAAAGCCTATTACACCGGTGTAGATCTAGGAACTGCCTGTGTGGTGCTGGCCGTGCTGGATGAAAACCATCGACCTGTAGCAGGGGCCTATCGATACGCAGATGTGGTTCGGGATGGGATGGTGGTTGACTATATTGGTGCCGTAAAGATTGTCAGGGAACTAAAGCAGGAGCTTGAGGAAAAGCTTGGTGCCCCCTTGACCTATGCAGCCGCCGCCATTCCGCCGGGAACCGATTCCCTGGATTCTGGAGCTATTAAAAATGTGGTGGAAGCAGCAGAATTTGAATTAACTAATCTATTGGATGAGCCTACGGCTGCCAATGAAGTCCTTAAAATTGAAAATGGGGCAGTGGTGGATATCGGTGGTGGCACAACCGGGATTTCCATACTGAAGGATGGAAAGGTGATATACGTGGCTGATGAACCCACCGGCGGAACCCATTTTTCTTTGGTAATTTCAGGGGCCTATGGATTATCCTTTTCAGAGGCAGATCAATTTAAAAGAGATGGTAGCAGACATAGGGAATTACTTCCTGTCTTAAGGCCTGTCATTGAAAAGGTGTCGTCCATTATCAATTATCATGTAAGGAATCACGATGTAAAGGAAATTTCACTGGTAGGGGGAACCTGCTGTTTGGCTGGAATCGAGGAAATCATTCAAAGGCAGACGGGAATATTCACCCATAAGCCGAAAAATCCGATGTTTGTTACCCCCTTAGGGATCGCCCTTAGCTGCGCCAGGAAAATGATTGAACAGGGAGTGGAGGAAAATGGAGTTTAGAATAATAAAATCACCTTCAAAGGGGACAATGGAGATTCTAAAACGGCGTATGGGAGCAAATTCCTCAGCTAACTTAATCAGTGCTGATGCGGTGGGCCTGATTCAGGGAAGAATGATCGAAATGATTTTTGCAGCAGATATAGCAGAAAAAGCCGTTGGTGTTACTGTTGAGGATATCCGGGGAAGCTGTCCTCAAAATATGATCTTAATTGCAATCTTCGGCGATACAGCCTCTGTGGAATCGGCCATGAATGAAATTAAAACCAGGATAAAAGAAGGAAGCTCATTATGATAGCAGCACGATTAATTGGAAATGTATGGGCAACCAGAAAGGCTGAATCACTCAACGGCTTTAAGCTGATGCTGGCAGAGGAAATCGGGGGGATCAATGAAGGCAGAAGGCTGATCGTAGTGGATATTATCAGTGCCGGCATAGGGGATCGAGTTATGATCTGTACCGGTTCCTCGGCCCGCAGAATGCTGGGTAATGATGATATTCCAGTGGATGCAGTTGTTGTAGGAATCATTGATGAAGATTGTCATTTTAATTAAATACAGGAGGTAATACCATGGGTCTTTTAGATCAAGTGAGGGATGCAGGGGTGATTGGTGCCGGTGGGGCAGGCTTTCCGACCCATACCAAACTGGCATCAAAGGCAGAATATATACTTCTAAATGGGGCTGAATGTGAACCTCTTTTGAGAGTAGATCAACAATTAATGGAGCTGTACCCTGATGAAATTGTCCAGGGCTTTGCTGCAGCCCAGGGGTTGGTAGAGGCAAAAAAGGGAATCATCGGCATCAAAGGAAAGCACAAAAAGGTCATTTCCATCCTGAGAGATACCATTAATAAGCTGAAGCTGGAGGAGCTGATAGAAGTAAAGGAGCTGCCCGATATCTACCCGGCAGGAGACGAACAGGTATTGGTCTATGAGCTTACAGGAAGAATTGTTCCCGAAGCCGGTATCCCCATTCAGGTGGGATGTACTGTGATAAACAGCGAAACGGCATTAAACATTTACAATGCAGCCAAGGGCAAGGCAGTTACAGAGAAGTTCATTACCATATCAGGTGATGTACCCAGGCCTTTGACAGTGAAGGTACCGGTGGGAGCTAAAATAATAGATGTGCTAAGACTTAGCGGAATAAGCAACTTTGAAGATTATACAGTGATTGATGGTGGGCCTATGATGGGGCCGGTCATGGAAAAGCTCGATGGGTATATCACAAAGAAGAACAAAGGATTTATCATTTTGAAAAAGCATCATCCCTTAATCCAGAAAAAATCCATTGAGACGAGCCAGGCGAAAAGGGTAAACCGAGCTTCCTGTGAACAATGCAGAATGTGTACGGATTTATGTCCCCGTTATCTAATTGGTCACAATACCCAGCCCCATATAATGATGAGGGCGATGGCATATGAATTTCAGCCTGGAAAGCCCCAGGAAAACGCCCAGCTATGCTGCCAGTGCAACCTGTGTGAGTTGTTTTCGTGTCCTGTAGGGCTGTATCCCAGGGCTGCCAATGTATATTTCAAAGAAAGGCTTGCTGAAAAAAATATACGATATCAGCCGGAAAAAAGTACATTTGAAGTAAGAAAAACCCGTAAGTACAGGCAGGTACCCAGTAAAAGACTGATTGCCCGTTTGGGATTAAGGGAATTTGATAATCCGGCGCCCTTAGCAGATATTGTGTTGGAGCCTGAAACAGTTCATATTGGAAAACAACAGCATATTGGTGCCCCGGCCAACTGTCAGGTGGCCCTTGGCGACCATGTTCAGGCAGGGGATCTGATCGGAAGGGCTCCAGAGGGAAGCCTGGGGGCCTCCATTCATGCCAGTATTTCAGGGACCGTTATCGAGATTGGAAAAGAATTTATCGTCATAAGGAGGGATTAATATGGCTAATGCAATTGGAATGGTGGAGTTTACCAGTATTGCCCGGGGCATCTATGCAACGGATCAAATGCTTAAAACCTCAGAGGTTGAAATTGTCACCGCCAGCTCTACCTGCCCAGGCAAGTACATTGCCATCGTAAATGGTGATGTTGCGGCCGTAAAGGAGTCCATCAGTGTAGGCGAGAAACTGGCGGAGGAGTTTTGGATTGATTCAATTATCATTCCCAATGTAAGCCCATTGGTTTTCCCAGCCATTACTGGGGCTACCATGCCGGAAAGGATACAGGCACTGGGTATAGTGGAATCCTTCTCTCTGGCCAATATGGTGATGGCGGCTGATGCAGTTTTAAAGGCTGCCAGCTTAGAGCCCATAGAGCTTAGGCTGGGTACCGGATTGGGAGGAAAATCATTCTTTACCTTCACCGGAGATGTGGCTGCAGTAGAGGCTGGTACAGAAGCAGCCATGGCCCTTATGGAAGAAAAGGGCTTCCTGGTGAATAGTGAGATCATCCCCTCTCCCTCTGACCGACTATTACAATCCCTACTGTAGTCAACAAGAGAAGAGGTAATTTATAAGGAAGGATGTGAGGAAATGAAGCGGTTGATTGTTGCAAAGGACGTGGAGGCAATAATGAAACAGGGTGAGACGGAAATTTATGTTGACGGCAATGTGATTATCACCCCTTCCGCCAGGGATCTGGCAAAGGCCAATGGAATAGCCTTCACCACAACACCACCCATAGATCCATTAAAAGCAGTTAAGAAGACAAGCTCCCCTATAGATGGAATTGATAATGAAATGCTGATTACTCTATTTAAAGCCATGATGGATCAGGGGCTTTTACAGGAGATGCTCAATTGCCTGAACATACCAAGTACACCCTATGTTTCGGAACGTGACCCTGGGGGCTTTAAGCTGGTCAGGGGCAATACGGTTAAAATGGATGAATTTGATACAGGGAATCCAGGGGCAAAGGTTCATTGTCAGGAATTAATCAACAAAGAGGAAGCTAAAATGAGTGCAGGATTTCTAACAATAGAAAACTCCCGCTTTGACTGGAAATTGGCCTACGAAGAAATTGATTACGTGATAGAAGGAACCCTAACGGTGGAGATTAATGGGAAGACCTATACTGCTCATTCTGGAGACGTACTGTTTGTACCGGCGGGTGCCAGGGTAGTATGGGGTTCACCTGATAAGGCTCGGATATTTTATACAACCTATCCTGCAAACTGGGCGGATCCTTTATTGTAAACTGAGGGAGGGTTAAGCTATGAAGGCACTTGGTTTAATAGAAACAAAGGGGCTGCTGGCTGCCATTGAAGGGGCAGATGCGATGCTTAAATCAGCCAATGTCAGCCTTTTTGAAAAAACCTGCGTTGGCGGCGGCCTGGTTTCAATAGCAATAATTGGAGACGTAGGGGCTGTCAAGGCAGCGGTTGAGGCTGGTGTTGCAGCCATCAATCACCTTGATGCTTCCCTGCTTGTTTCAGAGCATGTCATACCGAGGCCCCATGAAGAATTAGACAGGATAATGGGAATGAAGCATATAACAGACAATACGGATGATCATGAAGAAACCCAGAAGGATGACAATCAGGGGGACTGTCAAGATATCAATGGGCCCGATTTGATGGATGTAAGGATTGATGAAAGCCCCAAGGATCAAGATCAAGCCGATTCTTTCCAAATGGATAGAGAGAATTTACAAAAGGCTGATCTGGATAGGCTGTTAAAGGAGCAGGGAATCGACGGAGTGATTGAATTGTTAAGGAAGCTGAAGGCGGTCAAGCTGAAGGCTCTGGCTCATCAATACGATGATTTAGAAATGACGGATGAAGAAATTAATAGAGCCAGTAAAAAGCTGTTGATCGATAAAATAAAAGCACATTATCAATAGGCTATTTACTGAAGGTTGTAAAAGGAGGGACAACACAATGGAGAATTTTGATAGAGATCTGCGCTCCATTCAGGAGGCAAGGGACCTGGCACGCCTGGGAAAAATAGCAACTGAAAAAATTGCCGATTATAGTGAAGAACAAATTGATAAAATTTTACAGAACATGGTAAAAGTTGCTGAAGAAAATGCAGTCTGTTTAGCCCAAATGGCGGTGGAAGAAACAGGATTTGGGAAAGTGGAGGACAAAACCTATAAAAATCAGTTAGCCTCCACCATTTTATACGATGCCATTAAGGACATGAAGACCATTGGTGTCATCAAAGAAGATGTGGAAAACAAGGTGATTGAAATTGCAGAGCCGGTTGGTTTAGTAATGGGAATCATACCATCCACTAACCCCACATCAACGACTATTTTTAAGGCTATGATTGCAATCAAATCCCGAAATGCCATCGTATTTTCACCCCATCCCTCTGCTGTAAAATGTATTAATAAAGCGGCCCAATTAATGAGTAAGGCTGCTATTGAAGCAGGGGCCCCTGAAAATATTATTTCATGCATTTCCATGCCATCCATTGGTGCCACCAATGAATTGATGAAGAGCAAGGAGGTAGCCATCATCATAGCAACCGGTGGGCCAGGTATGGTAAAGGCCGCCTACAGCGCCGGCAAGCCGGCCCTTGGGGTAGGAGCCGGTAATTCCCCTGCCTATATTGAAAGAAGTGCCAATATTCAACAGGCCGTTAGCAATATAATGGCAAGTAAGACCTTTGATTACGGTACAATCTGTGCGTCAGAGCAGTCAATTATCTGTGAGGCCGTCAACCGTGATCAGGTTGTGGCGGAATTTAAAAAACAAGGTGGCTATTTTATGACAGCAGAGGAAACGAAGCAGGTTTGTGCCTTGTTATTCAAGAATGGCCATAACATGAATGCCCAGTTCGTTGGCAGGTCACCCCAGGTGATTGCAAAGGCTGCGGGGTTCTCTATTCCAGAGGGCACCAGGGTGTTGATCGGTGAACAGAAGGGGGTAGGGGAAGGCTATCCACTATCCTTTGAAAAGCTCACCACTGTCCTTGGCTTCTATACAGTTAACAATTGGGAAGAAGCATGTGAATTGAGTATTCAGCTGCTTCAGAATGGAATCGGGCATACCATGAGTATTCATACGGAAAACAGAGACATTGTCATGAAATTTGCTAGAAAGCCCGCTGCCCGGATTCTGGTCAATACCGGGGGAAGTCAGGGGGGAACCGGTGCCAGTACAGGGCTGATCCCATCCTTTACCCTTGGCTGTGGTACCTGGGGAGGCAGCTCAGTATCTGAAAATGTTACGCCAATGCACCTGGTTAACCTGAAGAAGGTTGCCTATGGTTTGAAGGACTGTGCAACATTAGCATCTTCCAATCACCGCCTTGGGGCTCAAAGTCAATGTAGAACCTTAAGCCCTGCAGAGTATGTAGCAGCATCAAAGGAACATACCGCTGTCAATGATACCGTGGGCAGTACCGCCACCACCAATGAAGAGCTGATGAAGCTGGTTAATCAAATTGTAAAGGCCATGAAGGGGGAAGCCTAAATGGATAAATGTGAGGCCATACTGAAGCTTTTGCTGGAAACTGTCAAAGCTAACGAAGCCAATACAGCAGAAAATAATAGCTTGCTTGAAATTCCAGTGGGGGTTTCAAACAGACATATTCATCTTTCTCAGCGGGATTTAAATATTCTGTTCGGAGAAAATTATCAGCTGGTGAAGCTGAAGGATTTGTCGCAGCCTGGTCAGTATGCCTGCAAGGAAACCGTAACGATTTGCGGGCCAAAGGGTGCTATTGAAAAGGTGAGGGTGCTGGGCCCCGTAAGGAGCAAGACCCAGGTTGAAGTTCTATCGGCAGATTGCTTTAGGCTGGGGGTGGTGCCCCATATCAGACTATCGGGTGATTTATGTAATACCCCTGGAATTACCATCATTGGGCCAAAGGGTTCCGTATATGTTGAAGAAGGATTAATCGTGGCCCAAAGGCATATCCATATGACAACGAAAGATGCCAGAGATTTAGGGGTTTCTGATGGTCAGCTGGTTTCTATCAAGTTTGACGACATAAGGGGCGGTACCTATGACAATGTGATGATTAGAGCCAATGATGATTCTGCCCTGGAGTGTCATATCGATACAGAGGAAGCCAATGCCATGAATCTTACCAATAGCTCGAAAGTAAAAATTATCAAATAAAATAAAGGGTTATAATTGAAAAATTATAATATAGCTTGCTTAAAAAAAATAAACAATTAGGAGGAATTTAAAATGAAATATGATGCATTAGGAATGATTGAAACAAAGGGATTAGTTGGTTCCATCGAGGCAGCAGATGCCATGGTGAAGGCTGCAAATGTTTATTTAATTGGTAAGGAGTATGTTGGCGGCGGTCTTGTAACGGTCATGGTAAGAGGTGATGTAGGGGCCGTAAAGGCGGCCACCGATGCCGGTGCAGCAGCAGCACAACGTGTCGGGGAATTGGTTTCAGTCCATGTGATTCCTCGTCCCCACTCAGAAGTAGAAGTGATCCTTCCATCAGCCAAAGAAGCTGCAAAATAATTTATTTAAATAAATCCCCTGGATATTTAATTCTAAAATCCAGGGGATTTGTTTTTATAATAAAAAATTGCCAGCTGTGTTCTGTCCCTTAAATTTAGCTTTTCTAAAATGGTACTCAGGCTATTTCTAACGGTTCCTTCGCTTAAGTATAGCTGATTGGCTATTTCTCTATTATTGAGGCCCTCTGCCACCCTTTGAATGATGTCCAGCTCCTTATCAGATATACCAAAGGAAGAAAAATCTAACAGCCCCTTTGTACTTAGTAAATGGGGGATTTTATTGATAATATTGTCGCCATAAACATTTTGCCCGCTATATACGGCCCGCAAAGAGGGTACGATGCTTTCAAAGTTTTGCTTAATAATATAGCCCTTGGCCCCCAGCCTGAGGGCTTTAATAATGTATTCATCATCTGAAAAGGTTGTTAGAAAGAGGATTTTGGCATGTTGATCCTCCTTCAAAATAGCCTCTGCTGCCTCCAGCCCGGTCATGGTATCCATCCGAATATCCATTAAGAGAACATCTGGGGTCAGGCTGGTGAAAAGGGAAATGGCTTCTCTGCCGTTATGGCCCGTACCCACAACAGAGATATCCGGTTCCACCTCTAAAATTGTTTTAAGGGAGGCACAAACCAATTTATCATCATCTACTACAGCCACCCGCATATTCCCTACTCCCTTCTAATTCCGTTGATTTTTCTGAATGGAAATAAATATTCTGAAGCCTTTATTGGTACTAATATGAATCGTCCCCCCCATAGAGGCAACCCGGTCGGTCATATTTTTAATCCCGATTCCACTTTCTGTATGATAGCTGGAGCCTGTTCCATTATCCTGTACAATCAACTGATACAGGGCCGGATGCTCATAGATTTTCACAGAGGCCTCGGTGGCATTGGAATGTCTGCTGATATTAGACAGGGCCTCCTTGATAACTGCTATAAAGCAGTATTTAATGCTCTTTTCCGGATTAGAGGCTACATCATAGTCAAATGTAACAGGGCAAAACTGAAAGGCGGCTATGAGTTTTTGTACCTCTATATATAAATCGATGGATTCCTCGTACAAATTATGAACATTGGCCCGTATACTGTTCATGGCCTCTGCCAGGGTATCTTTAATCATTTTTAAATCATTCTTGGTCTGTAGGTCTTGATTGGTGGCCAAAAGGGCACCCACCTGGAGTATTGACCTTGAAAGCAAATGCCCCACATTGTCGTGTATGTCCCGGGCAATTCGATTTCGTTCCGACAATGTCGCCAGGTTAACCTCATCATCCTGCCTTTCTATAAGCTCCTTATTTTGCCGCTCAAGCTGCATTGAAATTTCCTTGGCATTATCACGAAGTACATGGTAATCATGCTCTAGTCCTTCAATGGAGGCGGTTCGATGCCTTAACAGCCAGACGACGAAAAGTAAGGCTGCAATTAACCAATTATGGAGCCCGTGATTTTGAATGAAGTCAACGAGTAAGGGAAGCAGGGCCACCCCCCAAAGTCCATTGATCCTGTGTAGAACGATATCATAGCAAATCAGGGGGAGAAAAAATAAAAATGGGGGTTTTAGGATACATATAATTAAAAATACGGCAAATAACCCTATTCTTACTCTCTCCTGCTGAAAATAGCCTAAAAGGGCACTGAGGCTGATGGAAACTAAAACGGGTACAATTAAGTATTGATTATCAATATAAAGCAGGTAGACCATCAAAGATACGGCTAAAATAATGAATTTATCAGTTAATGTTTTCATTCTACACCAAACCCTTGCTTTAATAGAAACCTGTTTACAATAAATTCTAGCATGTTAAAGGAGGCTTCTCAAGAAAAATATTACATTTGTCATGGTTCATCAGGAGCTTATTCACTAACAATCCGGGAAGCAATATATTATCATTAGTATATGGAGGGATAAATAGATTATTGTGAAATTTTTTAGGAAAATGGAGGCGTGCCCTATGGTAATAAAGGTTAATAATCTTGTTAAGCGATATGATGAACTGATCGCACTGGATCATTTAAATTTAGAGGTACAGGAGGGTGAAATCTTTGGTCTTTTAGGCCCCAATGGCTCTGGAAAAACCACTGCCATCAATTGTATTTTATCCCTTTTAAAATATGATAAGGGAACCATCGAAATCTATGGCAGGCCCATGTCGCCGGATGCCAACGAAATTAAAGAAAAAATAGGCATTATTATGCAAAATGTGGCGGTCTTTGAAGAGCTAAATGTATATGAAAACATTGACTATTTCTGCGGCTTGTATATTTCAGATAAAAAGAGACGACGACAGCTGGTGGAGGAGGCAATAGAATTTGTTGGTCTCAAGGACTTTAGAAAATTTCATCCAAAAAAGCTGAGCGGTGGTTTGCTTCGTAGATTAAATATAGCCTGTGGCATTGCCCACAAGCCAAGGCTGATTATTTTAGACGAGCCCACTGTTGCCGTTGACCCCCAGAGCCGTAACAATATATTGGAGGGCATACAAAAACTCAATCGAGAGGGGGCCACCATTGTCTACACTTCCCATTATATGGAGGAGGTAGAGGAAATTTGTACAAGAATTGCCATTATGGATAAGGGAAAGATTATTGCCACAGGAACCAATGATGAACTGAAGGGCATGATCAATTCCGGTGAAAGGCTTACCATTGAAATATTAAAATTGGATCAGGAGCTCCTGGAGGCAGTCAGAGGCCTGCCCAATATTCTTTCGGCTGAATATAACGGCAATTTGCTGGTGGCCAAGTCAAGCAAGGGAAAAAATAATCTGTCCGTTCTACTGGACTATTTAAAGACAAAAAATATTCCTGTGGGAAAAATTTATTCAGAACCCCCGACACTGAATGACGTATTTCTTGAGATAACCGGAAAAGAGCTAAGGGACTAGAGGGGAGAGGTAGCATGTTTTTTCATAATTATCGATATCGATTAAAGTGTATTGTCCGGGATCGGCAGATCCTGTTCTGGACGCTGTTATTTCCGATTCTGTTGTCTACACTTTTTTATCTGGCCTTTTCAAACATTGCCAATGCTGGTCATTTTACCAATATTAAAATTGCAATTGTCGATAATGAGGAATATCGAAATCATACCAGCTTCATTAAGGCTATTGAATCAGTTTCGGGCCCGGAAAATGGTGAAGATAGGCAGCCTTTATTTGATGTTCAATATGTGACCCTGAAGGAAGCTGAAGGCTTGCTGATGGATAATAAAATTGAAGGCTATTTATATTTAGATAATGGCATAAATCTGTTTGTAAAGGAAACAGGTATTAATCAAACGATTATAAAGGGCTTTCTGGATGACTTTAAGCAAACCACCGCTACGGTTACGACGATTCTCAAGCAAAATCCTAATCAAGACCAGAGCAGCCTGATAATGGATATTTCCAATAGACAGGATTTTCTGAAGGAGGTTCCCTTGGGCAAAGCTGACCCCGACAATACCTTAATTTACTTCTACGCCTCAATTGCCATGGCTTGTCTGTATGGCAGCTTTTGGGGCCTGAAGGAGGTGGCAGACATACAGGCAAATCAAACCTGCCAGGGAGCCCGAATTAGTATGACCCCCGTTCATAAGCTAAAGCTCTTTGGCGCTTCAATGTTGGCAGCCACCACGGTTCAGTTTGGCATTATTTTGGTTTTCCTAAGCTATTTAGCCCTAGTATTAAAGGTTAGCCTGGGAAATCAATTGGGCTATATCCTGCTGACCTGTGGGGTTGGAACCATTACCGGTGTTACCTTTGGAACCTGCCTTGGCGCCATTATTAAAAAAAGCGAAGGAATTAAAATTGGTATTTTGGTGGTATTTACTAATATTATGTCCTTTCTTGCCGGGATGATGTCTGATAAAATAAAATACATCGTCAGCACCAAGGCTCCTGTTTTAGCCTATCTTAACCCGATAAATTTGATTGCCGACAGCTTCTATTCCCTGTATTACTATGATAGCCATACAAGATTTTATTTAAATATTGTGCTGCTTTGGGGTTTTGCAGGGATCTTTAGTATGATCACCTACCTGGTTTTAAGGAGGCAGAAATATGACAGTTTATAAGGCCTTTTTTAAAGTGATATATAAAAATATAACTCAAATGCTGATTTATATCGTTGTCTTTTTATCCTTGGCCATGGCCATGGCCAACACCAATACCATATCGGTAGATACAGACTTTACAAAGACCAAGGTGAATTTGGCCTATATCAATGATGATACCGACTCATGGCTGGCCCGGGGATTAAGGGACTACATCGGTGAAAATGCCAACATCGTCACACTCTCAGGGGACCTACAAAGCCTACAGGATGCTTTGTTTTTCCGAGAAGTTGAATATATTGTAAGGGTGCCTGAGGGCTTTACTAAGGCCTTTTTAACAGATCAAGGGCCTCAGCTGGAAAAAAGTACAATACCGTCATCAGCCAGTGAAATCTATATTGACAGTCTGATCAACAAGTACCTGAATACAGTTAAAACCTATACTGACCATACAACCAATTTAACAGAAGAAGAACTGCTAAAGCTGGTACAAAATGATCTGGCAGAGGAAGTGGAGGTGACAATGAGCCACCCCATGGCAGAGGTTAATAAAAATCAAAAACGAGTCTACTATTTTAACTACATGTCCTATGCATTGTTTGCTGTGCTGATTTTAGGGGTTTGTACGGTCATGATGGTTTTTAATCAAACAGACTTAAAAAGGCGAAATTTATGCTCCCCCTTGGGGCTTAAAAATATGAATTTTCAAATGATATTAGGGAATATCAGCTATGCAGTTCTTGCCTGGCTTGTTATGATCTTACCTAGCTTTTTCCTTTACGGCAGCTTTATGCTGACTCCGAGGGGGCTGTTGTTTTTATTAAATTCCCTGGTCTTTACTTTAACGGCATTAAGCATTAGCTTTTTACTGGGAAATGTAATCAGAGGTAAAAATGCCATGTCGGCAGCCGCCAATGTGTTTGCTCTAGGAACCAGCTTTATCAGCGGTGTCTTTGTGCCCCAGGCCCTTCTGGGAAAGGGAGTGCTGAAAATCGCCAGCTTTACACCAAATTATTGGTATGTTAAATCGAATCATATGATTGCAGCCTTAGAAAATTATCATATGGAAAGCCTGAGGCCACTATTTACAAATATGCTCATTATGATTGGATTTACTGTGGCAGTTCTATCGGTATCTATCATGGTGATTAAACAGAGGCAAGTGGAAAATTAGACCATAATATTTACCCCTGGCTTTTAATAGCTTTACTGCCGGTGCAGGGAGGAATGTTGATTTTTCAAATCCTATAGCTGTAAAAAAACGATAACTGCGTTGTAGATAAGTAGGGCTTTGAATTTGACTAGAAAAGAACCATCATCATATAATTAAACTAAGCGAAGGTTTTAAATAAGAAAGGGAGAATAGAGAAATGGATCATTAGATGCTTTTAATTAATGCTAAAAATAAACAGAGGTGAGAAGATTTTGGATACCGTAGAGAATATATTAATAGCAGTAAAAAATCGATTAAAGGATATTAAAGGAGTAGAAGGAATCGTGCTGGGGGGCTCAAGGGCCAGGGGAACCCATCGACCGGATTCCGACATTGATATTGGCATTTATTATGACGAATCTGTTGGAATTGACATAAAGGAACTGAATGATGCCGCTTCAGAGCTTGATGATGAGCGTCGGAGCAATATAATTGTCCCCCCGGGGGCCTGGGGAGAATGGATCAATGGTGGAGGATGGCTTGTGATCGAGGGAAACCATGTGGATTTTATTTTGCGGGATATAAAGAGGGTAGAAGGGGTAATTCAGGACTGTAGCCAGGGAAAAATTACTGCCCATTATCATACTGGCCATCCCCATGCCTATATCAATGCCATGTACATGGGGGAGCTTTCTATCAGTAGAATTTTATATGATGCCAAAGGACAGCTTCTACAAATGCAAGGAAAAACAAAATCATATCCCCCAAAAATGAAGAAAGCAGTTATCGACTATTTCATGTTTGAAGCAGGCTTTTCCCATATGTTTGCGGCAGATAATGGGGGAAAGGATGACCTGTATTATGTTGCAGGCCATGTGGTTCGGTCTGTATCCTGCTTAAATCAGGTTATTTTCGCCCTCAATGAACAATATTGCATTAATGAAAAAAAGGCTGTAAAGATGATTGATTCCTTCCATCTAAAACCCGTTGACTATAAGGCAAGAATAGATCGGTTGTTTATCAATCTTCCTGAAAAAACGGGTGAGGCCTGTGAAGAATTAGCGGAGCTGATTCATGAGGTACAATCAATGATTGATGAAAATTGAAATAAAAAATGATTGTATTTTGGCCCTGGAGGGTTCCATAAGCATAATAGCTTCTGACAGGTAATTATGCTATAATATTTTTAAATACAAGTCTGGGAATACAATATCAAAATTGTATAGTTATTTTATACTAAGGATGATGAGAATGAACTACTTAGAGGCCTTTACGTTTCCCAATGAGGATATGGAATTTGGTTTTTTTATGGAGATCAAAAGAACATGCTATGATTCCTTTTATCCATTTAAAATATTATCAAGGCATGGTTTTGAACGAATAGATTTTGAGCCTGTGACAATTTTATATGGTGGAAATGGGTCGGGAAAATCCACTGCTTTAAATGTCATTGCTGAAAAGATAGGAATCAAACGGGACTCCATCTTTAATAAGTCAAATTTTTATGCTGACTATGTTAGCCTATGTCAAATGGAGCTGGTAAAAGAGCTTCCCGAAAGCAGTAGAATTATCACCAGCGATGATGTATTTGATTATATGCTAAATATCCGCCATATGAACGAAGGAGTTGATCATAAAAGGGAAACCTTGTTTGAAGAATATTTGAATGCTAAATATGCAAGCTTCACCATGAGGTCTTTAGCGGATTATGAGGAGCTAAAAAGGGCAAATCAGGCAAAAAGCAAGACCCAATCCCGCTATGTGAGAAATCGATTGATGGATAATGTAAGGGAATATTCCAATGGAGAAAGTGCTTTTTTATATTTTACTGAAAAAATCGGTGAGGATGGGCTTTATATATTAGATGAGCCAGAGAACAGCCTTTCCCCAAGACGTCAACTGGAGTTGATGGAGTTGATTAAGGATGCCATACGTTATTTTGACTGTCAATTCATTATTTCCACCCATTCCCCCTTTCTACTGGCAATGGATGGGGCTAAAATATATGACCTGGATGAAAATCCTGTAGATGTAAAGCATTGGACAAGGCTGGAAAATGTACGTACCTATTATGAGTTTTTTAAAAAATATGATGAAGAATTTAGCATTTACTGACAATAGTAGGCTTTTTTAAAATTGTCGTCGACCTCCAATAGCGTAAAAAACCCTGGAGATCGACGACAATTTATTTTTTTGACAAAAGCCCATCGATTCAATGGTTTGAAATTAAAACAACAGTTTTGATGTTAAGATAATGTTCAAAAACTTCGATTTTGACATAATATAGTAGATGTGATAATATCAATATATGTAATGGGTTTTAGAAGTACCTATGAGGATTTGAAACCTGTCCTTTTACTGTCCTCTCTGTCCTGTATGTGAGGGTTTTAGAAGTACCTATGAGGATTTGAAACTATCGCATATGCCAGAGCACAAAAGCTACTTAGAACCCGTTTTAGAAGTACCTATGAGGATTTGAAACCATAAAAAAAGACCCGGAGACTAGCCCCGGGATTCGTTTTAGAAGTACCTATGAGGATTTGAAACTATATATCAATGTTGGCTATATTAGGCTGGCTGCTGTCAGTTTTAGAAGTACCTATGAGGATTTGAAACTCTGTCATATCTTTTTCAGAAATCCATTTAGTAGTATGTTTTAGAAGTACCTATGAGGATTTGAAACGAGGGATTTGTTGAAATATTCGACAATGACGACGATGTTTTAGAAGTACCTATGAGGATTTGAAACCGTTTTCTTGTATTGCTGTTTCCAAAAAACTAGAAAGCGTTTTAGAAGTACCTATGAGGATTTGAAACTATATAAGTAAGACACATCACAAAATTCATGCGAAGGAGTTTTAGAAGTACCTATGAGGATTTGAAACAATGCTATGCACATTCAAACGTTCTTGACGAACATCGTTTTAGAAGTACCTATGAGGATTTGAAACAGCAAGGTAGTGCAAATGCTTGGTTGCAAGAGGCTGAGTTTTAGAAGTACCTATGAGGATTTAAATAAGAAATAGTATTGCTTTGACCTAAAAAGTTGAAAGCGCTATATTTGTTTCTCCTGTATCATCTCAAAGAAGGTGATTTTTTTTGCGTTTGTTGGAATTGATGAAATTTTTTTGTTTTAGACTCCTAATATGACGTACCGAATGTAAAAAACATTCTAATACAGAATTTACATTCAGGAGGTGCCCCCAACATACAAATTACCTAGTCGGTATTTTAAGTTATTCAGTATGGCCCAATTATAGGGATATAGCAAGAAAGGATAAAGATTATTGATAACAAATTCTTAATAGCGTATAATAATGAAAAGTAATGCTGCTTAGAATAAAATAATGCCATTTAATGGTGGTCACAGGAGGGAGCTGCAATGCTGTTACAGCAATTGGTCTATTTTGTAGAAGTAGCAGAGCAAGGGAGTATTAATAAAGCAGCAGAAAAGCTACTGCTGACACAGCCCAATTTAAGCAAAGCCATCATGAATTTAGAGGCAGAGCTGGGAATTCAGATTTTTCATCGAAATAATAAAGGCGTGATCCTGACGGATGATGGGAAAAAGCTTTATCAATACTCTCGTACCATCCTAAATCAAATGAACCTCATCACCAATATTTCTGCCAAGGATGCCTCCCGTGTCCTTTCAATTTCTTCTTATCCCATTATTACTATGTCCAAGTTATTAAGCAATTTTTATATGAAGTATAAGGAAGCAGATATTATCTTTAATCTGACCGAGGGACGACTTCAAGAGGTGATAGAGCAGGTGGAAAGCGGAGAATCAGAGGTTGGTTTTATCATGAGTAACCATGCTCAAAGCAGAGAGCTTAAACATATGCTTAATTACAAAAATTTAGAGCTCAATATGATTGGTAAAGATACCTGGTATTTGAATGTAGGGCCATATAGTCCCTTCTATCATCGGAAAGAAGTGGCAATGGAAGAATTAAAAGCCTATCCATGTGTTCGATTACCCGATGATTATTTCTCCCATCTTAGCTTTTATTTGGAAATTGATGGAATCAAGTTAACAGAGCTGAAGCGGGTTGTATACGTTAATAATGGAGCTTCGATTATTAATTTGCTGCAAAACACAGATGTATATCGCTTTGGGCCTTTACTCAGTGCACCAGATTATAAACGGTATGGAATTCATACCATCCCTATCAAAAATTGCAATCTACAGATAAATGTCGGATGGATACGAAGAAAAAAAGAAATTTTGAGCAAAGAAGCAGAAGCTTTTGTGACCATGCTTCAAACTTTATATCCCATTTCTCATGAATATTAACCTTAAGAACACATCCAAAGCTGGATGTGTTCTTTCAGTTTTAGGTAAAGTGAATATAATATCTTGGAATTTCAATAATTGTGTTATCAATGAGAGTTATAACTGAGATATAAAAAATATAGCTTAGACAGCAAAAAAATCCTTTGCTATAGTTAAATCAAATGTACAAGGTGTCCGGGCCATTTGTGCAATCGTTGTCAAATATGTAAAACATTCTTTCGGTGTTAATTAACTCAGAAGGTAATTCATCATTGGACAGGACGAGTGTTAAGCCCACCGATATAAAAGTCTGAAAGGAGACAGATTATGGAGACCGCTTTAAGGGAGATTGAGCTATATATAGAAAAAAATCGTGCTGAAATGTTGAAGCTATGGGAAGAGATTGTAAATACAGAGAGTGGTTCCTCTCAAATTGAAGGGGTTAATCAGGTGGGAAGCATCTTGGCAAGGGAAATGAAAAAGGTAGGAATGGAGGTAAGGGTGGTTCCAATGGAAAGGGCAGGAAACCTGCTAATTGGAGAATGGAATCAACAGAGTACAAAAGCCCCTATACTATTTATTGGGCATATGGATACAGTCTTTAAGGAGGGTGTCGTCAAAGAAAACCCTTTCCGAATTGACGACCAGGGCCATGCCCACGGGCCTGGAGTATTGGATATGAAAGGTGGATTGGTTATTGCCCTGTATGCTATAAAAGCACTGAAGGCAGCCGGTTATCGAGATCGGCCCATCAAATGTATCTTTGCTGGTGATGAAGAGGTAATGCATAAGGATTCTAACACAGATGAAATTATGGCCTTAGAATCTCGAGGAGCGATTGCAGCATTCAATTTTGAAACCGGTTATCTGGATGATGGATTGGTGGTAGGGCGAAAAGGCGGAGGAATCATCTCAATTACCGTAAAAGGTGTGGCAGTCCATTCTGGTATTGCACCTGAGAAGGGACGCAGTGCTGTGTTAGAGGCAGCCCATAAAATCATTGCATTAGAGCAACAAAATGATATCCCCCGTGGAAAATTAATCAATTGTGGTATGGTGAGGGGTGGAATTGGTGAAAACACCATACCCGGAGAGTGTGTCATTAACATCGGGTTCCGTTTCCCCACAATGGCCATTAAAGAAGAAATTATGGCTGCCATAGAAGAAACTGTGAATCATAGCTATGTAGAGGGAACAGAAGTCCATTATGAAGTGAAGATGTCCATTGACTGTATGGAAACCACAGAGGGTGTGATGAAATTGTTTGAGCATGTAAAGAAATCGGCGGTTGATTGTGGCTATGGAGCAGTGCATCCCATATCTATTGGTGGTATTTCTGATTCATCCATCACAGTGGTCAACGGAGTTCCTACGGTTTGCGGTATGGGGTGCCGGGGCAATGGGAATCACACAGATCAGGAATATGCCCTGGTAGAATCGTTATTTCAGCGGTGTCTTTTGGCGGCTACAGCGGTATATAAATTGGACTGGCAGGATGATGAGGAGGTATAGTACATGAAACAGGAAAAGGGTCAAAATCATCAGCAGAATGAAGGAGGAGAAAATAAGTCTAAAGTAGGACTGGGTGCCTGGATATCTTTAATATTTTTGATCATTATTTTGTCTGGGGCATTTCGTACCAGTGACAGCGTCTTAAAAGTCTTGGATTTTACAAATCTTAGCGGTAACTTTGGAACTATTGGCGATACTGGGGCAAATTTCATCGGTAAGGGGGGGACTGGTGCTAAAGATGGATTCATGGCAGGTCTGAATTTAATTCCTGCAGTAATGTTCTTTTGCGGCCTCCTGGGAGTATTTGAGCAATTGGGTGCCTTTAAAGCATCAGATATTCTCTTTAGACCTTTGCTCAGGCCTCTGCTAGGAATTCCGGGAAAGGCAGGAGTGGCCTTTATCAGCAGCTTTACGGGTTCAGACGTTGCTGCTGTCATGACGAATGATCTGGTGGAGTCAGGAGAAATGGAGGATGATGAACGTACTGTTTTCGTTGCATATCAATATGCTGGTTCTGCCTGCATAAATAATACTATTACTGGAGGGGCACCTCTATTGCTGATCAGTCCCATCGCCCTGGGGCCAGTAATTCTTGTACAGGTTATATGCAAATTGATTGGTGCAAACATTGTTCGTATTATTCTAAAATTCAACAGAAAAAAAGCGAAGGGGGAAGTGTAAAATGGAACAGGGTACTAATTTATCAAATGGAGTGGCCAAAAAGGCGCCGAAGCCTTCCATTGTCGATACCTTTCTAAAGGGATGTGCCCGGGGCTTTAAGGTGGGAATTGAAAACATTACCCCTGCAATGATTTTAGGCTACACCCTGGTATATATTTTAAGGGAAACAGGGCTCATGGATATACTTGGTGTTGTTTTTTCTCCAGTGATGGGTGTATTCGGCTTGCCTGGGGAGGCCTTTGCAGTATTGGTTTCCGCTTTCTTCGCCAAGGCATCTGGATGTGCTACTGCTGCCACCATGTATGCCGATGGAATATTAACCCTGGGTCAGGCCACCATGCTGCTACCCGCCTGTATTCTGATGGGAACCTTAATCGGCCATTATGCTAGAATCGTACTTGTTGCGAATACCAATAAGAAATGGCATGGATTACTGATTGCCATTCCCCTAGTCGATGCTGCAATTTCATTGGTTATAATGCGAATCATTTTAACCGCTATGGGGGTTGCATAGAAAAATCCCAGGAAAGAGGGGAAGCTCAATGAAGCGACAATTAGGTATAGATTTACAGCGAGCAGGAATGTTGATTATTGTCATCGTGATGATACTGGATCGATTTGTATTTTCCATTCATACAAAATTTATTTTATTCTGTGCTGTCCTATCTGCTACGTTACTAATTTGGGGAATTCAGATCATAAAAAGGGAAGAAGCAAAATCTTTAGGTCTTTTTCCTTTGATAAAGCAGGAGGAAAGAGAATAAAAGCTCCTAGGGTATAACCCTCTGCACCATAACATAATGCTTGAGGCATTATTATATTAATTAGCAAAGCATTATCGTATCAATGTTGTTGGTTTGCTTAGAATATCTAAATCGGATATGTCATTAACAATTACCTGAGTGTTTTTACTGAATATATTGATGGAATTCTATCCTATGTGCACTTAAATAATAATAAGTAAAAAAGAGTTCAATTTAAGCCCGGTCATCTGACCGGGTTTAATATTTTTTTGGTATTGCTTAATAAAATTTTACAGTAATACAAAAATTAAGCAGGAATTTGCGGAATTATCTAGAAATTTGTTGATTATAAACAGTATAAAAGTCCTACTAACTAACAAAGGTGTGAAACTATGCTCTTAAAAATCAAGCTTGAAAATGTTCAAAATGGGCCGATTGTATTGCCCATCGACTACAATCATATCGTACAGGGGTGCATCTATGAAAGTATAGATCAAGACCTCTCAAAATTCCTCCATGACGAGGGTTATAAGCATCATGCCCGTTCCTTTAAAATGTTTACCTTCTCACGATTATTAGGAGAATATCGACTGGACAAAAAAAATGGAAAAATACATTTTAATGGCCCGGTTGAGCTGTGGATTGCTTCCCCGGTGGAGGGCTTCTTCAATGCTCTGTCCCAAACCTTTTTAATCGGTAAAACCATTCGACTGGGAACGAACAATCTCAGGCTCACATCCCTAGAGGGGGGCGCAGTGAATCTGACCACCGACAGTCCCATAGTGGAAACACTGTCACCCATTGTCGTCTATAGTACCTTTTTGAGACCAGACAACCGAAAGTATACCTGTTATTTTCAGCCAGGGGATACCGACTATAATCGCTTAATTACAGAAAATCTGCAGAAAAAATACCAATCCTTTTATCAACAGGCACCTCCAGAAGGTCTTATTACCGTTAGGCCTCTATCTAACTGTAGACAGGTGACTGTCACCTATAAAAATATTATTATCAAGGGTTATACAGGAAAATTAAAGCTTTCAGGTCCCAGTGACTTAATAAAAATAGGTTTAGAGGGGGGGTATGGATCAAAGAATGCCCAGGGCTTTGGACTTATACGGGTTTTAGAAAGATGACATTCTATGCATCAAATTAAATAAATTTTGAATAGAAGGGAGGAAAAACATGAATGTCAATCAAGTAACAGCAAAAATAGGACAGGCCTTTGCATCAGAGCAAAGTGTTTTAGATCCACTCATTAAACAACCGAAGATCAAACTAAAGGATGGTGAAGCTGGATATATCGTTAAGCTGAGCTTCGATATGACAAAGGAAGAAATTACATTTACCCTGCAGGATCGTTGGTTAGAAGAATATGCCAGGGAGTACAACTATTTCGGTAATAATGCTGCTGCTGGATTTCAGTACTACATTGTTCGCGAGGTTAATAGCCTTCATTATTTATTAAGCGCAGCCTTTAGTGATTTATTTCTGATCTTGCAGAAGCACGGTTTGCAGAATGGGCAACTGGGAACATTCCTGCAGGCATTAGCTGATAAGGGTTTTCTTCAGTTGGCTGAGAAGAAGGGGCAGGGAAGGATTAACCTCAATAAATTTACAGGGCTACTTGATGGTCAGGTTCGATTGGTTGATAAAAAGATTCAGCTGAATGACAAGGAATACGGACATGAGACCTTTGTAAAGGCTATGCTGGGAGAAGAAAAAATGAAAGAGAAAATTGCCCTGGTTGTGCCTGAAATAATCGATGGAAATGGAAATTCCCATATTTTTTCCCAGTTAAAAGACTATGAGGTAGTGGTGATCAAGGAAAATAATCTGGGGATTTCAGAGGAGAAGGAAAGCTCAAACTCATCTTCTAAACGAATCTGTCATCTATGTGGTAGCTTAAAGGAAGATGTTTCAAGCAGCTACAGTGCTAAATTTAGTCGTAGTGGAATCAATAAAATTTTTACCACTACTACGATCAACAGCTCAGGCTTTAATCAAAAATTTGATCATGACGACCGTTACGGTATCTGTAAAGCTTGCTATAACCATCTGTTATCCGGTGAAAAAATCGTTAGTCAAAATTTTGCTTCGAGGATTGCCAATGAGCCGGTTTTTATTATCCCTGAAGGGTTGATGAAAGACTTTAATTACGATGAGGTTCAAAGGATACAGGAAGAGATAGACCAAGCCTTTAAGCCGAAAGAAGCCTTGAAGTGGTTCCGTGGATTAGATAATGTTCATGGTGATGAGCTGAAGGGCTATAGCATGAACCTAATTTTTTACAGAAGTGACGGTAATTCCTTATCGGTGACAGAAACAATTGAGGACGTGCCAGTCTACCGACTGGTGGAGATTTCGGAAGTAATTGAAAAGGTCAAGGAAGAGGCAGCTCTAAAGGGTGCTGCTGCCGAGTTCTTTAGCCTTGCCAGAATTTATTGGATCGTACCGGTAAGAACCAACAAAAAACGAGAGCAACTGGATATTAAACGGGTTCTCTCCCTATACGACGCCATTCTGTCTGGTTATTCAATTGACGTAAATACGATTTTTCAGTATTTTACTGAGGCCCTTGATAGAGGTACTAAACAACTGGAAAAGGCCCAAATGGATAATTATCAAAACCTGAATCTAATCAAATACAAAAGCTTTGGAGACAGGGGCTTAGATCAATTTGTTAAGGACACTGCCAAGAACTATCTTTTATTATTGAAGACCTTAGAAAGGCTTCATTTAATTCAACCAATTTTTACTGGGGAGGGGTTAGAAACAATGAATAAGCTGGTTACTGCATCTGAAAAGGTCAATCGGGCCTTTGAAGAAATGGAAGAGTACCTGGTACGACAAAAGTTTTCTGATGAGGCAAAGGCCCTGTTTTATTTAGGTGCCATGATCAACAGAGTAGGGATAGCTCAGTATAACAAAGGGCATCGAAAAAAGCCCATTTTAAAGAAAATTCAATTTCAAGGAATGAAAAATCGAGAAATTCAGCGGCTTTATGAGGATGTTTGTGAAAAGCTTATTCAGTATGAAAAAATGGATCTTTTTGCAGAGGCTTTACTCAATCGGCTTCATGAATACTGCGGTAAATCCTTTATGGAGGAGTGGAGCTTGAATGAGCATATTAATGTCTTTTACATTATGTCAGGCTACAGCTACAGCTCAGGCAACTGGGGAAAAATTGGAGAAACGGATAATCTTGAAGGACTAGATTTTGATAAGGAAGAGGAGGCAAAGGAAAATGATCAAGCAGAATAGTGATATTTTATTTGGGTTTCAGGCAACCCTTACCAACCCTAACGGAGACCCAGATCAGGAAAATAAGCCAAGAATGGATTACGAAACAAACACCCTGTTGGTCAGTGATGCCAGAAGAAAACGGGATGTCAGAGATTTTCTAAAGAAAAAGGGGTACCAGATCTTTGTTGATACCATCGGAGAAACCAAGGTGACTATGGATACCATGTTCCTACACATCAAAGACACCTATTTGGGAAGCCCTAATAAAATGGAATCTCTTTTCACTCGAAATCCTCAGCTAAAAAAAGCCTGGAAGGATCTCTTTGGTCAGACAACAGATTATAAAGAGGCTTATCTGGAAAAGCAAAAAAATGCAAAGAAAGAGAAGCTTGAAGCTGCCATTGAAGCCTTTGATAATCAATTTTTGACGGAAATGATTCAAGATGCCCTGATTGACGTTCGGCTTTTCGGCAGTGCCATGGCGGTGAAGGGAATCAGTAAAACCTTTACAGGGCCGGTTCAACTATCCTGGGGCTATTCCCTACACCCTGTGGAACTCCTTAAATCCAACACCATTGTCACCATAATGAATGACGACAATTCCACCTTCGGTAAAAAGCCCAAGGTCTATTACAGCCTGGTGGCCCATTATGGAACCATTAACAAATATAATGCTCAGAAAACCGGAATGACCTTAAAGGATCGAGAGGTATTCCGTAGAGCGCTGGTTCAGGGATTATATGCCAATCAAACGGACAGTAAACAAGGGCAGGAGCCGGCCTTTTATCTGGAACTGGTGTATAAGCCCGAATTTGACGGTTATCTGGGAGACCTGAGAAGATTTATCAAGGCAGATTGCAAAGAAAATAAGGCTATCCGAAGTATTGATGATATTACGGTGGATTTTTCTCAACTTACAGAAGCAATTCAAAAAATCCAGGAAAAAGGATATTTAGATAAAATTGTGGGTTGGGTTCATCCCTACCTATCTGAAGAGAAATTGCTTAACTTTCCAAAGAGTTTATCAGCATACGAAGAGGTTGATTTATGGGCACCCATTGAGATGGAGGGGTAGCCATGAAAGTTGTTTCCTTTAAGCTAATGGGGAAAATGGCCCATTTCAGGAAGATTTATTCTAATTCCTCGGCCCTTTCTTACTTTCTTCCCCCCCGGACTACAATAATGGGGATTTTAGCCGGGCTTATGGGTTATGAGAGAGATAGCTACTATGACTTGTTTAACCGAGAACAATGTAAAATTGCTGTTGCCATTAATCAGCCTATTAAAAAGAACTTACAGACATTAAATTATCTAATGATTAAAAAGATAGCCGACTTTAATGGTTCCCAACCTAACCATAGTCAGACTCCAACTGAACTGATCATTCCTCAAAATATTCGAGAGGGTCAGCTTGAGTACCAAATTTGGGTTTTCCATAAAAACCAGCAGATTATGGAAGGGTTGGAAGCCTTAATGGCCGAAGAAGTATATCTGTCGTCTGGTATCAGTTTGGCTTTAGGTCCCGCATATAATCTTGGATGGATTGAAAGTGCAGGCCTGTATACTGGGGAGATAAAAACAGAAGAAAGGGCAATCCCTATCCATTCCGCAATGCCTATTGAGCAGATTGAAGCGTTGCATTTAGATGAAATGGAGCAAAAATATAAAATCATAAAAGAAGAGGTTCCCCTTGAATTCAATTCAGATCGGCAGATCACCCAGGAGGGAATGGGCTATATGCTTGTCAACTTAAATCCAAGCCCCATCAATGCCATCGTAAAAAAAGAATATGTACAGCTTTCAGATGAAAAAAACATCCTGTGGATGGAATAAAACATAGAGGAAGCATCGAGGCCTTTGCTTCGGTGCTTTTTTCTATGAAGGAGGAAGAAAAATGGAAAAAGTATTAAGAAATCTGGCCCATTTGAATAAAAGAAGCGGAGATGAGCAACTGCTTAAAGAGCATTTACTCAATGTAGGAAGGGCCTGCTGTGACCGGGTTCCTCCAGTGGTGGCCTTTGGAAACATCAGCAATGGGCTTGTTAAAAAATTGGCCTATTTCATAGGGGCTTTTCATGATATAGGGAAATATACGACTTTTTTTCAAGAATATCTGCAGTTCGATAAATCCTCCCCTTACAAGGGGCATGCCCATATATCTGCTCTATACGTGTTTATCATACTTCAGAATCAATTACAGGAGCTGGAGGAAAAAGAACGTCTCAAAATTTTAATGATTGTCTATCTTTGTGTCAAATATCATCACCAGTCTTTTGATTTTAATATGTATGACTTAACTGGTCAGCCTGATGAGAAAGAATGTCAGCTAGTCCAGGTACAATGGGCAAATATGTTAAAAAGAAAGGATTTAATTGCTGCTGAACTAGCTGAGCTGTATGACGACGGTATGGATTTCTGGTTAGAGCAAATCGAAAACGCCAAGAAGCTTTTAAAAGACAATAGAATTTACTATGTAATGAATCAATTTGCTCTGGGAAAATCTCCTAACTCAAAATGGTATTTTTTGTTAATTTATCTTTTTTCTCTGTTAATAGATTCCGACAAGTTGGATTCAGCCAAAATTCCAACCAATACCCCGGTTATGATTTCTCCTGAGCGAGTAGAGGCCTATCTGACAACCAAGCAGAAGGGCCATGCTTTGGTTACAAAAAGAGAAACAGCTCGGGCTTCCATTCTGCATACCGTAAAGGCTTTAACAGAAGAGGAGCTGATGAACATTCGATTCCTCATTTTAACAGCGCCTACAGGGATCGGAAAAACGTTAGCCTCGCTCCAGGCTGTTTTAATACTGCAAAAAAGGCTGGCTAATCTTTATCAATATTCTCCCAGGGTTATTACTGCTATCCCCTTTGTCAATATCATCGAACAGAATAAAGATGAATACTGTCAGGTAATCGGAGATGAAGGCAGGATGATTATTCACCACCGTCTTAACGACTTCTCCAAGTTAAGGCCCAACAAGGGGTTCAGGGATCGACCTAATTATTCTATAAGTCAGGTAGAGGAAGATCGGGTGGAAACGAAGTTAATGGAGGTGGAATCCTGGGAGGGGGATTTTGTCTTAACTACCTTTGTACAGCTTTTCCAATCAATATTTACAGGAAAAAACAGATTGCTAAAAAAGTTTCATCGTTTGGCCGGAAGCATTGTAGTATTGGATGAGGTGCAGGCAATCGATGAGCATTATATGCCTTTGGTGGGGGCTACCCTGAAGAAGCTTAGCGAATACTTGGGAACCCGGTTTGTATTAATGACAGCTACACAGCCAAAAATTATCGATTTCGGTGAGAAGCTTTTAAAGAAAGAAAAAATAGAATACAAAATGCTTCTTCCTGATTACGAAGAATATTTTAAAGCGCTTCATAGAACCAGATTGATTCCCCTGCTGGATCAAAAATTGACTCAGGATGAATTTGTTGATCTCTTCTTTGAAAAATGGCAACAGGATCAATCTGCTTTGGTTGTGGTGAATACAATTAAACGGAGTATTGGTGTTTACGATGAAATTAGAGAACGTTTGAAGGAAATGGGATTAGAGATCCCCGTTTATTACTTATCCACTAATATCATACCCTGGCAACGTAAACAGGTGATTCAAGAAGTTCATGACAAGCTAAGCGGGATGCCTGTTGTTTTAGTATCTACCCAGACCATCGAAGCCGGGGTTGATTTAGATTTTCAAATGGCCTTTCGAGATTTAGCACCCCTCAGTTCAATTATTCAAACCGCCGGTAGGGTTAATCGAGAAGGGAAGAAGGGCAAATATTTGCCTGTTTATCTTGTTAGAATCGCAGCGGAAAATGGACATGAGGATAATAGAATGGTATATGAAATCTTAAACCAGAAGGAAACAGAAGGCCTGGTCAAGTCTCCCATTGAAATCCCTGAAGAAAACTATGGAACACTGGCAGAGGAATTTTATAATGCAGCTTTAAGGCGAGGGATCAGTCAACAGACTCGGGAAGTCTGGGATCATGGGATTTTAAATTTGGATTTTAAAAAGGTGGAGACCTTTAGGCTTATTGATAAAGATAATACAGAGGACGTCTTCGTGGAAATCAATGAAGAGGCCACCCGACTGGCAGATTTGTATGAAAAGGTCTATCTGGACGACTGCATAGAAGAACAAGACTTAATCCCCTTATTTGGGAAAGATCATAAGCTGTCAGGTGCCATTAAGAATCTCGATCAATACGGAAAAAAAGCCTTTATGAAGCTCATTAAATCCAAGATGGCTCAATATATCATTCAAATCAGGGTGCCAAAATTAATAGATAACAGACCGCCAGAGTTCAGTCATCGTCATTTAAGTAAAGATCCTGAAGGGCAAAAAGACCACAGACAAGTGTTTGCAGAAATGTATTGGATTCCCCCAGGGCAAATAGAACAGTATTATGACAAGATTACTGGATTTAAAAGCAAAACAGGGGAGACCTTTGCGTATTAGAGGAGGTGTATTTAATGGAAGAGATTAGGGTAACGGGTACATTGATCTGGTATTACTACATTTGTAAACGGGAGGTCTGGCTGATGAGCAGGCAGCTGGTTCCCGATCAGGAGAATACCAATGTGGAAATTGGACGATTTATGCATGAACAAAGCTATCCAAGGGAAAAGAAAGAAATCTCTCTGGGGAATATTGTTCTAGACGTGGTAAAAAATGAAAAGGGACAATTGATCATTGGTGAGGTAAAAAAGACTTCAAAGTTTAAGGAAAGTGCTCGAATGCAGTTGTTGTTTTACCTGAAGGAATTAAAAAATATGGGAATAGAAGCTGCAGGTTCCTTAATGTTCCCCAAGGAGAAGGAACGGGAGGAAATCGTCCTGACCCCAGAAAAAGAGCAGGAGCTGGAGTCGGCAATCAAAGAAATTCTAAAAATTATGTACCAGTCAAAACCACCGGCTGTCAAAAAAATATCTTATTGTAAAAGCTGTGCTTATAATGAAATTTGTTATGCGTAAGGAGAGGAGGGGGAATATGAAAAAGAATCGATACTTGTTCAGTGATGGGGAGTTAAAGCGGAAGGATAATACCATCTATTTTGATACCGAGGCAGGTAGAAGCTTTATCCCTGTTGAGGATACAAATGATATCTATATTTTTGGAGAAGTCACACTCAATAAAAAATTTCTGGATTTTGTCTCTCAAAAGGAGGTCTGTCTTCACTTTTTCAATTATTATGGATACTATTCAGGGACATTTTATCCCAGAGAGCATTTAAATTCAGGATATATGATACTAAAGCAAGCTGAATTTTATTTGAATGAAATAAAGCGCCTAGAACTGGCAAAGGCCTTTGTAAGGGGAAGCTGTAAAAATATACTTAAAGTCCTGACTTATTATCATCATCGAGAAAAGTCTCTGAATGAAATAATTGAAGTTATTGAAGGATTAGAAGAAAAAATTGATGAAATGCAGGGAGTTTCAGAATTGATGGCCATTGAAGGAAATATTCGGGAGACCTATTATCAATCTTTTGATATAATTTTAAATAATGAAGATTTTATATTTGAAGGCAGAACCAGAAGGCCACCGAAGAATCAGCTAAATGCTTTAATCAGCTTTGGGAACTCTTTGCTTTATCCTTTAATTCTTAGCGAAATCTACAAGACCCATTTAGATCCACGTATTGGCTATCTACACACTACCAATTTTAGAAGATTTACTTTAAACCTGGATATTTCAGAGATATTTAAGCCTATTATGATTGATCGTATTATCTTTACCTTAGTTGGAAAGAAAATGATCACTGTCAAGGATTTTGGGAAAGAAATGGGCGGAATCTATTTAAAGGAAAAGGGAAGAAATACTTTTGTGAAAGCTTTTAATGAGAGGCTTCAGGCAACAATCAATCACAGAGAGCTAGGGAGAAAAGTGTCCTATCAGCGGTTAATACGGATGGAGGCATATAAGCTTCAAAAGCACTTTATGAAAGAAGAAGCCTACGCCCCCTTTATTTCAAGGTGGTAGCCATGTTTGTTATTCTAGTGTATGATGTGAATACAAAGAGAGTCGGGAGAGTTCTGAAAACTTCTAGAAAATATTTAAGTTGGGTACAAAATTCTGTTTTGGAAGGAGATATTTCGGAAGCTAATTTTGTCAAATTAAAGACGGAATTATTGAAAAAGATCGATCCTGATGAAGATTCAATACTCTTCTATGTTTTTCGCTCGAAGGCTTATTCAAAAAGGGAAGAATATGGCGTGAAAAAAGGTGGAGAAGAATTATTTTTATGACATAGAATTTATATAAATCTAACCATAATAATAAAGCAAAGTACATAGAATGTCGTCGACCTCCAATAGCGTAAAAAACCCGGGGGATCGACGACATTTTATTTTTTTATAAGAAATGAGCAATAGCAATGGTTGAGAACAATAAAATAAAATAAACAAGTTTACGTAATATAAAAAGTATCGCTTTGACAAGAAATAGTAAACATGGTATTATCAATAGTGTCAGTTAGTTTAGAAGATACCTATAAGGATTTAAAACAGATATTTCTTTCCCATCTAACCACCTCCTTATATCTGTTTAGAAGATACCTATAAGGATTTAAAACGCAGTTTTTCATATAGATTCAAAATTCCACCTCTCGTTTAGAAGATACCTACAAGGATTTAAAACTTTCTCCCACTCTTTCTTCGCAATACAATAGTTAGCGCTTGTTTAGAAGATACCTATAAGGATTTAAAACTAAGCATTAAAGCAGGATAGCAAATGAAAAAATTGGATGTTTAGAAGATACCTATAAGGATTTAAAACTTGGAACAAAGGCTTGAACAATTACTACAAATTAAGGTTTAGAAGATACCTATAAGGATTTAAAACTCTGTTGTAGGGCCTCACTGTGGCTTCTCAGCCTGTGTAGTTTAGAAGATACCTATAAGGATTTAAAACTAAAAAGGGAGGAATCGAGATGAAATCAACAGGAATCGTTTAGAAGATACCTATAAGGATTTAAAACAGGCCCATAATAGAGGAACTAAAAGCCGAAATAGAGTTTAGAAGATACCTATAAGGATTTAAAACTCTTTGTAGTACTTGCACTTCATAGTTTCAAGCCTCCTGTTTAGAAGATACCTATAAGGATTTAAAACGATATAATACTCCAGATTTTCGGAGAGAGCCACACGTTTAGAAGATACCTATAAGGATTTAAAACGATAACTCTGGAATATCATTAGCTTTTCGTGAGAAAAGTTTAGAAGATACCTATAAGGATTTAAAACCGTACATATGTGAATCCAATACATGCAGGAAAAATTATGTTTAGAAGATACCTATAAGGATTTAAAACTATGAACATTCTTGCCATTGCCAGCAGGCCTCCGAGTTTAGAAGATACCTATAAGGATTTAAAACTCCCTCCTATGCTTCTGGTGTTTCCCCGCCCGGAAACTGTTTAGAAGATACCTATAAGGATTTAAAACTAGCCAATTAGGGGCTTCCTTGGCCCTTCTATATTCCGTTTAGAAGATACCTATAAGGATTTAAAACCCACTACCTGGCTTGGCGGTTTCCGATGGTGAACTCAGTTTAGAAGATACCTATAAGGATTTAAAACAAGCCTTTCGTTTGGCTTTTTAGCTCTGCACCTAGGGTTTAGAAGATACCTATAAGGATTTAAAACACGAAAGCAATTTCCCTTCATATATTTGAAGGGGACTTCGTTTAGAAGATACCTATAAGGATTTAAAACAAGTGATTTTATACTTGCCTGGTACTTTAAATAAAATGTTTAGAAGATACCTATAAGGATTTAAAACAAGTGATTTTATACTTGCCTGGTACTTTAAATAAAATGTTTAGAAGATACCTATAAGGATTTAAAACCTTGTGTGTATAACCAATATAGTCGTCTCGGTCGATAGTTTAGAAGATACCTATAAGGATTTAAAACTACGCAACCTTCCCAACCTTCTTCTCTCACTTGAAACGTTTAGAAGATACCTATAAGGATTTAAAACGTAGTACCGAAGAAAACACACTTTCTAGGGAATTCTGAGTTTAGAAGATACCTATAAGGATTTAAAACGCAGGAGAACTTGGGAGCAATTCGCATATAGCGGAGTTTAGAAGATACCTATAAGGATTTAAAACACTAAAAATAAAAATTGACATACAATTGGCTAAAACGTTTAGAAGATACCTATAAGGATTTAAAACGATCACCTGCTGATCCATCCACTGTCTTGACCTTTGTTTAGAAGATACCTATAAGGATTTAAAACAAATTTCTAAAGCTTTTTTTAAGTTTTCCATATTATTCGTTTAGAAGATACCTATAAGGATTTAAAACTAGGATATACCTAGCATAAGGATTTAAAACGTTCTGTGCTATCACAATTTGTTGTAAATATGATAGGCCGTTTAGAAGATACCTATAAGGATTTAAAACTTTGGAGGGAAATTAAGCTGCAGGCTTTCATCAAAGTTTAGAAGATACCTATAAGGATTTAAAACCTGTCAAGATTGAATTTACTGAAGGGAAAACAGTTGTGTTTAGAAGATACCTATAAGGATTTAAAACCATTACACCATTCTGGGTGCAAGGTGATTCAAAACTTTGTTTAGAAGATACCTATAAGGATTTAAAACATTGTCTTGGTGTCGATTTGAACTTTTGTCCCTTTGTTTAGAAGATACCTATAAGGATTTAAAACTCACCCCGGAATACAGCCATGCCGGTACGGAATTTGAAGTTTAGAAGATACCTATAAGGAATGGAAACTACCCGTATGTCAAGAAGGGAAGAAAAGCAGTACGGTTTAGAAGATACTTAGCGAAAAAGCCGCTAAGATTTTTCCCATGGGTCTAGCAATATTACTGCCTGTGGGTACAGCTCAAAATTAGGGATATTCCCCAATAATAAGTAACCCATTCAGATATGCTGGTAGTATAGCTCAGATTGGTAATTTTGCTTTGAGGTATTAACTCGTAATTACGTGATAGCCAGCTTCAATAAAGGAAGGTAGGTGCTCCCATGGAAAAGAGAAAATATCTGTTAGCTTTATTCCTATTTTTACCCTGGGTAGTTGGAATGACGATAAATTTATTAATCACCTATTCACTAGCGACAAATCATCCTTTGCCTGTAAATGTTGGACAGTGGATTTTATCCCTATGGAAATACGTTGCTGTGATATCTTGGATTTGGGTTGGAAATCAATTTGCCTGTCTTAAGATTGAAGGAAAGAAAGCTTTTCTGTTAGGGAATGGATTATGGGGAATTTCGCTGATGTTATATATCTGGCGGTTTTATCTGACAGATAACGTTAGTATAAGTAATTATTTTGCGGGGTTATCACAGCATTATCCCCTGGGCTTTCTTCCTTGGGCCAGTCTTTTGATTAGAATTTTTAGTGATACGATCTATTCAAACCATGCAATATTGTTGGCATATGGTTTAATGTTAATCGTCTTTGCCTTTGGATATTATAAGCAACCCTTTTCAAGAATTTCAAAAAGATCTTCAGAAGTATACAGGGATTAAAATACCCTTTGACTGATCATAAAATCAATTAGAATATTACAACGAACACGAACAAAATGGCGTTGATAAGGAGGAGTACATACTACTCAAAGCCCAGAGAGAAGATGGTTGGTGCGAATCTTCGTGACAGGAGTATGGAAATAGCCTTTGAGCAGTGAACCGAAAGGATTGAATCTGAGTAGGCTTCAACGGAGATTTCTACCGTTTAAAACGAAAGCAGTATCGGATAATTTCATTAGAGATTACTCCATATTGATTGAGTGCAGACCATTCAATATGAATTTAGGTGGTACCACGGACGTATAGAGTTCGCCCTTAGCTAAACATAGCTTAAGCGGACTTTTTGTTTTCTATGCAAAAGAAATATAATTTTATACAGTGCTGAATCAACAATGCAGCATTTATGGAATATTCGAGCCTGATTTAATGCAAAAACGATAAAAATAGGGTAAACTGTATATAGCAGAGTAAAATTCGTTGCTTGCAGTGATAATAAATTGTCGTCGACCTCCAATAGCGTAAAAAACGCTGAAGATCGACGACAATAATCATTTTTTGTAAAGATTGAAATTTCAAAGAAAAGTAAGATAAAATACTAAAACACTAGTGAAAACTACATAAAATAGCTCTTTGACAGATTTATAAATATATAGTAATATCAATACATACGATGGGTTTTAGAAGTACCTATAAGGATTTAAAACTTCTAGGCAAATTCGATACACTGGAAGACCTAGAGACAGGTTTTAGAAGTACCTATAAGGATTTAAAACAAGAAGAAGGAGAAAACTACCAAAGGAACTGGGAACGTTTTAGAAGTACCTATAAGGATTTAAAACTTGCTTTTTTCTATCTGTTCCATTAGTTTAGCTTCTCGTTTTAGAAGTACCTATAAGGATTTAAAACATGGTACTAATCTCGATTCATCTTCAGCCTTCCATTGTTTTAGAAGTACCTATAAGGATTTAAAACATCCAAACCATAATTGTATCGGAGGTGGGCTAATGGCGTTTTAGAAGTACCTATAAGGATTTAAAACCCGAGCATAATCACCCAGGCCATAGACATTCTAAAGAGTTTTAGAAGTAAGGTTCTTATCCACAACGTTAGTTACCTATAAGGATTTATAACGTGACTTCTACAGTGTCTTCCCCGTAACGGGTTTCGAGTTTAGAAGATACCTATAAGACTTAAAACTGCCTAATGAAGTGTAGGTTTTTTAATAAAAGTTTCTTCATAGATAAAGGAATATGGTCTATTGTTAAGAAATAAACAATAAAATCAGCATTGCTTAGTTATTAACCTGGATACTAACAGCAAGCCCATATGTGGTGTAAAGGGGAGGCACGGCGATGAAATCAGAAGGCTTTAATGCCCACAGCAGAAGCATGATTTTAAAGTATGCCCAAGCAGAAAAAAACGTTTCCCATACCTGTAGACAGTTTGGTATTTCCAGAACCACATTTTATAAATGGCATAGAGCCTATCAAAGACATGGTTTAAATGGCCTAAAAAACAAGGAACGAAAAAAGCCCCAAATGCCTAATAAGGTGGGCAGAGCCATTGAAAATGAAATTTTAGCCTATGTAGCCGCATACCCGGCAGACGGGCCAAAAAGAATTTATTATGAGTTAAAGTCCCAGGGGGTTAACATTAGCGAATCTGGTATTTACAACGTTTTAAGACGTTATAACCTGTCACAAAAAACCCAAAGAATCATATATTCAAAAAACAAAAGGCATCATCCTAAAAAGCAGCAAAATCAAGACATAAAGTCAGACCTTGACCAAAAGCAAGAGGTGGCCTATCCGGGTCAATTTGTTATACATCGTATTGATTATATTGGAAAATTTGATGGAATTGGGAAAATTTATCAATATTGCTTATACGATGTCTACTCTAAACTGGGAGTCGTCAAGCTGTATAACAGGAGAAAAGACATCGATATTTGGTACCACTTTCAATTAAAGATTGTCTATTTGCTAAAGACCTTTAATCTAACAATTGATCATTTGGTCACGATCAAATCAAAGGAATTAATGGTTTATTTTTTAAAGGGAAATAAGTATCAGGAAATAATGGAGCACTTAAATATAAAGCACAGCTTCGTTGAACATGACAAACATTCCTTATTACATACTACAGATGATTTTATTGAAATTTTAATTAAAGGCTTTTATAGCAGAATTGGAACAGATTACAGCCTTGACTCCTTTGCCAAGGCCGAAAGGGAATTCAATAGGTTTTTGAGGCACTATAACTTTGTCAAAACCATCGCCAAAGGTTGTAATGCTGGCAAAACACCGGCAGAGGTGATTCTTGAAAGGGCAGCCCAAAACAATGTAGACTTTGATACACTGCCCCTCTGGATTTTATCTTTATTAAATCAGCCAAAGGGAGTTGATTACGATGGATAAAACAGGCTGCAGGGTTGCAGTCATCGGAGGAGGCCTTTCAGGACTTGTTATTGCAGCAGAACTACAAAGAAAGGGCTATCAAAATGTAACAGTTTTTGAAAAGGATAGTCGGGCTGGGGGAAAGCTGCATACCATTTGGTACAGGGGAAGACCCTATGAATTGGGAGCCCTTTTTGGTTTACCTGTTCAAAAACATTTAAGGGCCTTGATGAAATCATACAATATAAAAATTGATGGCCTGAATTTGTCTCGAATCAATTATGATATGTACGGTAACAAGGTTAAGCAGATCCCTAAATCGGACCTTAAAAATTTTCTTCAGGAGGTAGATCGGCTTCCAGAAGTACTGGAGGGCTATCGGTCCTTAGAAAAGATTAATATAAATAAGCTGGAGGCTCCATTAATGTGGCCCTTTGCTAAGTGGTGCGAATTTCATCAGTTTAAGATTTTAAAAAGTGTATATAGACATTATTTTACCAGCTATGGATTGGGAGACATAGACCGGGTACCTGCTCTATATGTACTACGAATATTAAATTATGATACAGTCATGTCTTTTTTAGAACTGCCGGAGTTTTTCACATGGAAATCCGGCGTGTATGCCTTGATTGACTGCTTAAGTCAGACCGTTAAAGAGTTAAGGCTAGGACAGGCTGTAACACAAATTGAATTGGCAAAGAATACGAAGCTAAGTGTGTATACCGAATTTGAAGAGCTAAAATTTGATCGTGTGATTATTACAGCTGCCCTTGATCAATTTAAAACGCTATTTAATGAAGATGAACAGATGAAGGAATTTTTATCCTGTATTCAATATCAAGATTACAATGTATATGTTTTTGGTTGCGAGAAGCTGCCGAAGGGATGCGGATGTATTTTAGAGAACCTAAATGCAAAAAGGAAGGGGCATCTTATCATATGGAATTCTCGCTGGGATGTTAATCAAGACCAGGGCTTATTAACTGTATATGCTTACCAGCATCCTGAACTCACCAGGGCAGAATCCTTAAGGATGATCGAAGGAGATTTGTTAAAGCTGGGTATTTCCAATCCAAGGTTATATCACTTTAAAACCTGGAAACAGTGCCCATATGTTGATACACCGGTATTGCAGCGGGGATTTTATGATAAGATGGAAGAAATGCAGGGGAAGCATCATATTTACCTGGCGGGAGAAATTATGAGTACCGTTTCCATGGAAAATTGTATTCGATACTCAAATTATTTGGTTAATCAATATTTTTAGTCGAAAGTTGCTTAGATGATTTTAATCATTAAAGCAACTTTTTTACTTTCATGTATTGTTTACACCCCTTAACATTAAAAGCTGTATCTTAAATGATTTAAATGGAGATTGAATTAATAAGATGATGTAAACCAGACTTAAAATATAAAGTGGAAAAAAGTATCAAATTTCAAGGATTTTCATATTTTGACAGCCCTATTAACTTTTCATATACTGAAAATGATAAATAATTAACAATACTAGAGTGGATAAGACTAACGGAAAAAAGGGCAAACCCCATGAAAAAGGAGGAGGGTATATGAATGACTTTAAAGTTCTTGAAATTAAAGAAAGTGTTTTTCAAGACAATAACCGGCAGGCTGATTTGTTAAGGCAGGAATTGAAAAGAAGCAAGACCTTTTTATTAAACCTGATGTCGTCACCGGGGTCAGGAAAAACGACAACTGTTTTAAGGACGATTGAAGCACTGAAGGAGGAAACCAGAATCGGCGTTTTAGAAGCAGATATTGACTCCGATGTAGATGCCCATAGGGTGGCTAAAACAGGCACAAAGGTGATTCAATTGCATACAGGAGGCATGTGTCATCTTGATGCAGATATGACCAAACAGGGGCTTTTTGGGCTGGGAATCGAAGATGTTGATTTTGTTATTTTAGAAAATGTAGGTAACTTAGTTTGCCCGGCAGAATTTGATACTGGTGCCTGTAAAAATGCTATGCTTTTAAGCGTTCCCGAAGGGGATGATAAGCCTCTGAAATATCCTCTGATGTTTTCCGTTGTTGACATTTTATTAATTAACAAAGTAGATACAATAGACTATTTTCAATTTGATTTAGCGGCTGTAGAGGAGCGTGTTAAAAAATTAAATCCTAATGTAAAGATTATTCCCATCTCTGCTAAAACGGGGGAGGGAATGGAGGCATGGATTGACTGGCTGCGTAGCGAAATTAAAGGCTGGAATGAAAATACAGTAGGCTAAAATTCATAGGGGGGATTTACATTGGTAAAAGACAGGGTCTTGGATCTTGCCAATCATATTAATCGATCAAAACGTGGCTCAAAATCAGGTATCAAGGCGGATGACCCGGAATATATGATTTTAGAGCCTGTTGTAACGGATGAAATGGCTGAGGTGGGCCTTTGCCTAGAGCTAAGGAAACCTAAGACAGCAAAAGACGTTGCCCTTTTATGTGGTAAATCAGTAGAAGAAGCTTCAAAACTCTTATGGGAATTGGCTGTTGCCGGTGTTTGCTTTGTGAATCAAATCGATGGGGTAGATCAATACTGGCTTGACACATGGATTCCAGGTGTGATGGAAATGATGGTGAATAATAAAGATAACGTCAACAGGTATCCTCAAATTGCCCAGGCCTTTGAAGCCTATGGACGGGTGAGGGGGCCCAAAACGGTGGGGAATTTTCCCGTGGGGAAGGGCTTGATGCGGGTAATTCCCATTGAAGAATCTATTCAGGGGGAAACCAGAAGGGCTTCCTACGAGGAGGTTTCTAAATACCTTTATGAGAATGAATTGTTTTCTGTATCGGATTGTTCTTGTCGTACGGCAAGGGAGGTAATGGGAGAAGGCTGTGGTCATTTAAAGGAAGACATGTGTATACAGATGGGCCATGCGGCTGAATACTATATTCGTACAGGTCGGGGGCGGCAGATCACCCGTGAGGAAGCCTTTGAAATCATCAAGAAAGCTGAAGAAAACGGACTGGTGCATCAAATTCCCAATACCGATGGTCCCGGAAAAACCCATGCCATATGTAACTGCTGCGGGTGCTCCTGTCTATCCCTAAGGACTGCTGAAATGTTTCTGAACACCGATATGGTACGATCAAACTATGTTTCCAGGGTTGATAAGGACAAATGTGTTGCCTGTGGTGAATGTGTAGAAAACTGCCAGGTAAATGCCTTAAGGCTGGGGCAAAAAATCTGTGCACCAACCCCCATTGAAATGGAACGACCCCTGCCCCACAATACGGAATGGGGCCCAGAGAAATGGAACCCGAATTATCGATCTAACAGACGGGTAGTAGAGGGGACTGGAACAAGTCCCTGTAAAGCAGAATGTCCAGCCCATATTGGTATTCAGGGTTATATCAAGCTGGCCTCCCAGGGTCGATACATCGAAGCCCTTGAATTGATTAAGGAAGAAAATCCCTTTCCGGCAGTTTGTGGTCGAATTTGTCCAAGAAAATGTGAATCGGCCTGTACCAGAACAGAAATCGATGATCCTATTGCAATTGACGAGATTAAAAAATTCATTGCAGATCAGGAATTGAATTCGGCCCACCGGTTTATACCAAAAAAGAAAGGGTGGCATACAGAAAAGATTGCCGTCATCGGTGCAGGCCCCGCAGGACTTTCCTGTGCTTACTACTTAGCTGTACAGGGCTATCCCGTAACGGTATTTGAAAAGGAAAAGGTCCTTGGTGGGATGTTAACCCTGGGCATACCCTCCTTTAGACTGGGCAGGGAAGTGGTAAAGGCAGAAATTGATATTTTAAAGGAATTAGGTGTGGAATTTAAAGTAGGTGTCGAGGTTGGTAAGGATGTCAGCCTTAAAGCCCTGAGGGAACAGGAATACAAAGCATTTTATCTGGCCGTTGGAGCCCAGTCAGGAAGAAGCCTTGGACTGGAAGGTGAAGAAGGAGAAGGTGTCATGACTGGTATTGATTTTCTTCGCCATATTAATCTTAATCAGGGAAAGAAAATTGAGGGGCCGGTCATTGTGATTGGTGGTGGAAACGTTGCCATTGATGTTGCCCGGACTGCCATTCGAATTGGTGCTTCACGGGTAGATCTGGTTTGTCTGGAAGGCAGAGGGGAAATGCCTGCCCTGGAAGAAGAAATTCAAGAGGCCATATCAGAAGGCATCTCGATTAATAATTCCTGGGGGCCAAAGAGGATTTTAACAGAAAACGGCCGGGTGACAGGAGTAGAATTTAAAAAATGTACTGCTGTCTTCGATGAAAACAATAGGTTTTGCCCTCAATTCAATGAAGCTGAAACAAAGGTGATGATGGGAAACCATGTGTTGATATCTGTCGGCCAAGCAATTTATTGGGGGAATTTAATTGCAGACAGCAAAATAGAATTAAATCATAATAATACGGTCAAGGCTGACCCCATTACCTTTCAAACTGCTGAGTCCGACGTGTTTGTGGGGGGAGACGTGTTTACAGGGCCTCAATTTGCCATCGATGCCATTGCACTGGGAAAGGAAGGGGCCATTTCCATTCATCGATATGTCCATCCCGGTCAGAGCCTAAGCCTTGGCCGTACAAAGCGTGAATATAGAGCCTTTGATAAAGGTAAGCTGGATCTTGAAGGCTATGATCGCCTTCCCAGACAAAGACCAAACCATTTTAACCCAAATAGGCCAAGGGAAACCTTTGAAGATTTACGGGCTGCCTTTACGCACCAGCAGGTAATGGAGGAAACAAAGCGCTGCCTGGGCTGTGGTGTTACAGTTGTAGATGAGCATCTATGTGTGGGTTGCGGGACTTGTGTCATTAAATGCAGGTTTGATGCTATTTCATTGGTAAGGAAATATGATGCCGCCGGCGTGGAATTAAGGGAATTAAGACCAATTATTATGAAACATGCCATCAGAAGAAAACTAAGAGTCAAAGCTAAAAACGTAAGGAACCTCTTTGATCGTTTTTTTAACAAGGCTTAGGCTGGGCAATGATTATTCTGAAAGGAGTGATGTTATATGTTCTTTTTTGATCCAATTCCTTGGTACAGTGTCATAATGTGGTTTGTTGTTTTAGGGGCTTTAATTGCTTTAAATGAATTGGTTCGTGCCAGCAAATGGGCAAGTATTATTATGTTTATGGTTTTACCGGTGATACTGACTGTGATTTGGTTTGTGAGGGGAGGCAATGAAATAACCTCCTGGTTTACCTGGGTAAAGGTCTATTCAGCCCTGGCTGGCAGTATCATTTATATGGTTGTCAGATTTACAGATTATCACAAGGGGCATAAAGGTTATTTAATTCTTATTCCAGCTATTCTAGCTCTGAATATTTTAGAAGCCACCATACGGGAATTTCAGGTTGGGATCGTTGGTTTTAACGGAATGGTTGACGGAATGTATTATATTTCTGGTGGCTGGAACTACGTGAATGGATTTTCAGGTATTCTCAATATGGTATTAATCTGTGGCTGGGTGGGTATATACGGAACCACCGGTAAGCGTAGGGATATGATATGGCCTGATCAAACCCTGCTGTATATCATAGCCTATGCCCTTTGGAATATTGCATATGTATACTCCTGTGCTCCGGGAAATGCCTTCTATTCTGGTGTGGCACTGAATATTGCCCCCATTATACCGGCCTTATTCTGGGCTAAAGGAACCTGGATGCAAAACCGGGCCCATACCCTGTCTTTCTGGATGATGTGGGTCATGACCTTTCCTTATTTCTTTGCAACAGGCAGCACCTTTAATGTAAGGGTGAGCTATAACCCTGCTGCCAACTGGACCCTGGCATTAATCACCTTAGCCCTTCATATTGTCCTGGCTGTTTGGCAGGTCTATCGAATTGTAAAATATAAGCTCAATCCATTTAAGGATGAAATTTGGTCCAATACAAAGGGAGTAGAAGGTCAATCAATAGGCTGATGAACAAATTAACTTTGACCCCTGGGAGGTGGGCAGATGTGCATGAATTAGGTGTGGTGATAGAGGTAATTAAAAGGGTCGAACAAATTGCAACGGCAAATAACTTAACAAAAATCGACACCCTGGTTCTTCAAATTGGCGAGCTTTCATCCATCATACCCAGATACGTAGAGGCCTGCTACCCTGCTGCGGTTGATGGTACACTAATGCAAGAAACAAAGCTCAAAATAGAGATTGTGCCTGGTAATGTCATGTGTCAATCGTGTCATCAGGTATTTAATTATCTTGAACACCATAAAAAATGCCCTGGCTGTGAAAGTACAAAGCTAGATCTACTTAGCGGAAGAGAATTTCTAATTAAAGAAATCATTGCATTTTAGAAATTAAAATAGGTAAATCCTAAAGGAATGGCTATGTTTACTGAATATAGTACATTCCTTTTCTCAATATTCTAAGGAACGAGCAAAGCACCGCAGAAAAAACTGTATCCTATATATAAATATTTGCTGGGTACCTTTATAGACTGTTTTCTGCCTTTGGGTATTAACTTAATAAACTGGATATTATTCTCTTTTTTTGCTAGTAGTGGGTTTTGAAAAAAACAAAAGGTATATGCCAAATCCAATTTTGATAATCCCATCACTAAACGCGAAGGCGATAAATGGAACTTCAGGCAAGAACATACCCAAAAGTGCGTTAGCAGTAGATAAAATAGCAATTCCTATCATGGAAATTCCATGCACAAAATAGAATGGGAAAAAGTGTAATCCAACAGCGAGAAAGGCACTTAACCATATCATCCTCCAATTTTGCGATGGAAAAAATGGGCCAGCTAAAATAAACATAAGCGGAAATAGAATTATGACGGAAAAAGTATCCATATTTTTTTGAAATTTTGAGGACGCTCCCCATGACAGCTTCAACATCACTTTTTTATTAATTCCGGAAATATAAAATCCGATTAAAAAACCTATCGTAAAAATAATGGGATTTATTTTTTGCTCTCTACCAAAAATAGCAGCAATAATTATTACGACACCAATAATCAGAAACCATAAACCACAACGTCGCTTATCGTTATACTCTCGAACTTCATTTTTTTTATAACCTAAAAATCCCACTCCAACACCAACCTTTTAATTTAGATTATTTCACTAGATTTAGCATTTGATAATTTTTCTATACCTTCATTATATCATTGCCCTTGCCTATCTGTCATTGTTCCTTCGTCTTACTGGAACCGTTTCGATTTATCATAGCTGCTAACAACCTGATCAAGGGCTTGGTCAATGTTGCTATAGCAAAGGCATATCAATAAATCTGAGCATATTTCTAATTATTTACCATAAAATTATAATATTGATAAAAAATGTTAATTACGAGGTTGCTATGATATAATTAACGTAGTGTTACTGACGGATTTACGATGTGTGTTTATTTTTAAAAACAGAGGGGCTAATGGAATCGTTGGTATTATAACAATTGCTTTACCACTATACTAGAGGGGTGAAAAAATGAAAATGAGTGATAATATGTGGAAGCGTCATGCAAATCCATGGAGTGTATGGACTCGATTTGCAGCCATTCCAGCTTTTATACTGGCAGTTTGGAGCAGAGCCTGGTGGGGATGGCTATCCTTAATCCCGATTGGCTTGGTTTTGGTTTGGTTGGTTCTCAATGTACTCGTTTTTTCGCCTGTTGCTTCACCCCAAAGCTGGGCTTCCAAGGGCATATATGGCGAGCAGCTATGGCTGAAAAAGAGAGACGAAATACCGAAACATTATGCGGTCGTTCAACGCTGGCTGATTATTCTTGGGATCGCAGGAATGCTATTGATTGCTTGGGGATTATATCAATTTCATTTATGGGTCTGCCTTTTGGGGGCTGTCATCTTAATTTTAGCTCAATTATGGCGTATCGATCGTTTCAGTACACTTTATGAATTGTATAGTATTCAGGATCATCAATAAAATGAATGTGTTATTATCTTAAAATATCATATCAACCTCAGAATTAGTGCGTATTAACACCAACTTAAACTTTGTTGAATTTTTTTTATTATGATAGGTTTAAAATTAAATACTTCTCTAATTTTAAGGATTTTATAAAATACTTATGATAAAATATTACTAATAGCAAAACAAGGTATGTGTAAGCCTATCGACCTAATTCACTTTGGTTGATTATATATAATCGGAGGGATTGATTTGAACAATAATAATGATAATAGCCATTCTAAATACCTTGTCATTGGAATGATGATTGGTATGTTTGTGGGTGCTGTTTTTTCGATAATTATGAGAAAAAACACATTCCTCTCAATAAGTGGGACAGGCTTCGGTCTATCACTTGGCCTACTAATTGCAAATATTATATGGTGTTTAAAGAAGGGGACGAGTTAATCTGTGATAAAATCATAGGTATAGGTGGAAGTTTAGATCCTAAATGTTTATATCGAATGAAACCGTAATTCTAACATGGAATTATGGTTTTTTTCATTGATAACCAAACCAGGATGTTATTAAAAAGGTATGATGACGGTATTAAATCCTTAAAAAATAAAAAGAGCATAGAGAGTCAAGTGAGCTTAATGACCTCATGGTATCCTATTTAAAAAGGAGGTGCATAATATGCACGCATGGGAACAAATACAGAAAACAGTAGATTATATTGAGGAACACATTTCAGAGGAAATTAGAATTGAAACCCTGGCAAAAATTGCAGCGTTGTCACCATTTTATTATCAAAGGCTCTTTAGCCGACTGGTTCATAAGCCTGTCAATGAGTATATCAAGCTTCGTCGTCTTGCAAGGGCATCAGAAGCCTTGGTTAAGCAAGACAAACGGATTATCGATGTTGCTTTAGATTTTGGTTTTTCCTCACATGGGCTTTTTACAAGGACATTTAAGGCTTGCTTTGGTATAACCCCCGAGGAATTCCGCCAAAGCCCTGTACGGCTGAACCATTTTATCAAACCTCAATTGCATCTAAATTATACCCTGGTAAATGAGAATGTTCCGCTGATTGCGGATGGGATCATTCTTGAGATGACCCGTAAACAAATTTCTTCAACACAATATTTTATTGGACTTACAACAGAAGAACCCATCGATCAAATGCCAGGTGGGGGAGAAACAGGAGTAGATACCCTGGGAATTTTGTGGGATACCTTCCATGAGAAAAAGCCAACTATTGAGGGAATAAAGCCTGATGGGGATGAACTAGGTGTTGCCTTTTCTGGAACAAAGGAAGGGCATTATTGCTACTTTGCCGGGGCAGAGGCTTTTTCAAAGGGGACCATAGCAGACTATGATACATGGGAACTGCCAGCGGGGGAATATATAGTCTGTAGCTTTGAGGCAGAGAACTTTGAACAGCTTATTATGGATGCCGTCTATAAGGCACATCAATATCTTTTTGAAACATGGCTGCCAGAGCATAAGCTGATGACAACGCCCTTTGCTGCTGAACGATATGCTAGTCATGGGCCTGACACAACCACAATGGAAATATGGGTTATGCTGGTTTCAATGGAAGGGCAAGGGGATTAAAAAGTCTTGACCTAAACAATCAAAAATAAAATGAATCAGATTGATTGCTTCAATGCAGGGCGGGTACATTAAAAAAAATGCACCGGCCTTTTTATTCTGCTATTAATCGTTCCTCTCCTGGAAAACGGGTATATTAGACAGATAGGTATATTAAATTGATGGAAGCAGAAACTAAGATCAATTTTAAAAGTACTAAAGGATTTTTAATGAAATGATATAAAGAGTGAAGGAGAAGGAGAATTATGATCAAAAAAGTAATGGAAGTTGGATGGAATCTCGATCACAGCTATGCTCGTCTTCCAAAATCCTTTTATTCCAAGATTAATCCAACACCGGTGAACTCACCTGAATTGGTTATTCTCAACGATTCTTTAGCCAGGGAACTGGGGTTGAATCCCCAGACCCTTAAGGAACCAGAAGGTGTGGCGGTCTTGGCCGGTAATCAAGTTCCCCAGGGGGCTGAACCCGTCGCCCAGGCCTATGGAGGGCACCAATTCGGATATTTTACCATGCTGGGAGACGGAAGGACCGTACTATTGGGGGAACAGATTACCCTTGAAGGAAAACGAGTAGATATTCAATTGAAGGGGTCAGGCAGAACGCCTTATTCACGGGGCGGAGATGGGCGAGCAGTCCTTGGGCCCATGCTAAGGGAGTATATCATCAGTGAGGCGATGGCGGGTCTAGGTATTCCCACCACCCGAAGTCTGGCGGTGGCCAAAACAGGGCAGTCAGTGATGCGGGAAACAGCTCTGCCTGGAGCAGTGCTAACCAGAGTAGCTTCCAGCCATATAAGGGTTGGTACCTTCCAATATGCCTCAGTCTGGGGGAAGGTTGAAGAGCTTCGAGCCCTGGCAGATTATACACTAAAACGGCATTTTCCAGAGGCAGAGGCTGACGAAAATCCATACCTTTCGTTATTGAAGGAGGCAATAAAAGTTCAGGCGGCCCTCATTGCCAAATGGCAGCTGGTGGGCTTTGTTCACGGAGTGATGAACACAGACAATATGACCCTCAGTGGAGAAACAATAGACTATGGGCCCTGTGCCTTTATGGACACCTACGACCCCAAAACAGTATTCAGCTCCATTGATACCCAGGGACGATATGCCTATGGTAATCAGCCCGGTATTGGGCTATGGAACCTGGCCAGATTAGCCGATGCCCTGTTGCCGTTGCTGCACACTGATCAGGAAGAGGCCCTTCAGCTGGCCCAGGAAGCACTTGCAGAATATGAAGACGTGTATCGAAACAATTGGCTGACAGGGATGGCGGCAAAGCTGGGAATTTTTAATTATGAACCCCAGGATAAGGGACTGATTGAAGGTCTGCTGGGTATGATGGAGAAGCACAGGGCCGACTACACCAATACTTTCCTAGCCTTAACCTTTGATCGCTTAGAGGAGACACCCTTCTTTAACACCCAGGATTTCCACCAATGGCATGAGGCCTGGCAGGCAAGATTAAATCAGCAGCCACAATCAAAGGAACAATTTCATCAATTAATGAAGGACAATAACCCTGCCCTGATTCCCCGGAATCATCGGGTGGAGGAGGCACTGGAAGCTGCTGAGAAGAGGGAGGATTATAGTGTAATGAATCGGCTGTTAAATGCCCTTTCCAATCCCTACGATCATCGTCCTGATCAGCGTGAATACGCTTCACCACCGGCCCCTTCTGCTTGTCCCTATCGAACCTTTTGTGGTACCTAATAAGCCTGTATATATTAACTTAAATAATCCCAGTTAGTATTATGATTGCTACTGGGATTTATTTTTCTATTTAAGCTTGGCATGGCTATAATTAAAGGGAATGCTAGTACCTACCACCACATCCTCGATTTTCTCCAATATAAGCCAGTCATCCATATTCCGTTGATGGTCAAATTTTAAGGGATCAATTTCCTTCACATCGGTAAATTCTACCAAACACAGGCACTTTTTATGCCATCGGGCCCGCTGTTTATCTGTTAAATTCAGCTTATTCTGATTGGTATCAAGTACCTTGACAATTTCCTCATCGGTAAGCTTAATGTAATTTTGAACATCTGTCACCGTAGCCATGGCGGTAATAATTCCTGATCCCTTTTTAATAAAGTACAGCAATTCCCCCTTCAGAACCCTGCTATGGGGAATTTTTCTTCCCGCTGCCCCCCGTACAACCATTGTCTTAGTTCCTTCCGTTATTTTTTCCAAAACCTTTTCTTTATCATCACAATAGACTAAATGAACCATGGTAAAGCCTCCTTTGGCATAAATTTAATGCAGGTGGGCCAGCTAGACCCCTCTCTAAGGATAACACAGCCTTTAATAAAGCCTCCTCTTATTCCTTGCACATAAAAGAGAGGTAAGTTTTTCCTAAAAAGAAAATGTTCTTGAACATACCCTTTAAAGAATTATAGAATTGGGTATAAGGCATAATAATTATAACAAGTAAAGGAGTGAAAGGCCAATGAAAAAGCTGCTGCTAGTGTTAAGTACAATATTATTGTTAACAGCCTGTACCAAGGAGCCGGCACCAAATAATCCGGTAGAGGAGCCTACGGAATACACCGTTGAGGATTATTTTCCCTTTATAGAAAACACACGATTGGTTTATGAGGGAGAAGGCAATGAATATGCTGCAAAGGAAGTTTACTTTGACTTTATTGAAGGCAGCAGAGCTCAGCTTCGTATAAGTAATCCTGGAACCACAGTGGCCCAGGTATATGAGGTTAGAAATGGCGAGGTTCGGTTACTCAGTTCTCAGGAAGAAATGTATATATTTCATAATATGATAGAGGATTTATCAGCCAATACTTCATCGGCTGAGGTGGTATTAAAGGAGCCCCTTGTCAAAGGAACCAGCTGGACCCTCACCGATGGTCGAGTTAGAGAAATTACTGGGGAACAGGTACCGGTCAAGACTCCCCATGGGGATTATGAGGCCCTTGAGGTGACCACCATAGTCGATGAGGAAGTTAAAACCGTAGACTACTATGCAGTGGATAGAGGGTTAATTAAGACGGTTTATACCAGCGGTGACATTGAAATAGTGACAGCCTTGGCACAGCTAGAGGAAAATGCAGCCGTTAATAAGCAAATTCGCTTTTATTATCCAGATTTCCATAATGAAACCATTGTCTATGTAGAGGAAATGGTAGAATTTCAAACCAATGATGACATTAAGAGGATTTTTCAAGAAAGACTAAAGGAAGGGCCAGGAGAAGAAATCAGGCATGTAATTGATAAAAATGTAGAGATAAAGGAAGTTTTGTATCAACCAAAGGAGGAATCGGTGCTTGTAGATTTCAATAGCAATTTAATTACCGAAATGAATGCCGGTGCTTTTCTGGAGGGACAGATTTTAAAGAGCCTAGCCAATAGCTTTGGGGACTATTTCAATGTACCAAAGGTCTTTCTCCGAATTGAAGGAGAAACCTATGGGTCTGGGCACTTCTTTTTGGAAGAGGATGAATATTTGACCCCTGCCCTGGAAGAAGCCCAACCCTATCATCAGTGATAGCTGAAAAAATCTAGTACAGAGGTTAAAAATCCTGCTTAAATAGTAAAACTTGAATTATTCAACGAGTTAAATTAATGTTATAAAAGAGGGCTGTCTCTAAATGATTAATTAATCATTGGAAAAGGCAGCTCTTTTTTCATTTATTAAGGAAAAAACTCCTCTATATGGAAGTAAAAAGGATATGTAAAAGCTTTCTTTTTTTTTAGTAGGATCTTTTTCAAAAATAATGAAAACCATTGAAAATTAAGGTTTATAACAAAAAAAGGAGTGTTAGATTTGACTCTACTAAAAAAATTAAGAAGGATATTTTTATTAAAAATATAATTATAATTTAAGGCAAAAATACAGTAAAGGTCAGGTGATTCAATGAAGCTGAAGGATTTTGAATTGGAGGTATACTTTGATAAACACGAGTTTTCTGCTCCTTATTTGCTTGCCCAGTCAGACTGTGAAGCCATGACAATAGGGGAGCTTTTAACCTACGAGCCAGGGGCCCAGGAGGCCCTGCTAAATGGCTGGTTAGGCTACACTGAGGTGGCCGGGAATCCAGCCCTTAGGGAGGCCATAGCAGGGCTTTATCAGGGGATAAAAGAAGATGAGGTAATTGTCCATGTGGGAGCCCAGGAGGCAATCTTTAACTTTATGAATGTCTGCCTGAACAAAGGTGATCACATCATTAGCCAATTCCCAGTTTACCAATCCCTTTATGGGGTAGCCGAAGCCCTGGGCTGTCAGGTGTCAAAATGGCATCTTAAGCAGACAGCCGCTGGGTGGGCCATGGATTTTGATGAGCTGGAAAAATTAATTAAGCCCAATACCAGACTAATTTGCGTCAATAGCCCCAATAACCCTACAGGTTATATTTTTAGCCCCGAGGAAATGAAAAAAATTGCAGATATTGCTGCCAGGCACAACCTTTATGTATTTTATGATGAGGTCTATAAGGGGAGTGAATTCGATGAAATAGAGCGGCCCTGGTTTGCAGACCTCTATGAAAAGGGCGTGTCTTTGGGAGTTATGTCTAAGTCCTATGGCCTAGCTGGTTTGAGAATTGGCTGGATTGCCACCAAGGATAAGGATATTAGAGAAAAGATGAAACGGTTTAAGCACTATACCAGCATATGCAGCAGCGCTCCGGCTGAAGAGCTGGCCCTGATTGCCCTGCGTCATGGTGATAAGATACTAAAAAGGAATCGAAAAATCATAGAAGATAATCTCAAGATTGCAGATGCCTTCTTTAAAAAATATAGTCAGTTATTTCAGTATAATCGTCCCATGGCGGGCCCCATCGGATTCCACCGGATCAACATTGAAATTCCCATCAGACAATTTTGTGATCAGTTGGTGGCTGAAAAGGGGGTTTTACTGCTGCCGGCAGATACTTATTTCTATGACGGACCCTATTTTAGAATGGGCTTTGGCAGAAGAAGCTTTGATGCCAATCTAAAGATTTTTGAAGCATATTTAATTGAAAAGAAATTGGTTTAAGATTGAAATCCTGAATACTTAAAAGGCAGTTCAACCTACCTTTTTTGTTAGGAGGATGATTATTTAAGTGTGGTTTCAGATATGCTGGGCCATGCTCTAGGCAAGTAGCGTAAGATAAAAAGATACTAAATTTAGGGGGACTCAGGTGATGCATGGGATCAAGCAAGCCCTATGGGAAGAATACAGCTTAAGAATCAATCGGGTTCAAGATTATATAGAGACCAATCTTTCAGAAGCACTTTCCCTCAAGGAGCTCTCTCGAATTGCTAATTTTTCATCCTTTCACTTTCATCGAATATTTCTGCTTTTAACTGGTGAAAGGTTATTTGAATATATACAAAGAGTTCGCCTGGAAAAGGCGGCTTTTTTTCTGATTGCTAACCCCGCCATGGAGATTGTACAAATTGCCCTGGCCTGTGGCTTTTCAAATCAAGCCTCCTTTGCCAAGGCCTTTAAAAAATATTATGGTGTTAATGCCAGTCAATTCCGTATACAGCAGGGGGTTAAAAGACAAGGTGTTACAACAGAAAGCAATATGAGAAAAGTATCGTCCAATCAGTTTCATTATAATAATCATATAGACCATAGACCCAGGGCTTCATTCATTACCGATACAGGTATGGCCTATCAGGTAGAGGTTAAACAAGTGCCGGCCATGAAGGTAATCTATCTGCGACACAGGGGGGCTTATAAAGAAAATGCTGAATTATTTAAAGGTCTTTTCAATCAGCTGTTTCAGTGGGCCCATGAAAGGGGGCTGATGAGCGAGGAAACAAAGTGGCTTACCCTATTTCATGACAATTTAGATTTAACCGAAGAGGATAAATTGCGTATAAGCCTGTGTATGGCCGTTTCGGAGGAGGTAGAAGCAGAAGGGGAATTTGGAAGCCGGATCATTGCTGAAGGCAAATATGCCGTTGGTCGATTCCTATTGAAGGATGATCAATATCAAGAGGCCTGGGATGCCATGTATGGACACTGGCTTCCAGGAAGCGGTTATCAGCCCGATGACAGGTTAAGCTTTGAACATTACCCAGAAAACCTTTTGGAAACAAGCCGTAAAGTAGAAATTTACATACCTGTGAAGCCCCTGTGGTAAGAAGGGTAGAATGGAGGATTTAAATTGGACGATAAAAAAATGGAGCTCTTTCCGGTGGGGAGATTAATCACCCGGGAGACTTGTTCAGTTGTGCAAATTATGCCGGACTATCGTCCGGCATTAAAGTATTTAGATGAATTTAGTCATGGGATATTATTTGTAGAGGGTAATCAGCCGGAAAATTTTCCAGGCCAGCATTTTCAAGATGACAAAGATCAGCAGGAGGAAATCAGGTCGGCCTATTCTTTAAGGAAGGGGAAAGTGCTTACTCCCGTGGTGAAAATAATTAAGGTGGATCAGCAGCAGGGAATGGTGGTTGTAGACCGGGTGCCAGCCTGTAGCAACAGCAGGGTCTATGATATAAAGCCCTATTTTCCCTGTGAAGACCGTGTAAGGCATTGCAGCCTGCCAGGGCCAATGGAGGAATGGCAGAAGTGGCGGAATGAAGAAGCAGAAATATATAAAAATATTGAAATAAAGGCCTTAGGGCCCGATTTCCCTCTGGGAGAAAAACATACTTTAAAGCCCCTGGGTCAAATCAGAAAAATACAGGGTACCTGCTTCCTTCGGCTTTTTAAGGTAAAGGATGATCTTCTGGTACAATTGAAGGGCTTTTCACATCTTAAGCTAATATGGTGGTTTAACAGGTTTGATCGGGCCATGTATCGGCGGGCCACCCAGTGTAATCCTCCCTATGAAAATGCCCCCAGAACAGGGATATTTGCTTCCAGGTCTCCTGTCAGGCCCAACCCAATTGCCATGACCACCGTTAGAATTGTAAGCATAGATCTACGAAATCAAACGATAGAGGTTTCAGGATTGGATGCCTTTGATAAAACCCCTGTCATAGATGTGATTCCCTATGTTCCAGCCCTTGACAGGGTAAAGGAGTATACAGTTCCCAAATGGCTGAATCATTGGCCGGAGTGGCTGGAGGATCAAGGGCTTAAGCTAAATGCCCAAGGCATTAAAATAGGAAAAGGGCCCCTGGAGCAATTAAAACCCTATATGGCTCTGGAAAAACAAAATTTAGAAGGTACCGATAACCTGTTTCAGAATCAACCGCAACGAATCGATTCGCCCACGAATGAAATTATAATAAGGGGTGTAAGGCAACATAATTTGAAAAATATTAGTACAACGATTCCTAAAAATAAAATGACAGTCATTACGGGGGTCAGCGGCAGCGGAAAATCCAGCCTGGCCTTTGATACCCTGTATGCCGAAAGCCAAAGGCGTTTTATAGACAGTATGTCTGCCTTAGGCAAGGGGGCCCTGGAGCCAATGGATAAACCAGATTTCGATCAAATTCTCGGCCTTCCACCAGCCATTGCTGTAGAGCAAAAAAACCAGGGCAGAAACCCACGATCCACCGTTGGTACCTTTACAGAAATTTACGATTTCCTGCGTCTGCTTTTTTCCAGCCTGGGGGTACGGCATTGTCCTGAATGCGGAAGGACGGTTAAGGCCCTGGAAGTCGGCGAAATTCCTCAATTACTGTTTAAATTGCTGGCGGGAACCCAGCTTACCATAAGCCCCCTTTACCACCCCGAAAAGAAGGAAGCCTTTATCGTACCAAACCCAAAGGATGAGAAATGGAAGCAGTATAAGAAAAGGTTAGAAAATTGTATTCCACATTTTCTAACCCTGGGGAAGGGGGCCATAGAGGTGTTGATTAATCAATCAGAGAGGGTTTTGCTTCAAACCAGGGAAATGTGCTATCATTGCAATCACATTTTCTTTGCCCTGACAACCTCCACCTTTAGCTTTAATCATCCCGAAAGTATGTGCCCGGTATGCAGGGGGTTAGGGGTTAATCTTGAGGTGAATACCGATTTAATCGTTTCTAAGCCCAACCTATCAATATTAGATGGAGCTTCGAAATGGTGGGGAAACTTAGGGAAGTTTAGTAAAAAGCCCAATGCCAATTGGATGAAGGGCGAAGTTCTGGCCCTGGCAGAGGACATGAAGGTTGATTTGGCTTTGCCATGGAAGGAGTTACCGCCGGAATTTAGGGAGCAGGCCCTTTACGGTTCCAATGGCAGAGTGGTGAAGCTTAGCTACGAGACCGGAGGCAGAAGGGGAGAAATTGCAAGACCTGTTGAGGGAGCTGTGCCCACCATTGAAAGGCTTTTCAAAGAGGGCAGTGGAGCGGGGGCAAGCCCCGTGGCTATGGAATTTATGCAGGAAAAAACCTGTCCCCACTGTAATGGTGAAGGGCTTAATGCAGAAGCCAGACATGTTTCCATTGCTTCAACCAGGTTTCCTGAAGCTGCTATGATGACAGTTGAAGAGCTTAGGAGATGGATTGAAGCCCTGCCCCAACAGCTAAGGGGAGCGGAATTAAAAATTGTCCATGATCTATTAATAAGTATCCATAGGCGCCTAGACAATTTATTGAAATTAGGGCTTTCCTATTTAACCCTTGATCGAAGAATTCCCACCCTTTCGGGTGGCGAATTGCAGCGATTAAGGCTGGCATCCCTCTTGAGTAGCGGTATTACCAATATATTATATGTACTGGATGAACCTTCTACAGGGCTTCATCCCAGGGATCACAAGCCACTAATTGAAATGCTTCAGCAAATTACAGAGGAAGGTAATACAGTGGTAATCGTGGAGCATGACCGTGAAACAATGCTGGCTGCAGATAAAATAATTGATATGGGCCCCGGTGCTGGAACACAGGGAGGGATGATTGTGGCAGCAGGTTCTCCCCAAGAGGTTATGCAGAATTCAGCCTCTGAAACGGGGAAATATCTTGCTGGTATGGAAGCTAGTAAAGAGATTGTAAGGAAAATACCTCGCCGGTGGATTAAGATTAAGGGAGCAAAGACTAATAATCTAAAAAATATAGATGTAAATTTCCCTCTGGGGGTTCTTACCTGTATTACCGGGGTCAGTGGGTCAGGTAAAAGCAGCCTGGCCATGAAAACCCTATACCCGGCAGTGACGGGCTATGTTAATCACGAAGATTCCCTTTATCTAAATTGTAAAACAGTAGAAGGACTAGAGGGAATAGATGGGGTCGTATGTGTTACGCAGCAGCCCATCGGCCGAACACCTCGATCTAATCCGGCAACCTATACGGGCGTTTTTGATCACATTAGAAAGCTGTTTGCTTCAACGGAAGGGGCTAAGAAGAAAGGCTTAAAGCAGAATAGCTTTAGCTTTAACAGTGGAACAGGTCAATGTCAGACCTGTCATGGAGAAGGCAGAAGACGGATAGAAATGCACTATATGCCTGATATTTGGGTAGAATGTCCAGTTTGCCGGGGAAAGCGATTTAACGCTGATGTTCTGGAAGTTAAATATCACAATCGCTCCATAGCCGAGGTATTAGCTATGAACGTTGAGGAGGCCCTGGCTTTTTTTAAAGAGCATAAAAGCATCAGTGATATTTTGCAAACCCTTTACGATGTGGGCCTTGGGTATATTAAGTTGGGGCAAAGCGCCTTGACCTTGTCTGGTGGAGAGGCTCAACGGATTAAGCTGGCAAAGGAGCTTGCGAAGGCCCATAGGGGAAAAAATATCTACTTATTGGATGAACCAACAACAGGCCTTCATTTTTCAGATGTTGATAAGCTTCTGAGCATTCTTCAACATTTAACGAAAATGGGGAATACAGTGATCATCGTTACTCATCATATCAAGGTAATTAATCAAGCTGATTATGTGATTGATATGGGGCCGGAGGGGGGGCTGGGCGGCGGCTATATTGTTGCCCAGGGTACTCCGGAAGAAATTGCGTCAATAGAAGGCAGCCACACAGGGAGGTTATTAAAGAAAATCAAAACCCCTAGTTAAACTGATGGTATTCATCAGCCCTAGAAGGGCATTGTACCAGCATAGCGTCTTAAGGTGCACTAAATAGTTCCGCCAACCATTACGGGCAGCTGCTAAAGCAGCTGTTTTTTTGTATAATGAAAACCGTTAGTCATTTTGTTAGCCAATTTTAAAAGGAAATAACTTTAATAGATTCTCATTCAATTTATTGCTTTTCTTCATACTTAACTCTATTTCCATTGTATATATTTTTATCAGACCTTACAACTACAGGTTCAAGAAGTTGCAATCCTTCAATTGCAGAATATTTTTCATCACTTTCTAACAGTTCAACAGCTACCCTTTTTATAGTATATTTTTTCTTTAAGCGATCCTTTTCTTCCTTCAGTACAAAAATATAATATCCCTCTGAATCCTTTCTAACCGCAGCATTATCCACTAAGATATCATATATTTCACTGGTGTTTTCAATTGTAACCTTACACGATTGTCCAGAAAGCTTCTGTTCAGATTTAATACCAATTTTCACCTCAAAAATATCCGTACCATCGATTTTGTCTATGGATAAAATTTCCCCTTTGATTTCTGAGCTTATTCCTGTAATTCTTATCTTTACTGTACTATCTTGATTTATTTTTTCTCTTTCTTTGCTATCTATATTCAGTTCACAAATATAATTATCAGATATGATAGCAATTGTACCAATGGGAGAGGAAGTTGAAATCATACTTTTTCTTTCTAATTTGTTCAAATTGATGATACCGCTGTAATCAGCATAGATAACATTATCCTTATAATCATTCATAGTCTTCTTTAAGTTTTCCAGATCCAGCTTTCCAGCATTGATCGATAACTCAAGTTCCATTATTTGCAGCGAAATATCTTTCATATAAATTTCATATTCGGTTATTAAAGATTCAATTAAGTTTTCCTGAGCTAAAAGTTTACTATAAGGCTCTGCTCCCATTTCATATAATTTTTTAATCTTTTCATATTCCTCTTTTGCATTTTCAATCTTATCTTTATGCAGCTTTGCCTCACCTTTTCTTTGAAAATTTAATTCCTTCATATTTTTGTTTGAAGCTTCCGCTTCATCAATAAATTTTTTTTCTTCATATAAATCGTTTAATTTTAATACTGCCAAAGAGATTTCATTTTCTTTTCTAATTATATCTTGCTGTAAATTATTAACCTTTGATTCATCGGGAATAATTTTCATAATAGCATCACCTTTATTGATAGCTTGATTTCTGCTTACATATATTTCATCAATCCTTCCTTCTATAGGGGAATAAATCTTGTAAGAATCCTCATATGAAATTTCAGAATTCGCTGTTACTCTATGAACAAGCTTGCCCTTACCCGGCATTATTACAGTAACTAAAGGTAAATTATGATTATAGAGTGTATTGGAAAAAAAGGTCAGTATTAAAGCTATAAAGAAAAATATTCCTAATGATATAGAGAGTCTCTTTGTTTGATTCACAAAATATCACCCCTTTAACCCAGATGTTTGAATACCATTTTTAAGGTAATCATGGCAATAAAAAAGTACAATTAAAATTGGTATTACATAAAAGCTAGATCCCGCAAATGAAATTCCCAATTGGGTCTCCTCTATGCCAGCTAAAAACAATGAAAGGGGCTGTTTACCCCTATCCGTTATGAATATTATCCCTTGGTCAATTAGATTCCAATATTCTACAAATGTTAATGTTGCAATGGAAGCAATACCTCCAATAACATTTGGAAGCACCACATGAAAAAATATTTCAAGATGGTTTGCACCATCTATTTGTGCAGCTTCTAAATAAGACTTCGGAATAAGTTTCATATGCTGATAAAGTAGAAAAACACCTAGAGGATTAAAAATAGCAGGAAGAATAATTGCCAAATAACTATCTTTTATATTAAAAAAATCAGCGACTATATAATTGGGTAATAAAGTAACCTGAAGTGGAAGCAACATTACAACAATGTACATAAAAAACAGTATTTTTTTAAACCTGAATTCCAAAACAGTAAATCCATATGCCCCAAATGCTGATATGATAACTTGTCCAATTATGATTGGTAGGGTAATGCCCACCGAATTCCAAAAAGCCTTAAGAAAAACAGGTGTCTCAATCAATAATTTTCTATATTGCTCCAGACTTACGGGATTTGGTATTAGTCTTATGTCAACAAATCTCTTATCGGGTTCAAAAATTGTCTTGACTAAGGCAAAATTTTCGCTGATTTCTCTTTGGGTCATAAAGGAATTTAGGATAGTAATAATCAGCGGCGAAATATAAATTAAAGCGGCAGCAAAAAAAATCGTAACTAAAATTCTATGTATTATTTTTCTGATACTAATTTTCATCATACCTTTGCTCCTATTCAGATAAATTGTTAGAGGCTCTACCTTCAAATACAAATATGATAGTAATCAAACTTACTATAACTGTAATAAGAACTGATATTGAACTAACTAATTTAGGATAATTAAGAGACATAAACATATTGTTCATATAATGCTGTAATATGTATATATTCTCGTGGGGATTGTCTCCAGTTAAAATATAAATTTCTTTAAAAACTTTAAAGGAATTTATAAATGTCAGAATAAATGTTAAGAAAAATGTGGGAAGAAGGTAGGTCAAAGTTACAATTCTGAACTTTTGAAATCTGCTAGCCCCCTCTATATCAGCACATTCATAATATGCCTTAGGTATATTGTTTAAACCTGATATAAAAAGTATCATATTATAGCCAATATTTTTCCAGAGGAAAATAAAAACTATTATATACATACTATATTTGCTATATAACCAATCAATAGGTTCAAAACCTAATGTACTTAAAAATTTATTTAAGATTCCATTTAAAGAAAAAATCTGTTTCCAAAAAAATGCTGTAGTTGCCGAAGGTATTGCCAGTGGAATCAAAAAAACTAAACTGAAATATTTATTAAATGCTTTTATCTTATGGCAAATCATAGCCAGTCCAAGGGAAATTATAATATTGAGAGGAATAGATATAGATATAAAAATAATCGTATTTTTTAGTCCTCTTAAGAAATATTTATTGCTGAATAACTGTCTATAATTATTGAGTCCAACAAAGTTCTTGCTCAAAGGATTATCTATAAAAGCATAAAATAAAGAAATCAGGAAAGGAATGATATAGAAGAACATAAACCCAAATAAACTTACAAAGAGCATCAAATATGCTATCCTATTTCTTCTCATTGTTCCTTTCCCCCTTTCTTTTTAATAATCATTCATTAAAATATTTATCAATTCTATTTTGTATGTTTTTACCTGTCTCTTCGACTGTAGTTACTCCTTCAAAATATTTGTTTATTTCTTCAGATATAAGTCCTTTTAAGTAATTGTCTGTAAATTCACCTACCTCTATTTGATCATACCAACTCCTTAAAAGCTTTATATAATCAGCCACTTCAAAATATTCTTCATCTGAAATCATCATTTTCGCATATCTTTCAGAAGTAGCATCAAAGGCAGCTTTATTTATGCCTGTCATGTGAAATGAAGGCATACTTTGTACTTCCTCACTCATAAGGAAATAGATAAATTCCCAGGCTAAATCCTTATTTTGAGATTGGCTGTTAATTCCAAAATCATAGGACATCCTTCCCAGTGCCTTCCCATTTTTATCACACATAGGCATTGACTGATATCTTATGCTGTCATCATATAAAGCAAATGCAGCAGCTTGATTGGGAAAATCAATATCATAGGCAAAATGGTATTCCATGTTATAAAAATCAATGGTTCCTTTGTCAAAATATCCTTCTTCATCAAGTTTCTTTGCATATCTTAAAATATCTGCAAATTCTTTTGAATCAAAATTTAATTCCTTGTTATCGAAATCAATAAACTTATCAATATTGTCCATTGTTAACCGATATGCTACTTCATAGCCATTATTTCCAATTGAAAGATAAGTGTTTTCCCTGTTGGTATTATCCACTAGTGCGATCCCTATTTCAAGAGCATCTGAATAGGATATGGTCTTTAAGTTCTCATCAGGTTTTATTCCTGAATCCAGAACCAATTCCTTATCAAAGGAAATGACGTCAAAGTATACTCTTAAAGGAATTTGAAATTGACCTTTTTCACTTTTCCCCAGGTTTATTAGATTCATGAAATAATTTTCATCATCCATTTCCTTTTCCTTTATGTAAGGAGTCAGATCCTCAAATGCACCCATTTCGATATATTTTGTCATTGGCAGTAGAGATGTTAAAATCACATCCTCAGCTTTTCCTGATATCATTTTTGTATTTAATTGCTGCAAGTAGTTTTCCGTTGAAAATTCCTCAGATGGTGCAACGGACATAACAGCTCCATCAGATGTTTCAATAAATTCAGTTTTTCTGAAGGTTTCCACCTTTATATTGGTATTAGGGTATTTTTCCATAAACATTTCAGCTGCAATATCGACAAATTCAATTTCATCTAAGAGGGGAAACTGTAATTTCCCCTTCAATGACTTTATCTTTTTTATTTGCGGCTGTAGGCTGCATTTCACCCGAGTTGTTTTTATCACCAGTTGGATTATGTGAGCATCCGGAAATTATGATTAAGCACAAAATCAAAACCCATATAATTTTTTTCATATAAATAACCTCCTCTTTTTATCTACGTATATTATAGAATAAAAACAGGAGGTTATATCTTAGGAATTTCTTAGATTATTTTAGGAATTACTTATGTTATTCTTAAGAATCCCTTAAGATTATTCCGCTAATGACAGCCTAAATCTAAAAGATTAGTTTTTATGCCTTCACTACAGCTTGTCAAAATGATTGTTTAAAATTGGTAAAATGACCATTGCTTTAAATAAATCCCCATCTTTTTTAAGCAAGATATCACCATTATGTAATACAGCTATCCCTTTGGAAATTGCCAGTCCAAGCCCTGAGCCTTCAGTAGTCCTTGCCTTATCTCCTCGCTTCAGCCTTAAAAATAATTCATCTAAATCAAAATCCAATTTATATGATGATACATTTTTAACCTCTACTCTGATATCTTGATCAGAGGAACTTACCTCAATATATATCCTAGTATCGGGTAATGAATACTTAACAGCATTATCTATTAAATTATTAAATAATCTTGAAATACTAAGATTATCGCAGAAATATTGAATTTCACTTAAAGAAGATACTAGCACTATCTCCTTTTTCTCTTTTTTACAGATAATATTATATTCATAAGCGACTTGCTTTAACAATAATATTAAGTCTATATTGCTTTTGGTAAGTCTTATATTTCCGCTTTCCATTTTTGACAATTCAAATAAATCTTCTATTAGTAAATGTAATGTTTTAGAATTTGACTCTGCTGCATCTATATATCTTTTTAACTTTTCTTCTGATGCCAATGCTTTAGATAAATCTAGATAATTTATAATAGAAGTAAGGGGGGATCTTAAGTCATGGGAAATATTTGTTATCAATTCATATTTTAATCTTTCACTCTTTTTTTGTTCCTCAATTGCCTTTATATACTCCTTTTTTATTAAATTCACATTTTGAGCGATATCAGATATCTTGTCATTTCCTATAACAGCTATATCCTTTTTTAAATTCCCTTCTGCGATCTCTCTTATTTCCGATACTACTAGATTGATATATCGGTTTTTAGCCTTAATTATTCTTGAAATGGCAATAGATAATATGATCATGATTAAAAGATGAATCGTTAAAACTAATATATTTTCTCTTACAAAAAAATATCTATTAATAAAGGATTCAAACATACTAAAGCTGTTTAACATTCCAATATATAGTGTAATTAGAAATAGAAACAGGCTTAACCCCAAAGGTATATTTCTAAAATATCTATTGTCCCATTTATTCTTTAATTCTATAGGATTATTTCTATGTAATAATATGATACATAATATATCTAATAGAAAAATTGTTCCTAAGACGGTTAAAACAGTCGATAGACTAAATAATATTATCCTTCTTCTTAAATGGAAAAAAACTCTAAAGGTATCTATATATACAGGTAAAAAAATAAAAAAAAGCATGATCAAAAATATAAATGTTATACACTTTATATCGATAGGGATAAAATCCAATTTATCTGATATATATTTCTGTCCATATTTAAAATTCTTTAAAAATAAAATCAAACCAATAGATATAGCAATAAGAAGAGAGATACAATCAAAATATAATATAGATTGAAGTTTGAGATCCTGCTTAATGGAAAATTGAAGAGGGCCGTACAAGTTCTTAGACATATCAATATATATATATCCATCTACAAAGATTTCATCAGCTTGATCATGAGACTCATTTAGGATAGAATATTCACTATTGGATTCGAATATATAGTCTTTAGCATTTACATTCTCCTTTACATATACGGAGATGACCTCTTTATTTTCGATAACACTACTATCATCGGGTAAATTTGTATACCATTCGCCATCAATAAAAAAATTGTAATATACGAAGGAATAGTCTGATAATTTCTCATTAGTAAAATCATCATTTTTAATTGAATCATAGATTAATTTGACATAATAATTGTAATTAGTTTTAGAATATATAAGCTCATCAAAAAATAGGCTTCTATTATTCCAAATTGATATAGAAAGTACTATACTCATGCTGATTAGAAATATAGAAATAATATATAGAACTATATTGATTGTTTTCCTCTTCATCATTTTAATCCACCATATATCCTTGTCCCCAAACTACCTTCAAATACATTGGTTTTTTCACATCGATTTCAAGTTTCGATCTTAAATTGCTTATATGAAACATAACAGTATTTTCCGAATTTAAAAATTCTTGCTCCCATACACTTTCATAAATCATCTTTATAGACAAAACTTTTCCTTTATTTCGTGCCAGCAGATACAATATTTTAAACTCTGTTGGAGTCAAGTTGATGATATCATCATTTAAAGTTACAGTTTTACTGTCGTAATCGATTTTTAATCCTCTAATGAGAATTTCAGAATCTCTAGAGGGCATTTTGTTTAAATTTTTATATCTGCGTAATTGAGCCTTAACTCTTGCAATTAATTCATCTTTGCTAAATGGCTTAGTAATATAATCATCAGCACCCGAGTCTAAGCCTTCAACTTTATCTTTTTCTTCAGATTTTGCCGATAATAGTATTATAGGTATATTATCCTTAGCTCTTAATTCTTTAGTAACACTTATACCATCTTTCTCCGGCATCATAATATCCATTATTATCAAATCTATTTCATGTAAATTTAAATAATCCAATGCACATTTCCCATTATAAGACTGAAATACCTGAAATCCTGCATTTTCTAAATAAATTGAAATCGTCTCTACTAGCTGAATATTGTCATCCACAACAAGTATCTTTTCCACTTATATTTTACACCTCATTTTGCTGACATTTTCCTTTATATTATAAATTATCCGAAGTAAATAAAAAAGTAAGTATACTTAACCTTTATCTACCAGCAAATCGCTGTTCAGTGCCAGTACATTCAAAGCTTTCTACGAGTATGAGAGGTAATGCGTCTCTAGAAGTACCGACCCATAGCAATATCTCCGAAGCCAATCCTGCTGGATTGGCTTTGCTGCCAGAGATAGAGCCTTGCTCGCCAGATTGCCTAATTATGGGTAAAGTCTTATTTTTTCTTGACCACCGGAAGCCATATTTCTGACTGGTAGGTGGGAGACTGCTGGTCTCCATCGGTATAGACTTCAATATCAGGTGCATCGGCATATTCATAGCCTGAAGTGGGCAGCCATTCGGTAATAATCCTTTTCTGAAGGGACTGCATGGCCTGGGGAAGGGGACCGACACATTCAAAAAATAGCCCAGGTGGCTGCAGGCACCTGGTAGTCCACCATTCCTGTAGGAACAGGCAAATCAGATGGAACTGCAATATAATAATCAAAATCCGTCTCATTCATACAGGTACTGACTCCCAACAGGCCAAAGGGGGATTGATTCATCATGCCAACAATTTTAGGCATCATCCCGGCCTGGGCAGTCTCCTGCCAGAATAGGGGTACCCTTTTAAAGCTTTCCTCCACATTGGTATTCATTTGCTCTTTAACTCCAACAATTCTAAAGGACTCCTTTTTTTCAATTCTGTAATTCATTTCTACATCTCCTTTGATTGAAATTGTGAAGCTAATGCGAGGATAGGCCTTAAGATGGGTTCCCTCTGCCCTGGCAGAGGAGGGGGAAACCCCGTGAATACTTTGAAAAGCGCGGTTGAAGGAGGTTGGCGAATCGTAACCATACTTCAAAGCCAGATCAACAATTTTCATATCGGTGGTTTGTAAATCAAAGGCGGCCGCTGTCATACGTCTTCGGCGTATGTATTCTGACAAAGGAACCCCTGCAATATATGAAAACATCCTTTGAAAATGAAAGGTTGAACAACAGGCTATTTGAGCCGCCCTTTCATAGCTAATCGTATTTGCCAGGTTTTCCTCCAGGTAATTAATAGATTGATTCAATCGCTCAAGCCATTCCATCACATCATCTCCTTATCTTCAAGATTAACATCTATTGAAAGAAAGCGCCTTCCATTCCATGCACAAAACTGTCTTTTGTTTTAATTATAGCAGCTACGATTAAAATGGCTACAGAATTTTATATTATCTTATCAAATACTGATTCAAATAAAAGAAAGTGATTTCGGAGCAAAAAAAACTGTTTGGAGCAGCAGAATTTGATAAAACATGATAAAGTAAATTTGGTTAGTTTACTCTAACTTACTTTTTGCCATAAAAATACAATTTAAGCTTTATAAGGAGGATTTAAATATGAGTCAAGCTGTAGTCAGTCAAAAAGAAAAACAGCGGGAATTAATTTTGTCTAATAATCTATGGAGGGTTATGCTTCAACTATCATGGCCTGCTGTAGTGGCCATGGTTTTGTTCGGATTAAATTCGGTGTTAGATGCTTTTTTTGTGGGACGTTATGTGGGGGAAGCAGCCCTGGCGGGGGTTTCGGTGGCCTATCCCCTCTCACAAATCAGCGTAGCTCTTGGGTCATTGATTGGGGTGGGAGCAGGGTCTGCCTTAAGTATTGCCCTGGGGAGGGAAGATAAAAAGACCCAGTTGAAATTACTGGGAAATGTAAATTATTTATCTATTATCGTTACAATTGTCTATATGGTCCTGGGACTGCTTTTCTCAACCCAATTGATGAAAATGATGGGCGGAACAGGAGAGGCTCTGATTTTGGGAGACGAATATTTCAGAATTACAATTTTAGGGGCCTTTTTCTGGGTTTATGGCCTGGCAGGCAATATGATTATACGGGCAGAGGGAAAGATGAAATCGGCAGCGGTGATGATGGGAATCGGATTAGTAGTCAATGTTTTTGCCAATTATCTTTTTATTGTGGTACTTGATATGGGGGTAGCCGGGGTTGCCTGGGGAACAAATGTAGGAATGCTGGTCTACACCCTTATGGGGTGGTTATATTTTGGCAGAGGACATGCTTCCTTTGAAACAAATTTAATAAGTTTTTCCAGGGACAAGGAGCTTATTAAGTCCATCATAGGGTTGGGGATGTCTTCGCTGATTATGAGTGTAATGAACCTGGTGCAGGCAGTGGTGGTTTTTAATGCACTGTCTAGATATGGAACAACCCTTGATATAGCCTTTTATGGTGCAGTCTATCGAATTTTTACCTTCTTACTTACACCTATCTTTGGTCTGATGCGGGCATTACAGCCAGTGATTGGAATTAATTTTGGTGCTAAGCAGTATCATCGAGTAATCAGCTCCTTTAAAATCTTTACCTTTACTTCTGTTCTGTTAACATTACCCTTTTGGGTAATTTCCATGGCTGCTCCCCAGGCCATTTTAGGATCAATGCTGCCGGACAGAATACTAGTGGGGCAGGATTTACTGTATTTTAGAATATATATGTTGATTTTACCGATCCTTTCATCAATCTTTATGGCAATGACCTTTTTCCCTGCAATTGATAAGGGAAGGCCTGCGGCTGTCATTGGTATTGTTAGACAGTTGATCTTCTATATTCCTGTGATGTTGATATTACCAAAGAAAATTGGTGTGGCCGGGGTTTATTATGGTACCTTTGCAATTGATCTAATTATTGTCATATGGACTAATATGATGGTGAAAAAGGAATTTAGACTGCTACAGAAAAAAGAACAAGAGATCGATATTCAAACCCTTAAAAGGCTGGAGAATATCTCTTAAATCAAAGGAAATAGGGACTTCTTCTAAAATAGTTGCTAAAGTCAAATAAATAGTTGACTTTGGCAACTATTTGTCGGTATAATAGATTAAATCGATTTAAGAGGAGGAAGTACCATGAATAGCATTTATCAATCAACCATCCATACAATTCGGAGGTTTAACCGGTTTTACACCAATGTATTGGGATTGCTGGATCAACACATGCTTGACAGTGATTATTCTCTGTCAGAGGCTCGAATTTTATATGAAATTGGTCATTCAGAGGGCTGTACAGCCAAAAAATTGATTGAGGTCTTAAGGATTGACCCAGGCTATTTGAGCAGAATAATTAAGGGTTTTGAAAAGCAGGGGCTTACTTATCGGGTAAGGTCTACTGAAGATGGTCGGCTATATCTTCTTTATCTTACCGATAAGGGACGACAAACCCTTTTAAATTTGAACGAGCTGTCTGATCAGCAAATACATCAAATGCTGAACCAATTGTCAGATGTTGATCAGAAAAGGCTGGTGAAGGGAATGGAGATGGTTGAAGAAACCCTTTCAGGAAAGCCGGATTCAACGAAAATATCAATTCGATCTACCCTAAAGCCAGGGGACGTGGGACAATTAATTTATCTGCATGGGTGGATTTATGCCCAGGAATGTGGATACAATCACGGGTTTGAAGGCTATGTCTGTAAAACCTTTTATGATTTCTTTCAAAGCCCCCGGCCTGATCTTGACCGATTCTGGCTTGCCGAGGTGAAGGATGAAATCGTTGGGGCCATTGCAATATTAGGCCATTCCCCCGAGGTGGCTCAACTAAGATGGTTTATTCTACATCCCCGTTATAGAGGTATAGGATTAGGTAAAACCTTACTGGAAAAAGCCGTAGAATATTGCTATGAAAAGAAATTTAAGCGGGTTTTCCTTGAGACAACAGAGGATCAAGAAACAGCTATTAGTATGTATACAAGGGCCGGATTTAGAAAAGTATCGGAGCATGAAAGCAGTGGATGGGGAAAAACCCTGGTTGAACAAACCTTTGAGTTAATTCCTGACCATAATGAGAACTAGCTGGTAATAAAGGCTTCATCTTTATCACCTTCCAACTCCTATAAATAAAATGTTTTTCGATGGAATCAAAGAAATAGTGGACACTTAAGGTATATGGGTATAGTTGGTTAGAATATCAATTGAAAGTCATATTTACTTGACAGGGCAAGTAATGAACAGCTACAATTGAGCTACCAGACTAATAATCTATAGAAATTGAATTCTAAGGAGTCGGAACCATGAGTCATTCTTTAACGGAAAAAATCAAATCTAAAAGAAAATTATTTTTGCCCATATTGCCCATTATAGCTTTGGGGTGTTTTCTATTGAGCAAAATTTTGAAGGGGCAGGGGTGGCTTTTAGAAAAATATTATTCTCTTGGTATTAATAAGTGGTTGCTCCAGGGAATAAGCCAGATAACCGGTATGTTTCCCTTTTCCTTGGGGGAAATCGTCTATATCATACACTTAATTGCCATACCAGTGGTGGTGGGAATTTTAATTTACAAGCTCCTAAAAGGCGGATCTTTACTCTTTCTATATCGGATTTTCCAATATATTTGTCTATTATATATTATTTTTATGCTGATGTGGGGGCTGAACTATAGCAGAATTTCTATTGCCGAAATAACAGGCCTAAAACTTGAGCCTTATTCAGTGGAGCAGCTCTATGAATTAAACCTGGCTTTGATTGAAAGGGGAAATAGTTTAAGAGGAGCCATATTAGAGGATGAGCATGGGGTAATGCATATCCAGGGGGGGTACCGGGATGTATTTTCCAGGGCCAAAGAGGGCTATTTTATAGCTGGAAAGGATATTAAGGCCTTTGCAGGAAACTATGGCAAACCTAAGGCTATAATTCTTTCAAAGCCAATGCTATATACCGGCATTACTGGAATGTATTTTCCCTTTACTGCAGAGGTAAATGTGAATGTTGCCGTACCGGATTTACTACTGCCTGCTACGGTTCTCCATGAGATGGCCCACCAAAGGGGCTTTGCCAGTGAAGACGAGGCCAATTATATTGCCTATTTAACAGCATCGGTTCATCCAGACATTGATTTTCAATATTCAGGAATTATTCTAGCCCTATTAAACAGTATGAATGCCCTCCACAGACAATCTCCGCTGTTAGCCGCTCAATTAAGGGATGCCTATTCGTCAGAGCTTAGTCGAGACCTTATGGCCTACTCAGAATTTTGGAGGGACTACGAAGGCCCAATTAACGAAACTGCCAACAGGGTGAATGACACTTATTTAAAAAGTAATGGGCAAAAAGAAGGGATTCAAAGCTATGGACGGATGGTGGATTTACTGCTGGCCCATTATTTAACCTACGGGGAAATTTAAATAAAGCTTCCTTCATCACCTTGCTTTTGTATGATTCTCCTTAGGCTACTCTCGTTTTGAAATGGTGAATGATAAAATTAAATATGCCTGAATCAGGTTATGAATTCTCTGCCAGCTAAAGGTGCTTTTTAGCTGGCAGTTTTAATTCTTATAAAGAGAAAAAGAAGATATGACAACGCTGGGAAAAATCCCATAAATTGAGAAAAGTAACTTGAACGGGCACAACAAGTCTTAAATTCTGAATTGATTGAAAACGATATTCATACATGCTATAAATGAATTGTACTTTTACAAATTCAATTTATTGGGAGGGATATCGAAATGATGCAAAAGATTCAAAGATTTGGTAGTGCTATGATTGTACCTGTAATGCTTTTTCCCTTTTTCGGAATTGTAGTGGGCTTTGCCACCCTTTTTCAAAATCCTGACATTATGGGGTCCTTGGCAGCAGAGGGGACACTATGGAAAAGTATATGGCACCTCATTGAAACAGGAGGCTGGGCAGTCTTTAATCAAATGGAACTGGTCTTTTTGATTGGACTGCCCATATCCTTGGCCAAAAAAGCCCAGGCAAAGGCTGTCCTGGAAGCCTTTATGGGCTATATTATGTACAATTATTTCATCAATGGAATTTTAAGTACATGGGGAAGCAACTTCGGAGTGGATTTTGGGGTTGATTCGGGGGGGACCAGTGGATTAAAGTCCATAGCGGGCATCAAAACCCTGGATACCGGCATCATTGGAGCCATCGTGATTGCTGCTATTATCGTCTGGCTTCATAATCGGTACTTTGATAAGCAAATACCCGAATTTTTGGGGACCTTCCAGGGAACCCCCATTGTTGTTGCCATTTCCTTCGTCTTAATGATACCCTGTGCCTTTATTACAGCGGGGCTTTGGCCCATCGTTCAACGGGGGATTTTATCTATGCAATATTTCATCAAGGCAACGGGTCTTGTGGGAGTCTGGATATTCCACTTCCTGGAGCGGATCTTAATCCCTACAGGATTACACCATTTTGTATATACACCGTTCCAGTATGGTCCTGCTGTGATATCGGAGGGAATTACACCTTATTGGATATCACACCTAAGTGAATTTGCCCAATCAGCTGCACCCCTTAAGGAATTGTTTCCCCAGGCGAGGTTTACTTTGCATGGTAATGTAAAAATGTTTGGTATTCCCGGCCTGGCCTATGCCATGTATCGTACTGCAAAACCAGAAAAGAGAAAAAAGGTCGGTGCCCTCTTACTGGCTGCAACACTGACCTCAGTGGTATCGGGCATAACAGAGCCCATTGAATTTACCTTTCTTTTCATTGCCCCCTATTTATTTGCTATTCATGCAATTCTAGCCGCCACCATGAGTACCGTCATGAACGCCTTTGGATTAGTGGGTAATATGGGAGGAGGGCTAATTGAAGTGGCTACCAGTAATTGGATACCCCTCTTTTCAAATCACTGGCAGACCTATGTAATGCAATTTATAGTGGGTTTTGGCTTTATGGCAATTTATTATTTTGTATTTCGGCATTTGATATTAAGGTTTGATATCCCCTTGCCGGGCAGAGAAAAGAGCGATACTGAAACAAAGCTGTATACAAAGCAGGAGTATAGAGAGAAAAAGGGCACTGTCGAGGGGGCTGCTCAAGAGGCAGACCAGAAGGCCAGGGCATTTTTAGAAGGTTTGGGAGGAAGGGATAATATAGTCGATATAACCAATTGTTTTTCTCGGCTGCGGATCAATGTGGCCGACGAAGCCAGGGTAAAGCCGGCATCCTTCTTCAAAAACGCAGGGGCCCTTGGATTAGTACATAAGGGAAAAAGTGTGCAGGTAATAGTAGGGACATCGGTATCCCTTGTAAGGGAGAAGTTTGAGGAGCTTTTAGAGGAAGAAACATCACGGCAATAAAGTATAACCTATGTCCTATGTTATAAATGACAGTAGCCTAGAGGGAGGATTAGACTATGAAAAAATTTTCAATTGTAGTGGCTGGGGGAGGAAGCACCTTTACCCCAGGAATTGTATTAATGCTGCTTCAAAATTTAGATAAGCTGCCCATTAGAATGCTTAAATTCTATGATAATGATCAGGAAAGGCAGGACATCATTGCCGGGGCCTGTAAGATTATTTTGAAGGAAAGGGCTCCACAGATTCAGTTTATAGCCACCACCGACCCCCGGGAGGCCTTTACAGATGTGGATTTTGTTATGGCCCATATTCGAGTTGGGAAATATGCCATGAGGGAATTGGATGAAAAAATTCCCCTTAAATATGGTGTGGTGGGGCAGGAAACCTGTGGCCCAGGGGGAATCGCCTATGGAATGAGATCGATTGGCGGTGTCATTGAGATTTTAGATTATATGGAAAAGTACTCACCCCACGCCTGGATGCTGAATTATTCAAACCCGGCTGCAATTGTTGCAGAGGCCACCCGCAGGCTGCGGCCCAATTCAAGAATATTAAATATCTGCGACATGCCTATTGGAATAGAAGCCAGGATGGCTGAAATTTTAGGTTTAAGGTCCAGGAAAGATATGTGTGTTCGGTACTATGGCCTTAATCACTTTGGCTGGTGGACAGATATTCGTGATCGGGAAGGGAACGACCTGATGCCCAGGCTCAAGGAGCACGTGGCCCAATATGGGTATGTGGTACCCAAGGGAGACCGGCAGCATGTCGATGCAAGCTGGAATGATACCTTTGCCAAGGCAAGGGATGTTTATGCAGTTGACCCCGATACACTGCCCAATACCTATTTAAAATATTACCTGTTTCCTGATTATGTTGTAGCCCATTCAGATAAAAGCTATACAAGGGCCAACGAGGTGATGGATGGAAGGGAAAAGCTGGTGTTTGGGGCCTGCAAAGGTATTATTAAAAACAGATCCACCGAAGAATACGAATTGGAAATAGATGAGCATGCCTCTTATATTGTAGATTTAGCCAGGGCCATTGCCTTCAATACCCATGAAAGAATGCTGTTGATCGTACCTAATCAAGGAGTGATCGAAAACTTTGATTCCACCGCCATGGTAGAGGTCCCCTGTATTGTAGGAAGCCAGGGGCCAGAGCCCTTATCTGTGGGAAAAATTCCACAATTTCAAAAAGGGCTGATGGAGCAGCAGGTATCGGTGGAAAAGCTGGTGGTAGAGGCCTGGATAGAGGGGTCTTATCAGAAATTATGGCAGGCCATAACCCTTTCTAAAACCGTCCCCAGTGCCAGGGTAGCAAAGGAAATTTTAGATGAACTAATGGAGGTCAATCGTGACTACTGGCCTCCGTTAAGATAAAAAGTAAATAACCCATAGATTCCGCTTTTAGAAATCGATTAATACAATAATTCAAAGGATAGGGGCAAAAATACCCTATCCTTAAATTGCATTCCATGACTGGCAACATTGGTTTTCATTAAGGAAACATCATTAGGAGTTGCGCTGCTCCGGTGACAAGGATCTCTCAAATTGACTCTATTGATGAATGAAAGGCAGAATGATAGTATATATGTAAATCTACAAGGGGGGGAGTAGCATGAAGCTTGAGCAGCTTGTAAATAAACATTATGATAAGCTGAATGAAAATGATTTATATATATTAAACTATATCTGTAACAATCAAAAAAGAGTTGCCAATCTAGGCATTGCCGATCTGGCACATAAGTGCAGTGTTTCTAAGTCTTCACTACTGAGATTTACAAAAAAATTAGGCTTCAGCGGCTATAGTGAATTTAAATATTTCTTAAAATGGGAAAATGAGCAGAATTATCATGACTTGCCTGAAAAGCCTATAACCACCGTATTAATTGAGGATATTGAAGCTACCATAAAGCACCTGAATTTAGATCAGATTAATGAAATTTGCCAGGTGTTGTACAAGGCAAGACGGATTTTTTTATACGGAACAGGATATTCCCAGATGAATGTTGCAAAGGAATTACAGCGAAACTTTATGGCAATTAATGAGTACCTGTATATGATCCATGATAATGAACAAATTGAGTCAATTCTGGGGGATCTTAACCAGGAGGATGTCATCATCATTATTTCCCTGTCGGGCAATTCAAAGGTTTTATTTCCTATCATGAAGCAGCTGAAGGCAAAGGGCATAACCGTTGTTTCCATGACCAACCTAGAATCAAACTACCTGTCTAGCATGGCCTCTTATAATTTATATGCTACCGTTTCCAGTGTGCCCACCGCCATTAAAAAATTGACCACCTTCATTCCCTTTTATATAGTGGGGGAGGTATTGTGTAGACAATACCTGATATGTAAGCTAATGCAAAATAAGGATAAAATCGAATAGACTGCTATTATCAAATTTCTTAATTATACACCTAGAGATACCGGCACCATTTTGATTCAAGGTATATAAAAATTGGCTCAAAGCGCAATTAGTATATGCCTGATAGATCAAAGGGAGCTGATATCTCTATATTTATGCTTAGAATATATAGTAGATAAAGGGATCACTATATGAAAAGAAGGAAATATCAAAATTTTTAAATAGCTCAAAAAAAGTAAATGAACTACTATTGATTTATACGTATATTTAATATATAATAAATATACGTACAAATATTATACGTACAATTAAAACGGAATGGAGGAGGAGGCTAAATGAAAAGGATTGCAATACTAGGTAGTAGTGGTGGAAACCTCTATAATTTAGGAGGCAAAGATCCCCTAAAGCTAATTGAAGAAATTGAAAGACAGGCAAAAGTAGCAGGTCTTGAAATAGGAGCCGTCCAATTTATTGGTGCTAAGGCTTCTATGGATAACGCCAATGAGAAAACGTTAGCAAGGTTATACAGCTGGGATTTAGAAGCAAAGCAAGTAGTATTTTCAGAGGAAAAAGTATTAAAGGACATCAATGTAGATGCAGAAGCCATGGATGAAAGCATTGCAAAACAAATTCTGGATGAAAAAATCCATGGAATCATTTTAGTTAGCTCTGATCCAAAGGGAGCTAATAAGCTGGCTATAAAAGCAGCGGCGGAAAAGAAGGTACCTATAGCTGGTACTGGTGGCGCTTCTATGGCAACAGTACAATCCATGGGCGGAAAAGTTATCGCCACCTCAGGTACCACCGGGACCACAAATAGAACCAGAGCGGTTGCGGCTATTCAAGCCCTCAGTAAATTCTGGGGTATTAAGTACAAACCTGTAATTGGCTCATCCTCAAGCTCAACGGAAGATATGGACAAAGGGATATTACAAAGAATCAGCTTTAGGGGTATTATGATGGCGGCATTGCCAGGATTCATTGCCATGGCCATCACATTGGCCCTAAGTAAGGTACCAGGCCTGGGCGGCTTGGGAGATGCATTTGATTTAATCATTAAAGGACTTCCTGTAATGGTGGCTGCCCTGGCTGCAAAGCAGGTTTCTGGACTAGACGAGGTAGGTATCGTAGCAGGGGTAGTGGCAGGGATGCTATCCATAGATGGTGGACTAATTGGTGGATTAATTGGAGGTATTTTAGCAGGGGTGCTGGCTATTTATTTAATCAGGTTGGCCCTTGGTTGGAATTTTCCAGGAACAACTGCCAATATAGTAGCAGGTGGTCTTTCAGGACTGATAGCAGGATTATTAGTATTTTTCTTAATTGCACCATTGGCATTGAAATTTGGTAATGGAGTAAGGTATGTAATAGAAGTAGCCATAGGCTATAATGCAATTTTGGCAGGAGCAGTTGCAGGGCTTTTGATGTGGCCAGCAATTATAGGGGGAGTATATCATGCTGCTATACTGCCCATCGTATTGCTTGAAATGGAAAAAACAGGCTCAAGCTTCTTAGGAGCCATTGATATGACAGCATTAGTTATGGTTTCAGCTGGTATCACATTAGCAAATATCATCTATCCAAAACAGAAAAGTGAATCAGCTATAGCTGCACCAGGATTTATAATCAACATGGCCTTTGGTACCTTTGTTGAAGCATCTTATCCATTTATGTTTTCAGATAAAATTGTGTTTATAGGAGCGATGCTGTCAGGAGCTTTATCAGGAATGTTTGTTGGTTTATTCGATGTTAGGGGTACAGCCTATGTTCCATCAATTACTGCGCCAGTTCTTGCCAATAAACCGATGGGATTTGCCATAAGTATGGGAATTGCCCTGGTATCATCATTCTTAATTACTGTCTTTGCTAATAAACTAGCAAGACAAAGACAAAAAAGGGAGGAAGTATAAATGTTTGCTGCTGATATGGAGAAAAAGAGAAAAGTTGCCTTGCAGAAGGTAAAAGATGCGATAAAAGCCCACAATGGAACAACACTATTGAGTACAGGAATCACAGGAGATGATGCAAGACTTGCTAAGGCTGTGGTAGATGCTGGTGTAAAAATGCTTGAACCAAATCATCCTGCTGTGGTATTGGCCAGAGGATTAAAGGGTGTTACAAGCATGCATGATGCAGAAGCCATAAGACATGAAGTGCCAATGGAAGAAATGATTAAGGTGACCCAGGGTATTAGAAATGTAGTAGATAAAGATATCTATATTACAGTGGGTATTCCAGGGGGCTTCTGCGAAATAGTCCCTACTGAAATCAAAGAGGAAGTTTTCATGGAATTATCCAGAGCCGGTGCCGATGGACTTCACATTCATAAAGCTAGTCTGGAGGATTTAAAAGAGGTGGTTGAAAAGGCTCATAAATATGGCCTTCTGGTTGACGCCTATATAGGGCACCCAGATGATCTTCATACCTTTGGACTTCCAGCAAGAACCCCTGAGGAGGTTGCTGAGGTAGCCAAAAGCATGGAAGGCATAGGGGTAGATTTAATAGGGCTAATGACTGGAATGAGCTATGAAGGAGCCCAGGCAGGGGAAATTCACCCTGTTGTTAAGGAAAGATTAGAGGCATTAGTGAATGCAGTAAATGTTCCAACCCTTGCAGAAGGAGGAATTAACCTTTCAAACTACAAAGCCTTTATGAATACAGGTGTAAACATACTGGTAGTAGGTACTGCCATAGATGATGCCGTAAGAAAATCTGCACAGGAAGTTGTAAAAAACTTTATTTCTTAGGACTGAAAAAGCCCCAATTTTGGGGCTTTTATAATTTTCTTGGCATACTTGCAAAAAAAACATATTTATCGCCAATATAGTGGGTTTCAACAAAATATAATGGCTTATTATTTTCCAAATAAACGATACAATTCATTTTTAGCATAGGGGAATCCTTTTCGATATTTAATTTTTCTGCTATTTGATCCTGACATTTTTCAGCCTCTAAAAAAATATCTCCATATTTTATCTTTAACCCATAAATGTCTTCGTATAGCTTATATAAAGAGGTACTTTGGTTGATTTTTTTATCTAATTCAGGACAGTTTTTTTCAGGTACATAGGCCGTTTCATAGCACATAGGCTCATGATCTGCTTTTCTTATTCTTGTTACGATATAGGTTTTGTCATGTTTTTTTAACTCTAAATATTTGGCTATTTTTTGACTGGGAAGCCCCAGACTTATATCAATTATTTCGCTTGAGGGTGCCAAGTCCCTGGATATCATTTGTTCGCTGAAGCTTTCTAAAACAGTAAGCTTGTATCTTGATTTTATATTTTTTACAAAGGTTCCTGCTCCAGCCTGTCTGTATATATAACCATCATTAGTCAGCTTTTGTAAAGCCTTTCTGATGGTGTCTCTGCTAACGCTGAAGGTATCTATAAGCTCATGCTCAGTGGGCAGCTTCATACCTTCCTTCCATTCTCCGCTTTCTATTTTTTCCTTCATTTCATTATATATTTGCAAGTATAAAAAACTGATTTTTCCCATCGTATCACCGACTTTCCATATATATTATGAGTTCTGTAGTTTATATTATATCAGCTTTTTCAAAGAAAAACCATTGAATGTACCGCCAACACTTATTTTTAAGGGCTATTGCTGTGATTAATCTCAGATGGGAATTGAATAGGCTTTTATCTTTTATTCAGGGGGAATATGAGTTATAATGAAAAAGGTTATTGTTGGTAAAAAATAGATTTTCCCAGAATTATCGGGCCGGTAAGGGCCTGCAGTTTTAACCGGCATTGTGATAAATTAATTTATACATAGCGAGGTGTTTACGGTAATGAAAAAGTTGCTTGGTCAAGTTACCTTATTAAAACAAGCCTTGTCGGAGAAATGAGTCAAAGCATTTATAACCTATTTAACCTCTTTGAGAGATTGATTATTGTTTATATCTGTTATAATCTATATAAAGGCAATTACAAGGAGGTGTAAATAATGAAATATTCCATCGGTGAATTCGCCTCTCTGCTGGGGGTCACTGTTGATACCATAAGGCTATATGAGAAATATGGTATTATTACACCAATAAAAGACCATAAAAACAATTATCGATATTTTAGTGATTTAGATGCCAGAAGTCTGCTGATGAGCAGATGGTATAGGAGTATACAGATCCCCCTGCCAGAGGCAGCGGCCTTGACAAAAGAGGCCCCCTTGGAAAGAATTATTGATCATATCAAGGAAGCCGCCCTTCAATTGGAGGAAGAAATAAAAAGTAAGACCCTGCTTTTAAATAAGATGAAGGAAATTAATGATGATTTTGACCAAATGGAGACCTTATTAAATCAATGTAAGATCAAGGAGCTACCGGGTATATACAGACTAAAGCAGACCAATAAAAACATATTATTGCAGGATGACCATCTGCATAAAATAGTTAATGCATGGATGGAGGCTTTGCCCTATACCTTTTATTCCTTTAGAATTGAAAAAAAGGCGCTATTGTCCCAGGGCGAGACCTTTGACTATAGCTGGGGCCTGGCCATTTCCGAGGAGGAAGTAGAACATTTTGATTTGGAAATAGATAAAAATGTTGAATACATCGCCCCCAACACCTATCTAACCTCGGTAATTCGAACTCGTCAAGAGGATTATCTCACCAGGAACTCCGTTCAGTTTATGCTGGATTTTATTAAAAGAAAGAGCTATACGATTAAGGGAGACGTTATCGGTAAAATCATTTTAACAGAAAAGACTAAAGACAAAAACAATTCCTATTTAGAGGTAAATATACCCATTTAGATTGTTATATCTAATTTGCATATTTTTATTTGTTTTTTAACAAACATCCTTGACCCTGGTGCTGCACCAGGGTTTACAATTTTTTTGTATAAGGATTTATACCTGATCTAATAAGGAGGATGAATAATGAAAAGGACAAAAATCAGTAAACCATTACTGTTGGCCCTGGCCCTGGTGTTAGTGGTTTCTCTGCTGGGAGGCTGTACCCAGGAAACAGCCGGCACAATGGAGCCAGGTACCTATTCGGCAGAGGCCAAGGGACACGGAGGCGATGTAAAAATAGCAGTGACCCTGAGTGAAACAGAAATAATTGATATTCAGATCATCAGCCAGTCAGAAACAGAAGGATTGGGGGATCAGGCCCTTGAGAGAATCAAGGAGCAGATATTGGAAACCCAATCCCTGGCTATTGATGCAGTCAGTGGAGCAACCATTTCTAGCGAAGCCATGCTAACAGCCGTTGAAGCTGCCATTGTACAGGCGGGAGGAAATGTCGATGCCTTTAAAAAAGAAAGTGCCCCCAAAACAGGTGAAGGAAAAACAGAGCAGCTGGAAGCCGATGTTATCGTAGTGGGGGCAGGGGCCTCCGGCGTATCGGCGGCTATAGCAGCGGCCGATGAAGGGGCGAAGGTAATTATTATTGAAAAGACAGGTGTTATTGGCGGTGCCAGTAATTTATCCTGGGCCGGTAAGTTCTATAATTCATCTGTTGCCGTTGAAAATGGAGTAGAGGTTGATGCAGAAGAGGAGATCGCCCATTGGATTGAAAACAATCACTGGCGGGTGGATGCTGCGGCCATCAGGCAATATGTGGTGAAGTCAGGAGAAACCTACGATTGGTTGGCTGAAAAGGGATACACTACTCAATTTCTTAATTACATGGGAGAGCAGCTTCACGTATTGCCCCCCTATGAAACCCGTCAGCCTACCCTGAGGGAAATGCTGGCCGATTCCGTTGAAGCTGGAGGAGGACAGGTGATTACAGAAACCACCGCCAAGGAGCTAATAACCAATGAAGCTGGTGAAGTGGTAGGCGTGATTGCAAAGAAATCTGACGGCACAACCCTTGAAATTACCGGTAGAAGTGTTATTATGGCAACCGGTGGCTATGCTGCCAACGCCGAAATGGTCAAGGAACATTTTGGCTTTGAGGGAGTTAATGGCGGTCTGGGACAAAACGTTGGAGAAGGCTTAATCATGTCATGGGAAGTGGGGGCCAAGGTGCCGGATAATTTTGGCGGTCAAATGCTTCATCAGACCCTGGCCAGGGCTACCAATGACTTGAAAAAACAGTTTGATTCCTTTGAAGCAAGCTATCCCCTGATGCTAACCTATTTACCAAACTTTATGAATGTGGGCACCTCAGGGGCCAGATTCAGAGATGAAGCCTACACCTTAACTGCGGTGGCTGCGGCCAACACCAGCGCCTTCCATGGCCCATATCATTATGTAATCGTTTCTCAATCTCAGCTCGAAGCTCTGATGGAAGAGGGGATGAATGGTGTAAAGGCACCGAAGCTGCCCGGTATGCCCCCCGAGTTCTATGCTGACTTTGCAGAGCAATTTACCTTAGATCACCCCTGGGTCAATGCCGGTCAGGTTTTTGATGCCATGGTGGAGAAGGGCCATGGCTTTAAAGGGAATACCATAGAAGAATTGGCCGAAAATGCAGGAATGGATGTGGCAGTATTTACAGAAACCTTTAATCAATACGAAGAGGCCGTTAAAACAGGAGTTGATTCCGAATTTGGTAAAGCCTCTGAATACTTGATTCCCATGGGGGAAGGTCCCTATTATGCCATCATTGCAGAGGTTAATAACCTGGGCTCTGTTGGTGGCTTATTGGTTAATACGAAATTCCAGGTATTAAACCAACAGCGAGTACCAATTAAAGGCCTGTATGCCGTAGGGCTTGAATCAGAGGGTGTATTGTTCAACGATACCTATGTCGGAAACGGAGTTGGAATAGGCTATGCCTTTACGTCAGGAAGACTTGGCGGGGCCTATGCTGCCAGTGAAGCTTTAAAAAAATAATCAAAAAAGGGTGTCTCAGAATAGATGATAAAATCTAGGGCGGGGCGCTCTTTTTTTGTAATTTTATGGTTGATGCTTTAATTTGACTTTTCCCATCTATTGGATATAATAAGAAAAAAAGAATGATAATAGAATGGAAGGGAGGGGCGATCATGATAGATGTTAATATTTTTTTATTTGATGATTTTGAAACCCTGGATGTATTTGGCCCTGTGGAGGTCATTGGAAGGCTAATGGAACAATATCAAATACGATTGTTTTCCTTAAATGGAGGGCAGATTGTCAGCAGGCAAAAAATTACCGTTGTAACGGAAGGGGCCACAGCAATTAAGCCTGGCGGAATTCTCCTCATACCAGGGGGATTAGGAACCAGGGGACTAGTTCATCAGAAGAAGGTGATTGATCTGTTAAAGACTTTAGCAGATGAAGCCGCCTATTGTCTGACGGTTTGTACCGGGACAGCCCTTTTAGCCCAAACAGGGCTGCTTAATGGAGTCAGGGCAACCACCAACAAAAAGGCCTATGATTGGGTGACTTCCCTTAACGACAAGGTGAAATGGGTCTATGAAGCCCGGTGGGTGGCGGATAGTAGATATTATACCTCATCGGGGGTTTCGGCAGGAATTGATATGACGCTGGGCTTTGTTGCAGACCGCCATGGAAAGGCGACATCAAAAGAGATTGCCCAAGATATAGAATACATATGGAATGAAAATGCTGATTTTGATCCCTTTTGTATAAAGGAAGGCAGACAATAAAGTCGCTGATATAAAAATATATAATTTAAGGAGGACCCTATGAAGGAAATATTTGAAAGAAGAAGCATTAGAAAATACACAAATGAAGAGGTTTCAGCGGAAAAGGTCAGGGAACTGCTAAGGGCAGCCATGGCGGCCCCCTCGGCAGGGAACGGGCAGCCCTGGGAATTTGTTGTTGTGCGGGATAAGGGGTGCTTTAACCAAATCATGGAGGTTCATCCCTATTCAAAAATGCTTAAGGATGCCTCAGTGGCCATTGTAGTTTGTGGTGATACCGAAAAAGAAAAATATGGCGGTTACTGGGTACAGGACTGTGCGGCCGCCACCCAAAATATCCTATTGATGGCTCAGCATCTGGGGCTGGGGGCCGTTTGGCTGGGGGTGCATCCCACTGAGGATCGGGTCAAGGCAGTTCAAAAAATCCTATCCCTGCCCGAAGCAGTCATCCCCCTTTCCATTATATCCATTGGGTATCCGGCCGAAGAAAGGAAGCCAGAGAACAGATATGACCAATCTAAAATTCATTACGAGAAGTGGTAGTCAAGGAGTGGTGTTAGGAACAGAGGAAATTAATCAAGTGTTCAAAGCAAATTTAAAGAATGCCTTAATTTATATATACAAACAATTAAAAAGGCCCCAACGGTTGGGGCCTTTTATATTACAACAATTCAGTCTTAAATGGGTCGATTTAATCCCCTTTGATAAAGCTTGTAAAAATGGTGGGTGGGCCCGCAGCCTTTACCGATGGAAAGGGAATGCCTGATGGCCGTTGTAACATAGTCCTTACCATGCTTTACAGCCCCTTGTAAATCCATACCCAGGGCTAAATTAGAGGCTATGGCAGAGGAATAGGTGCAGCCGGTGCCATGGGTGTTCTTGGTATCGATTCTTTCGGCACTAAAATGGATATATTGATCACCGTCATATAGTACATCCAGGGCATCCCCTAGGGCATGGCCGCCCTTTACCAGTACACTTTTAGCCCCCATTTCGTAGATTTTTTTGGCTGCTTGCTCCATTTCAGCTACATTATTAATTTGAAGGCCTGAAATCTTCTCAGCCTCTGGGATATTGGGTGTCAGCAAATCCGCCAGGGGGATAATCTCGGCAATCAAAGTATCGATGGCATCAGGGTCCATAAGGGGGCAACCATTTTTTGCATACATTACCGGGTCAATCACTACATTGGCAGGATGGTATTGCCTAAGTTTCTTAGCCACAGCCATCATACAGGCCGGCTGAGAAAGCATGCCAATCTTCACTGCATCCACCTCAATATCCTCAAATACAGCGTCAATCTGCTTTTCAATCATATCTGGCGTTACATCCTGAATATCAATGACCCGGCTGGTATTTTCAGCCACAACCGATACAATCACACTCATTCCAAAGACACCATGGGCCGAAAAGGTCTTCAGGTCCGCCTGTATGCCTGCACCGCCGCTGCAATCTGAGCCGGCTATCGTTAATACTTTTTTCATATTGCTCCCTCACTTTCATTAATATTGCAGGAGATCATTTAACCCTTAATCAATAAGTATTGACTCAAGAATAGAGCGTTCCTTATAGATTTAAAGGACTACTTTTGTTGAATCTAGTACGGAAGGTAGATAATAAAAAAAGGTGCTTTCTTAATATCAGAAGCACCCATAATTCAATCAACATGAATGATCTGCTTCCCTACGCCAGTATTAGCTGACAGGTTCAAAGGGTCAGGTTTTACCTTCTCAACCAAATGGTCCCCCCGCAAATAGATTTTTTATTTAATTGTAGCACAGAAAAAAAGCCGTCGTCAATCAATCAACTTAATAAAACGATTATTCTTCCTTTTTGTACAAGAAGCTTACCCAATAACCTAAATGGAGGTATTGACACAGAATAAAGAATATGATATATAAAGACTATGGAAATTAGCACTCATTAAACGAGAGTGCTAACACAAAGAGGGCAAAAATCCCATACAGAATTCCTTGAGTAAGGTACTGTTTACATATATAGGAGTGGGACGAGCCTTTAGAATTAAAAGAAATAAAATGAAGGGAGAGGGGTTATTTTGGCAAAGAAACAATTTAAGGCAGAATCCAAAAGACTGCTGGATATGATGATTAACTCAATTTACACCCACAAGGAAATATTTTTAAGGGAGCTTATTTCCAATGCCAGTGATGCCATTGATAAAATCTATTATCGAGCCTTGACTGACGAAAACATAAGCTTCAATCCTGAAAATTATTACATTAAGATTTTCGCAGACAAGGAAAATCGAGTATTAAAGATTTCTGATACAGGTATTGGTATGCTCAAGGAAGAATTGGAGGATAACCTAGGGGTAATTGCCAAGAGCGGTTCCCTGGCCTTTAAAAAGGCAACGGAAATTAAAGATGGTCACGAAATCATTGGCCAGTTTGGCGTTGGCTTCTATTCAGCCTTCATGGTGGCAGAAACCGTTACGGTTATCAGTAGGGCATTAGATGGAGACCAGGCCTATAAATGGGAATCCCACGGGGCCGATGGCTATACCATTGAGCCCTGGGAAAAGGAGTCCGTCGGAACTGATATCATTTTAAAGATTAAAGAGAATACCGAGGATGAAAGCTATGATGAGTATTTAGAAGAATATCGGCTGAAGAGCATTGTTAAAAAGTATTCCGACTTCATCAGGTATCCCATTAAAATGGATATGAAAAATACCAGATTAAAGGAGGGCACTGAGGATGAATATGAGGACTACATTGAAGAGCAGGTCCTTAACAGTATGGTGCCCATCTGGAGAAAGAACAAAAGCGAGCTTACCCAGGAGGATTATGAAAGATTTTATGCAGACAAGCATTATGGCTATGACAAACCCCTTAAGCATATCCACATTAGCGTTGACGGGGCTGTAAGATACAACTCAATTTTATTTATACCAGAAAAAACCCCCTTCGATTACTACACTAAGGAATATGAAAAGGGGCTAGAGCTGTATTCCAGTGGGGTATTAATCATGAATAAGTGCCCTGATCTATTGCCGGACTACTTCAGCTTTGTCAAGGGAATGGTCGATTCCGAGGACTTATCATTAAACATTTCCCGAGAAATGCTGCAGCATGATCGTCAATTAAAGCTGATTGCCAAAAACATCAAAAGTAAAATTAAGAGCGGTCTCTTAAGCCTGATGAAGGAAGAACGAGACAAATATGAAAAGTTCTATGAATCCTTTGGAAGACAGCTTAAATTTGGTGTCTACAACAACTTTGGAAGTGAGAAGGAAACCCTACAGGACCTGTTGATGTTCTATTCCTCTAAGGAAAAGAAGCTGGTTACATTAGATGAATATGTCAGCAGAATGCCGGAGGATCAAAAGTATATTTATTATGCTGCCGGTGAATCCTACGAACGAATTGAAAAACTGCCTCAAATTGAGCTGGTTTCAGATAAGGGATACGAAATTCTATATTTTATTGATGATGTTGACGAATTTGCCATTAGAATGCTGATGAATTATAAAGAAAAGGAATTTAAATCAGTTTCCAGCGGCGACTTAGGCTTTGAGGCCGATGAAAACCAAAAGGCTGTAGAAGAAGAGGCTAAAAACTATCAGGGTCTTTTTGATTCCATGAAGGATATTCTGGCGGATAAGGTAAAGGCTGTAAAGGTCTCTAAAAAGCTTAAGAGCCATCCGGTTTGCCTGTCTAATGAGGGAGACCTGACCATTGAAATGGAGAAGGTTTTAAATGCCATGCCCAATAGTGAAAATATAAAGGCCGAAAAGGTATTGGAAATCAATATTAACCATGAGGTATTTCAATCTCTAAAGGATGCCTACGAAAAGGATCAGGAAAAGCTGAAGCTCTATACCAGCCTGCTGTATGACCAGGCTCTGTTAATTGAAGGACTTCCCATTAACGACCCGGTGGCCTTTACCAATAACATTTGCAAAATCATGAAATAAGCTATAGCAGGTTCCGACTAATGAAAATCGTCGGGGCCTGCTATTGATTTAACTTAACAAATTATGTAAAATATTATTAATCATTTATTAGTATTTTTTCTGGTAACATGATAATGCAGGCAAGGATTTCCACAACAATTTGGTTGGAGAGCTTGCCTTTTTTAATAGGTGTTAAAAAAGTCCAAAGGAAGTGAAGTGTATGTTGAAAATTGCTGTAATTGGATTGGGGGGAATAGCCCAAAAGGCCTATCTGCCGATCTATGGACAAATGGAAAATGTTGAATTTCATCTCTATACCAGAAGCCCTGAAAAGCTCAGGCAAATCAGCGAACAATACCGATTTGCTAAAATTCATCAGACCCTGGATTCAATTATCAGGGCAGGTGTTGCAGGGGCCTTCGTCCACACCGCCACCAGCACCCACCCCGAAATTATTAGCCATTTGCTCAAGGCCCAAATTCCGGTTTATGTAGATAAGCCCATCGCCGATCATTATCAGGAGGCCAAGAAGGTGACGGAGCTGGCAAAGGCCCAGGGGGTACTTCTGATGACGGGCTTTAACAGGCGTTTTGCCCCCATGATCAGGCAGTTAAAGGAAAAACCAAACATCAACATGATTATACTTCAGAAAAATCGCAATAATCAGCCCCTTGCCCCCAGGGAATTTATTTTTGACGATTTTATTCATGTGGTTGACACACTTTTATATTTAATGGATGGACCCCTTAAGCAAATGGCGGTTTATCCTGTTTGGTCAGGCAATTTACTATCAAGCCTTACGGTACAGCTGATGGGGGCTAATAAGGCTGCTACGGCCCTAATGAACCGAGAAAGCGGTGTAAATGAAGAACTGGTAACAGTCTTCACTTCCTCAGGTAAATATCAGGTAGAAAATTTGGTAGCGCTACATCATTATAAAGGCTCGTCTTGTCAGATTGAAAGGTTCGATGATTGGGAAACAACCCTGTATAAAAGGGGCTTTGAACCCATTGTAATGGAATTTTTACAACGGGTGAGGAACCAGGATTTTTCCCAGAAGGAACTGATGGATTCCCTATATACCCATGAAATCTGCGAAAAAATCTTAGAAGGCCTAAGTACCCGGTCAGAGAATATTCCATTGAAATCATGAAGCTTCATGCTACAATTAAATTATCTATAAAACTATAAACAGAGGTGGCAGATATGAATCGAATTGCTATGAAAATAAAAGAGGCCAGGCAGAAGGCAAAAATGACTGAGAAGGAGCTGGCCAAAAAATGCGGTTTGTCTGAGGGATACATTATTCAAATCGAATCAGGCCGAAAGGTGATCAATGAGAAGGCCGCTGAAAATATTTTGAGCAAGCTGGGGGAAAGAATCGATTTTGGCTATGAAGAAGCCTTTAGGGAAGAAGTACCTAAAAAACCCCAGGCAGACAAAGAGCCATCAAAGCCTCGGGAAGAATTTTATCCGATACAGCCAACAGAGCAATGGTCCGATGCCCTGGCCAATATCATCAAAAAATATCCTGTCTACGACATAGAAACCAATAAAATCGTAGGCCATCGAAATCTGCCCGTAATTGGGAAAAAGGTTGAGGGGTACCATTGGGACAGACTTTCCTTTGTTCAGGCTGCCGATAATTCAATGGAAGCCCTGCGAATTAAAAAGGGCGATGTAATTATGATCTATACAGCCAATGAAATAGAAAATAGTAGCCTGTATTTTATTGAAATGAATCGTAAAAGAATCATCAGGCAGCTTAGAAGGGAAGCCAACAACAAGGTGGTTTTATCAACGGGAGCCAATGAAGCCCCGGTGGTAACGGAATTAAGCAATATCAGGCTCATTGGAAAGTGCGTCAAGGTGGAATTTCAGCCGGGCCCTAAAAAACAAATGTAGATTATCAAGGGAGGCGAAGGGAATGGGAAGTAGTCAAGATTGGGTTGAAGAACTGATTAAAGGCCATAGAGATTATTTTTATACAGGCAAGACAAAGAGCCTTGACTATAGAATAGCTGCTTTAAATAAACTGAAGCAGGTGATCAAAAATATGAGCAGGAGATTTTAACGGCCCTTTATCTGGATTTGGGGAAAAATGAGTTTGAAGCCTACACCACGGAAGTAGGCTTTATTTTAGATAGCATCAGCTACTTTACCAAAAACCTAAGGCGATGGGCCAGGCCCAAAAGGGTAAGGGCATCAATCCACCAGGTTCCATCTAAAAACTACTCCATTTTTGAGCCCTATGGAACAGTCCTGATCATTGGCCCCTACAATTATCCCTTCCAGCTTTTAATTGAGCCTCTGATTGGGCCCTGGCGGCAGGAAATTGTGCGGTTCTAAACCTTCAGAGGCCACACCACAGGTATCCGCCCTAGTTAAGAGGCTTTTAAATGAAACCTTTGATGAGGGATATGTCAGCGTAATAGAAGGGGAAAAGGAAACCACCTCGGCCTTGATTAATGGTGCCTTTGACTACATTTTCTTTACAGGAAGCGTGGAGGTGGGGAAAATTGTAATGCAGGCAGCAGCCAAAAATTTGGTTCCCGTAACCCTTGAGCTGGGGGGGAAAAGTCCAACCATTGTCGATAAAAGTGCCCGCCTTGACGTTGCAGCCAAAAGAATTATCTGGGGAAAGCTTTAAACACCGGGCAAACCTGTGTTGCTCCTGATTATATCTACGTACATAAAGAGGTTAGGGAAGCCTTTATTTTAAAGCTGAAGGAGGCCATCATGGCCTTTTATGGGGGTGATGCTTCTAAAAGCAAGGACTATGGCAGAATCGTCAATGAAAAACAATTTGACCGATTAAGGGCCTTAATAGAGGATAATCAAGGAAAAATTATCTATGGTGGAAGCCATTGCCGAGAAACCCTCTATATAGAACCAACTCTGTTTGACCGGGTGACCTGGCAGGATACGATCATGGAGGATGAAATCTTTGGGCCATTGCTCCCTATACTGGAATATGAAAACTTAAACGAAGTGATTGCTGTCATTAATGGCAAGCCCAAGCCTCTGGCCCTCTATGTTTTTACAGAGGACCAAAGGGTAGAAGCCACAGTATTAAGTCAAACTTCCTTTGGTGGAGGTTGTGTCAATGATACCATTTTTCATGTTTCCAGCCCCCATTTACCCTTTGGTGGGGTAGGGGCTTCGGGAATGGGAAGCTACCATGGCCGGACCAGCTTTAAAACCTTTTCTCATCAAAAGAACATCTTAAAGAGAGGCACCCGTTTTAATTTAGAGCTCCTTTACCCTCCCCATGGAAATAAATTAAGCCTGATTCGCAGACTATTAAAGTAAAATACTGGTTTAGATACCATTATGGATAGGATTGACAAATTTGACAGCAGGAAATAAAATAGGAATAAAGGACTATTGACACTTTTATTTTATAAATTATGAATTCGCTGAAGTTGACTGAACATCGGGGAATTCTTTTTTTAAACCATATTCATAGGGTGGCATATGGTAAATAAAAGTAAAGGCATTATTAAAAAACCTCTGCTTTTGGGAAATAATATAAAAGTGTTTTTATTGTGATGATTGGGTAGCCATAGAAATATTGAAGATAAATGGATTAAATAAAGGAGAATTGTCATGGGTAAACAACGGGGGACAAATCGAAAGTGTTTAATGGTTTTGGCTATTATATTTATTTTATTAATGGGTCTGACAGGGTGCAGCTCCACTAAAGAAGCTGTATCCTCCTATGGTGACGGTCAAAATCAGGGGCAGCAAAAGGAAGAAATTATTCCCTATGGGGGAGAAAAAAGCAAGGCTGTTTCCTATGTATATACCACCGAAAAAAAACTATCCCTAACCTTTAATGGCATGGGGGATGAAAAAATGATGGATGATTTGTTGACTGAGCTTGATCGTCATGGGATTCAGGCCACTTTTTTTCTTCCGGGGATGAGGGTCGCAGAGGAACCGGATATCGCAAGGAAATCATCGACCAGGGCCATGAAATTGCAAATAATACCTTAAATCGCTGGGATCTGACTAAACTAGGCTATGAAGAGATTTATCGGGAAATTGCCAGGAGTAATGCAATTATCGAAGCGGCGACGGGCATCCCGCCAAAGTATATCAGACCCCAGGGAGGGGCCTATAATGATGATGTATTATTGGTGACAGCCCAATGTGGCCTGGAAGCCCTGGTAAACTACAGTATCAATCCCCAGGACTGGGATATGAAGGAAGCCCGGGAAATTGGTGACTACGTGGAGCGCTACATCACCAGAGGTGGGATTATAGCTTTAAACAGTGATAAAAATCCCGAGGTAATTAAGGCGATTCCTTTAATTGCCCAGGCTGTAGAACAGGTAGGCTATGAACTGGTGCCCTTAAGCCAGCTTTTTGAAGGAGCCTATGAAAGAAGGCCCCTGGAGGCCATTGAAGGCTATGATGCAGCAAAGCTCAACCATGATTTTGAAAATACCCCCTATCAGGTAATACACAAAGTAAAAACAAGGGAAAAGGAAATTGCTCTGACCTTTGATGATTGGGGGCGTGACATAACCGTTACCCAAATCCTTGATATATTAGAGCGATACAATATTAAATCCACCTTTTTCCTTAAGGCCGATGGTGCTGAAGTCAATCCTAATTTAGCCAAGGCAATCCACGAGGCTGGTCATGAAATTGCAAATCATACCTATAGTCATTCGGTGATTACGGAGCTGTCAGCAGAAGAAATTCAGGAGGAAGTGGTGAAGGCCCACAGGGTACTTGCCGAGGTCATTCAAGCGCAGCCTGTTATGCTGTTCAGGCCCCCAACCGGTGCCTACGACCATCGAAGTGCCCAGATTGTTGCCGCCACCGGCTATGACACCATAGCCATGTATGATGTTACAACCTTTGATTGGGATATAAACAATACAGCAGAGGATATCGCTGGTACCATTTTAAAAAAGACTCAGCCGGGAAGTATCATCCTATTGCATATCCTGGATGATACCAATACGGTAGAAGCTCTTCCCATGGCAATTGAAGCCCTGTTGGAGAGGGGCTATACCTTTAAAATCTTGACAGATTTATTAAATTAATCGAAAATTCTATTTGTTGATGGGAGACAGTTTTGTGGCTAAAAACAGAAAGCATATCAGTAGAAAAGAAAAGGAAATCATGGCTGTACCCCGACCTGACAGGCGAATTTTGTCAAATGTTCCAGATCCTCAAAAAATCCGGGTGTTGGCTGATCGGAGAGGGACAAAGGGAGCTGAAAGGGATGCCCTTGAGTCAGATGCAGCGTATGTTCACCGGCTCAGGATGCTAAGCCTGCGCTATGTGGCAAATTTTGAAGTGCTCATGTATGAAAGGGGAAAGGAAAAGACGACTTCCTTAAAGGGGCAGGCGGTGGATATTTCCTCTACAGGCATTTTAATTGCCCTTGAGGAAGGGTCCAATATAAATTCAACAGGGGAATATATTGTAAAATTTGAAATTCCCCTGGAACCATGCCTGAGGGGTTTGAATCTAAAGTAAAGGTCAGCGGAAGGGTGGTTCGATCCTTTAGCCAGGTTCACGAGGGCCATTCTAAAGCCATGGTGGCCCTGGAATTTGAAAGGGACCTTTCCTCTTATTTTAAGAAAGGCGATGGGGCTTTTCAGTTTATACCGCCAGCAGCCTGCTCTTTATCGCTGTTTTGATCATTATGCTGATGCGAGTGGAGAGTATCGTCTATTTTAAATACAATATCGTTTTATATCTCTATAGCTTGATTACTGCTATTTTTCTGCTTTCTCGATATTTTTTCGGCGGAATGTACCGTCATGTGCCTATTAACCCTGAGTATACCCCGGGGGTATCGGTCATCATTCCCTGCTTTAATGAAGAACAGTGGATACAACGAACTATTTTGAGCTGTATTAATCAGGATTATCCCCTCGAGCAATTGGAGGTCATTGTAGTGGATGATCATTCCACCGACAGGTCGGTGGAAAAAATCAATGAAATCGTAGGGCTGCTTTATCAAGAGGCGGGTCGATATGATATTAAAGAGCGCCTGAAGTTTATTCCCATGGATCAGAACGGAGGCAAGCGGGAAGCGTTGGTGAGGGGAGTGAGCCTGGCTAAGCATGACCTGGTGGTCTTTGTAGACTCCGATAGCTTTTTAGAGCCTACGGCTATTAAAAATCTTGTACAACCCTTCCAAGATC